>CAYFSC010000061.1:0-15971 GCA_964345695.1 uncultured Rhodothermales bacterium | reverse complement strand
ATCCGGCCACGGCGGATGTTCCCGTCGGTAGCATCGAGGACGAGCCGAACCCGCTCGAGCCGGGCGACGTCACGCTCTGGTCGATGATGAAGTACGAGTTCAACATCGAAACGGCGCTGACGGCCAGCGGCCTCAACTACTACACCGACCGCGCCTGGGGCGACCTGGAGGAGGGCACACCGCTTCACTTCCCGGTTCCGGGTGCTGAGCTCAACACGTTGGGCCTTGACAATTACACCTTCGGTGGAGTGGGCGGCCCCTGCTCGGTCGGAAACGCGACCGGATGCATCGGGCAGCCGGGCGGCGGTGGCAGCAGCAGCCTCGCGAAGCACGCGGCGCAGAGCCAAGGCGACATCGTGAAGATGTGGAGCCGCCACAAAGACGCCGACCGGGTGACGCTGCCGAGCAGTCCGAAGTAAGCGGCAGACGTTCGACCGAGGTTGGGTCGTGCGGCTACATGTGGTTCTGGAAGGGGGCCGGCATCGGAACCGATGTCGGCCCTCTTCTTTTTAGCAATGCCGCCGCTTCTGCAGAGACCACGCATTCGGCGGCGCATCCTGCCCCCGTTTCACTACGAAGCGAGGAAGGGATTGGAGATCGCTTGTGCACCCAGAATGGCGCTTGGCGCGGCACCAAGAAACGATCTCAAAACCGGGCACGTCATCCCGAGCCTACTGAGGGATCTCCACGAAACGAGCAGGTTGGCCCATAGAGGTTTCCAGAGGATGACCCACAGCCTCAGCGATGACTCGGGCTGAGGACGCCTCGGGCCGGAAGCGTCATCCTCCGCGTCCGTCGTCCGGAGGCGCTTGCGGTGATTCTGCGGAGCGCCCGGTTCATCGAGGCCATACGGTGTTCCTTTGAACGAATGTCTCTCAAGCGTCCTGGAAGGAGCAAACTCAAACTGCTTACGTGATTGCACGTAGACGCTCTGCACGATTCCGACCGGATCTCGACACCTGGCCCCCTGGCTGCACCCCCTTGTCCCGCACATTGGGGCGCTGGGAATGACGGTTGCTACGTGGGAATCCCTGAACGGACTCGACCCTGTGCAGGACGATGCCTTTCCTGACGTGCGGGGACCGGCGCTCGGTCTTTGCTTCCGCATCCACTATTCGCCTGATACGAACCGCGCATCCATAGATTCATGCTTCGTCGATTCCTGAGTGTCGCCTTGTTCATCGCCCCTCTCGTGCTGGCCGGCTGCGGCTCCACGGCGCCCACGAAGGGCACCATGCGAGAGCGCATCGGAACCACCACTGCCACCGACGTCATTGAGCAGACGCGCCAGGTGCTGTTGAACACCTACAACTACCGGTTCGACCGGGAGGTGACCACCCAGGAAGACATCCGGTTCATCACGCAGTGGAGCGAGCAAACGCCTTATGAGGTTGAGAAGAAGCGGGGCATCACCGGGTGCCGCACTCGCCTGGAGGTGCACGCTCGGCCGAAGAACCGATCCTCTGGAGGTCCCAGCACCTACACCGTGATCTTTCGGTCGCACTTTCAGGTGCAGAAACAGAACGGGGCGCAA
The DNA here is from genome assembly GCA_964345695.1 of uncultured Rhodothermales bacterium. GTDB lineage: Bacteria > Bacteroidota > Rhodothermia > Rhodothermales > Salinibacteraceae > CAYFSC01. The sequence continues at coordinate 14,437 of CAYFSC010000061.1, read as the reverse complement.
TGGACGGACGCTGAGTTGACCGACGCCCGCGAGGAGTACTTTGAAGAGATCGTTCAGGACCTCGAAGACGCGATGGCGAGCGGGGTGCGCTCGCGGTAGGACTTCGCGTCTCGCCTCATGTCCGGGGGCATAGCGCCTCCGTGAATTGATTCCCCACCTGAATCCCTCGTTCATGGTAGTACGGAACTACGTTGTCCCGATGGTCGCACTTCTCGGGATGCTGCTCGCCGGGTGTACATCGCCGGACGAGGCAGAGGCACCAGGCCCCTGGACCGTGGCTGACCGCGTCCGGTGGGCCGAGCTTCCTGCTCCTCAGGCAGAGGGGCCGGGTTTCCGACAGCTCGACTCGACCGAAACCGGGATCGGGTTTATCAACACGCTGGCGCAAGAGGCCTTTCTGTCCAACCGGCACTACGTCAACGGCTCCGGCGTGTCGGTCGGGGATGTGAACGGCGACGGGTGGCCCGACCTCTACTTTGCGCATCTGAGCGGGCCAAACGAACTGTACCTCAACCAGGGGGGCTTCCAGTTTGAGAAGGTCCCCGAGGCCGGGGGCGCAGCCCTGAACGGCGAGTTTTCCAGTGGTACGGCGCTTGCCGACCTCGACGGCGACCGGGACCTCGACCTGGTGGTGACCACCATGGGCGGCCCGAACGTCGTCTTTCGCAACGACGGCGCCGGCCGCTTCGAGCGCGTGTCCGACGCCGGGCTCCGAACCGGCGAGGGCTCGTCGACCGTGGCGCTGTCGGACGTCGATGGCGATGGCGATCTCGACCTGTACGTGGGCAACTACAAGAAGGAAACCGTCAAGGATCTGTATGCGGCGGATGAGATCCGCTTCGAGCGGGTCGTGGTGCAGCGCGATGGCGAATACCAGGTCCGCGACGAGTTTCAGGACCACTACGAGCTGCGTCGGCAGGCCAACCGAATCATGCGCTTCGAGTATGCCGAGCCCGATCGCATGTACCTGAACAACGGCGACGGCACCTTTACCGAGCAGTCGTGGGGCGAGGTCTTCCGCACCGCCGACGGCGCTCCGATGACCGAAGTGCCGCTCGACTGGACGCTGGTGGCGCGGTTCGAGGACCTCAACGGGGACGGGCATCCCGACCTCTACCTCTGCAACGACTTCGAGAGCCCGGATCGGCTCTTCTTCAACCAGGGTGACGGCACGTTCCGCGAGTCGGACGAGACCGTGCTGCGTGCCACGAGCCACTCCACGATGTCGATCGCCACCTCCGACGTGGACCGCGACGGCGACATCGACTTCTTCCTCGCCGACATGCTGGGCCGCACGTACACGGCCCGCCAGACGCAGATGGCGTCGCGCTCGCCCGTACCCGTCTCGGTCGGGGCTGCCCGGCAGCGCACGCAGGAGATGCAGAACACCCTGCAGCTGAACCGCGGGGACGGCACGTTCGTCGAGATCGCGGAGATCGCTGGGATCGAAGCCACGGGCTGGACGTGGTCGTCGCGGTTTATGGACGTGGACCTCGACGGCTACGACGATCTCATCATCACGAATGGCCACGCCTACGACGCGATGAACGCCGACACGCAGATGCGGCTGTCCAACACCCGGCGGCGACAGGCGGGGCGGTGGCGGGAGAAGCTGCTGGGGGATCCGGACCTCGATCTGAAGAGCGCCGCATTCCGCAACCGGGGCGACGGCACGTTCGAGGCCATGCCCGACGGATGGGGCCTGGGCACCGAGGCCGATGTGGGCCACGGCATGGCCACGGCCGACGTCGACCGCGACGGCGACCTCGACGTGGTCGTCAACCGCCTCCGTGCCGGTGCGGGCGTCTATCGGAATCTGGGCGATGCGCCGCGGGTGGCCCTTCGCCTCGTCGGTGCCGCGCCCAACACGAAGGCCGTCGGCGCGCATGTGCGAGTCTCGCCCCGCCAGTCCGGCGCCGACCCGGTTCCCCCCGCACAAACACAGTCGGTCACGGCCGGCGGCGAGTATCTGTCGCACAGCACCGCCGAGATGACGTTTGCGATGGGCGCCGCTGAGCAGGCGACCGTCGCGGTGACGTGGCCCGACGGGGACACCTCGCGGGTCGAGGTGCAGTCCGGCCGGATCTACGAGATTGCCGAGCCGGGCGCCGAGGTCGACTGGGAGGCGCCCGCCGCGGATTCGACGGACGCTGCACCCACGGCGGACGCCGCCGCGTCGCGCCTCTTTCTGTCGGCAGCCCATGCCGCCCCCGCACCGGATCCGTCGGGTCCGGTGCCGGCGATGCCCACGGCTGCTGCCGATACCGGCCGCTGGTTCGAAGACGTGAGCGACCGGCTCACCCACACCCATCCCGAGACGAAGTACGAAGACTTTCAGCGCCAGCCGCTCCTGCCGCGGCGCCTCAGTCAGCAGGGGCCGGGCGTGGCCTGGGCCGACCTCGACGCCGACGGCGACGACGATCTGCTCATCGGCACCGGACGCGGCGGCTCGATGGCGTACTATCGGAACGATGACGGGCAGTTCACGCGGGTCCGGGGCGGGGTGCTGGACCAGACGTTCGAGCGCGACCTGACGGGCATCGTGGCCGCACCGCACGACGACGGGGCCACCGTTTTCGTCGGGTACTCGAACTACGAGCGCACACCGCAAGACCCGGCCCGTCCGTCCTCGATCTTCATCTACGAGTCGAGTGCCACCGGCCTCCGCCGGACCGACTCGCTCACGTTCGGCTCGTCGTCGGTGGGACCGCTGGCCCTGGCCGATGTGGACGGCGACGGCGACCTCGATCTGTTTGCCGGTGGGCGTCACGAGCCCGGCGGCTATCCTGCGGATGCCTCCTCGGTCATCTATGTAAACAACGACGGACGCTACGAGCGCAGCCGGCGGCTCAGCCGTCCGTTCAACGACTTCGGCATGGTCTCCGCCGTCACATTCGCCGACTTCGACGCCGACGGCGACTCAGATCTCGTGCTCGCCACCGAGTGGGGGCCGGTGCACTACTTCGAGAACCAGGGCGGGCAGTTCATCGTGCAGACCGAGGCGCGCGGACTTGCGGCCCACACCGGCTTCTGGAACGGCGTGGACGTGGGGGACGTGAACGGCGACGGCCGCCTGGATGTGGTCGCGAGCAACTGGGGCTGGAACAGCAAGTACGGTCGCCCCTCCGGACCGGTGCGCGCCATCGACGCGGCGGGGCTTGACCGGCCTCTGCGGGGCTACTATGCCGACTTCGACCGGAACGGGTCGATGGATCTGCTCGAAACGAAGTACCATGAGGAGCGCGACGCGTATCTGCCGTACGAAGGGCTGTCGTCGATCGCGCAGGCCATGCCGTTCGTGCGGCGCCGCTTCTCGTCGTTCGAAGAGTTCTCGACCGCCTCGCTGGAGGACATCGTGGGCCCCTCACGGTTTCAGTCTGCCGAGACGAAGGAGGTCAACACCGTCTCGCACATGGTTTTTCTGAACACGGCGGGCACCAACGGGCCGCGCTTCGAGGGCCGGCTCCTCCCGATGTGGGCACAGCTCACGGCGGGCTTTTCGCCGAGCCTCGCGGATGCCAACGGGGACGGACACCTCGATATTCTGATGAGCCAGAACTTCTTCGCGACGCAGATCCAGACCCCCCGGCAGGATGGAGGCCGCGCCCTTGTGCTGCAAGGCGATGGAACCGGGGCGTTCACGCCGGTGAAGGGGCACCACTCTGGGCTCCTCGTCTATGGCGAGCAGCGGGCCGCCCCCGTCGCAGACATCGATCAGGACGGCCGAACCGACGTGCTGGTTGCTCAGAACGGGGCGGAGACAAAGCTTTTCCGCAACGTCGGCGCCACACCGGGGCTTCGTGTCCGGCTTGAGGGACCGGCGGGCAATCCCACGGGCATCGGCGCGACGCTTCGGGCGCGCTATGCCGACGGCAGTTACGGCCCGGCCGTCCCCGTCACCGCCGGTAGCGGGTACTGGTCGCAGCACAGCCCCGTTCGCGTGCTCGGCCACGGAGATCGCACAATCGCAGCTGTCGAGGTGCGCTGGCCCGACGGAACGACGAGCGAGCAGAACGTTGCCGACGGCGCCCGGTCCACGGTGGTCGCGTATCCGTAGCGACGCCATTCCCGAGACTGCCGCTCGACGCCCCGGTACGGGGCTCTGACCTCTGGCTTTTCTGGCTTCATGCGTACGTTCCCTTCTCATACCCTGACGGCTGCGGTCGGTGCACTGCTCGTTGTTGCCGCATTCGTGTCCGGCTGCGGAGCCGGCTCCACGCCTCCGGGCGCCTGGAACGCGGAAAGCGGCGTGCGCTGGGCCGATCTTGCGCGGACAGGAGGCAACACCCCGGGCTTCGAGCCGCTCGACTCGTCGCGCACCGGCCTCGGGTTCGTCAACACCGTGACGAAGGAGATGGTGGCGCAGAACCGCAACATGCTGCACGGCTCCGGGGTCGCCGTGGGGGACGTGAACGGTGACGACTGGCCGGATCTGTTCGTCACGCAGCTCGGCGGGCCCAACCGCCTGTATCTGAACGAGGGCGACTTCCAGTTTGCGCGGGTCCCACAGGCAGGGGGAGCCGCCCTGTCCGGCGCACATGCCACGGGTGTCTCCCTGGCCGACCTGGACGGCGACCGGGATCTCGACCTCGTCATCACGACGATGGGCGGTCCAAACGTCGTCTTTCACAACAATGGCGAAGGGAAATTCGAGAAGGTCCCCGACGCGGGGCTTCACGCCGGGCGAGGGTCCACCACCTCTGCACTGGCGGACATCGACCAGGACGGCGACCTCGACCTATACGTCAGCAACTACAAGCGCGTTGCCCTCCGCGACTCCCTGCCGCCCGACCAGATCGCGTTCAACGAGATCGTCCGCCAGGTGGGCCCTGACGAGTACGTCGTGGACGCGAAGTTTCGCGACGAATACGAGCTCCAGAAGATTGGAACGAAACTCATGCATCTGGAACAGGCCGAGGCCGACCGCCTCTACCTGAACGAGGGCGACGGCACGTTCCGCGAGGTGCCCTGGGCCGAGGCGTTCCGTACCGCCGACGGGGCGCCGATGACCGAGGTGCCGCGCGATTGGGCGCTCGTCGCCCGCCTCGAAGACCTCAACGGCGACGGTCAGCCCGACCTGTACGTCTGCAACGACTTCGAGAGCCCCGATCTGCTCTTCTGGGGCACGGGCAACGGAACCTTCGTCGAGGCCGACGAGACTGTGCTGCGTGCGACGAGCCACGCCACCATGTCCATCGCCACCACCGACGTGGAGCGCGACGGCGACAAAGACTTCTTTCTAGCGGACATGCTCGGGCGCAGCTACGAGCGACGGCAGACGCAGATGCCGTCGCAGGCCCCCGTGCCGAACCCGCTGGGTGCGCCCCAGTCCCGAACGCAGGAAATGCAGAACACCCTCCAACTCAACCGCGGCGACAACACGTTCGTCGAAGCTGCTTCCTTCGCCGGGCTGGAGGCATCGGGCTGGACGTGGTCGTCGCGGTTTGTGGATGTCGACCTGGACGGCTACGAAGACCTGATCGTCAGCAACGGCCACGCGTTCGACGTGCAGAACGCCGACGCGCAGGCGCGCATCAACGCCATGCGCGAACGCGTGCAGAGCTACGAAGAGCACCGGCAACTCCTCTTCCAGTATCCGCGGCTGGATCTGAAGACGATGGCCTTTCGGAACCGGGGCGACGGCACCTTCGAAACGATGCCGGACGGATGGGGCCTCGGCCCACGGGCCGATGTGGGGCACGGCATGGCCACGGGCGATCTCGACCGCGATGGCGATCTGGACGTGGTCGTGAACCGCCTGAACCGATCGCTGGGCGTCTACCGCAACACGGGCAGCGAGCCGCGCCTCGCCATTCGCCTCGTCGGTCGGGCGCCGAACACCGAGGCCATCGGCGCCACGGTGCGCGTCGTTCCGTCCCCGGACGGCGAGGCCCCGATCCCGGCCCAGACGCACACCGTCGTCGCGGCGGGCGAGTACCTGTCGGACAGCGAGGCGCTGCTCTCCTTTGCGATGGGTCCGGCCGAAACCGCCCGCGTCGAGGTGGCCTGGCCCCGCGGAGACACGACCCGGACGCAGGTGCAGGCCGGTCGGGTGTACGAGATCGCCGCCCCTGGGGCCCATCCGTCCTGGAAGCAAACTGCAACGTCGCCGGCCGACCGGTAGCACCTCCCATCTTTCATCGTCACCAACTTTGCCGCTTCTCATGCCTTCTCGCTCGACGAGCCCCCTTCGATTGAGGGGGCCACTTCTTGGCCTTCTGGTTCTGGTCGGCGCAATGCTTGCAGGCTGCGTGTCCGAGCCGGAGCCGCCGCGGGCCGAGAGCACCGCGAAGATGGCCGATCGCCTGAAAAGCATCGCCGACGAGGCCGAGGCCAACCCCACGTATTCGTTGTACGTCAACAAGGCGCGGGCCGAGCGCATCGCGTCGTTCGACGAGCCGCAGAACCCGCGTGCCTGGGTCGACTACACCGTGAAACTGGCGGAGGAACAGCTCCGCGCCGGCATGAATGAAGAGGCGATCGCGAACTTCCAGGAGGTGCTCTCCTTCGCCCAAGAGCGCGGCGCGCCCGAGTCCTTCCGCCTGGCGATTAAAGACTACCTCGCCATCAGCAACATGCGGCTCGGGGAGATGCGCAACTGCGTGACCGACCACAACGCCCGGCGATGCGTCTACCCGATTCAGGGCAAGGGCGTGCACACGCAGAAGGAGGGCGCGCGCCGGGCCTTCGACTTGTATCAGGAGATTCTGACAACGGCGCCGGACGACCTCAACTCCCGATGGCTGCTCAACGTCGCCGCGATGACGCTGGGCACCTACCCCGACAGCGTCTCCGACCGGTGGCACGTGCCCGTCCGGGTCGGCGCCGAGGACGCCGACGTCCCGCGATTCCAAGACGTATCCGGTCCGCTCGGTGTGGACGTCATGGGCCTCTCGGGAGGTGTCGTCGTTGACGATCTGAACGGCGATGGGCATCCCGACATCCTGGCCTCGTCGTGGGGACTTCGCGATCAGGTGCGCTACTTTCAGAGCACCGGAGACGGCGGTTTCGTCGAACGCACCGACGCGGCCGGACTGACGGGCCTCCTCGGCGGCCTCAACATGATCCAGGCCGATTACAACAACGACGGCCACACCGACGTCCTCATCCTACGCGGCGCGTGGTACCCCGACGGCCATCCCAACTCGCTGCTGCGCAATGACGGCGACGGCACCTTCACCGACGTCACCGTGCGCGCCGGGCTCGACGGCGCCCATCCCACCCAGACCGCCGACTGGGCCGACTTCGACGGCGACGGGGACCTCGACCTCTTCATCGGAAACGAAACTTCGCGCTCCGGCGACACGCGCTGGGGGCCGACGACCGACGAGGCCAACCCCTGCGCCCTCTACCGGAACAACGGCGATGGCACCTTCACCAACATCGCAGCCGAGGTGGGCCTGGACGTAACGAGCTACGTCAAGGCCGTGGTGTGGGGCGACATCGAAAACGACGGCGATCCCGATCTGTACCTTTCCAGTTGGGATTCGCCCAACCGTCTCTTTCGGAACGACGGCCCTGACACCGACGGCACCTGGCAGTTCACCGACGTGACCGAGCAGGCTGGGGTGGCGGAGCCCGTCGAGAGCTTTCCGGCCTGGTTCTGGGACTACGACAACGACGGCTACCAGGACCTCTTCGTCTCCGGATGGCGCGCCTCCTCCGGCGACATGGCCGCCGAAGCGCTCGGACGGCCCGTCGATGCCGAAATGCCGCGCCTGTACCACAACGATGGCGACGGCACCTTCACCGAGGTTGCCAGCCAGACCAACCTCCAGAAGGTCATGTTCTCAATGGGGTCCAACTTTGGCGACCTCGACAACGACGGGTGGCAGGACTTCTACGTCGGTACCGGCGATCCGGACTTCCGCACCCTCATCCCGAACCGCATGTTTCGGAATACCGGCGATGGCCGGTTCACCGAAGTGACGGGCCCGGGCGGATTTGGGCATCTGCAGAAAGGGCACGCCATCGCCTTCGCGGACCTGGACCACGACGGCGATCAGGACATCTACGCCGTGATGGGAGGCGCGTTCGAGGGCGACGTGTTTCACAACGTGCTGTTCGAGAACCCAGGGTTCGGCCATCACTGGATCACCCTGCGTCTCGAAGGCACCACCGCCAACCGGAGTGCCATCGGGGCGCGGGTGCGGGCCGTGATCGAGGAAAACGGCGAAACACGCACCCTTCACCGCACGGTAGGCACCGGGGGTAGTTTTGGCGCCTCAAGCCTCCAACTGGAGATGGGGCTGGGAACGGCCGACGCCTTGCAGCACATCGAAGTGACGTGGCCCGGAAGCGGGCAGGTGCAGCGCTTCTCCGACGTGGCGATGGATCAGGTGGTTCACATCCGCGAGGACGCCGACCAGGCCACTCCGGTCGAGATCGAGTCGTTCGATCTTAACACCCGTCCGCAGTGAACAGCGGGAACGATCTCCGCATCGAAACGGGAGAATGGAGAACGATTCGATGCGTGTACAGTAGTACAACCGTTGAGTGGCTTGGCAGAAAATTCGTGATCCCGGGCGGCAACGTGCAGAGTAGCCTCGTCGGGGTCCAGAGACGACGTTCGTGTCTTGGTTCGGTGCGCCGACGTTGGATTCTTTCGACGGCTCTTCGACTCCTCTCGTTAAACCTCAGACTGGCCATGCGTGGTTTTCGGCTGTGGACTGCTGGATTGATGATTGTCCTGTTGGGAACCGCTCTTCCTGCGCTCGGCCAATCCTCGCCCCCTTCGGACAGCAAGCTCCAGCTTGCCTTTGCAGACGGCGTGCAGGCGGTGCGCGGTGGCAACGGCAGTGAAGCCGCCTCGCTGCTCGAGCGGGTATTTACCGACACTCCGTCGTATTTCGACACCGAGGAGGGGTCGGCCGCCTACTGGCTCGGCCGGGCCTACGAGGAGAACGAGCGGCTGAGCCGCGCCATTTCCACATGGCGGGTGGGCCTTATCACGCTGAGCGCGGCCGACCGCTTTGACGTCCAGCTGGCCGATGCGTTTGTTCGGCGCGTCTTCCGCGAGGAGAACGCTGAGAACTACCCGTTGGCTGCTGCGGCGTACCTTCGCCTCATGAAGGAAGCTGGAAGCTCGTCGCTGAGCCCAGAAGACCGCCGCGCTTTGGTGCCTCATCTCCGCCACCTTGCCCTGGTGCTGCCCGAAGACGCCAAGGACAAGGCTCGCCTGCCGAGCGACGCGGGCGACATCACCCCCGAAACCGTGGCGGACGTTGAAGGCGAGACCCTGCTGGCGTGGTGGCGTGGCGAAGACCCGCTGCCCGCTACGCAAAAGAATGAGCGTGTTCGAGAACACCTGCATCGCGTCGCGCATGCCCGTCAGAAATACGCCAGCGACGCGTCGCCGACCGGGTTTGACGAGCGGGGTCGCGTTTACGTGCGTCTTGGAGAACCGGACCATACGGTGGAGATCCGCTACAACGACAGCCGGCTTACCGATCTGCTGTACCGGCCCGGGGTTACGGTGAACCTGTCGGACCTGCCGGAGAACGAGTTCTGGTCGTACGCGCAAACGGACCGAAGTACCTACTACATCTTCGTTCAGAAAAATAAAGGCGCGTCTTACGAAATAGGCACGGTGCAGGACCTCCTTCCGCGCCAGCTCCGCAGCGGCTTCACCTCGACCCAGCGCGGACAGCAGCGCTCGGTGATGGCTCTTGCCATGCTGCGGGCCATCTACCGGAAGTACTCCGACTTCCATCCAGAACTGGCGCAGCGGCACGACGAAGTGGCCAATTACATGGCAGATGCGGTCGATGAAGGGAGCCTCATGGACTGGGAAAGCCTGAGCCGTCAGCAGTACCGTCCGTACGTGTTCGCCCAGCGAACGATATCGGACACCGAAAACAAGGACGCACAGGCCCGCTTCCGTCGCCAGAAATTCACCCCGCAGCATCAGTCGACTGTCCTGGACGACCACGGTCAGCTGAATATTGCCGCACGCACGGCCCGCTTCCTGAATGACGACGGAACGACGCGGACCGAGCTGTACTGGACGCCCACCCCCGAGGCGCTCGTTCCCACCCAGACAGATCGGGAACGGATGGACCAGCACGCCCGAAGCTTTGCGTCCGATGAGTTTGTCGTGCGTTTGACGGCCTCGCAGAAAACACCGGATTATCAGACACGCATCGTTAATCAGAAGCATTATCGCCTGACGGATGTCGGCGGTGGCGACCGTACGATTCCGGCCCGCACTTTTGCCACGAGCGAGGGCGATTCCAGCCTGTATCACCTCTCCGTCCAGTGGGACCAGTTCGCCATCGCGGCTGACGGCAACCAGGCGCGTGTAGGGCCGAAACTAAAGGTCGGCACGATGCGGCGCGATTCGCTGACGGCCCTGACCGCCGACGAGCGGATTCTGGAGATGAGCGACTTGCGTCCGATGGTCGTTCCCGAAGATGCAACCGGTTCGTACACCGAAACCGCCATTCCCTATCCGTTCCAGACCGTCACGCCCGAGACGCCCCTGATGCTGTATTTCGAAGTGTACCACCTTCCGTTCGGGGCGGACGACCGCACGCGCTACACGGTGGAGTATGAGGTGCAGCGACGAACGAAGGGCGGAGCCGTCCAAAAACTCTTCCGCGGGGACGACGAGGAGCGCACCACCGTCACCACCACGAACGACGGCACGAGCCGCACGGCCACCGAGTACATTATGCTCGACCTTGCCGAATGGGAGGTCGAGGGTCCCTCCGACGTCACCGTCAACGTGCGGGTCACCGACGAACGCTCCGGCCAGAGCGTGGAGCGTTCCATCGACTTCGAACTGGAAGACGCGAACTGACCCGAACAATGTGATCCCACGGCGCGGCGTCTGTCACTCTTTTCCTTCGCGTTGCGTCCATCATGTTGACTCCACCGTCCTATGTCCGACCGTGACGACTTCTTCGAGCGCGTGTGGACGGTGGTGGCACAGATTCCGCCGGGGCGCGTCGCCACGTACGGTGACATCGCGGAATACCTGGGACAGCGCAGCGCCGCACGTACGGTGGGGTGGGCGATGAACGCGGCGGTGGGGAGCGGCCTGCCCTGCCACCGGGTGGTCAACCGAAACGGCGTCCTCACGGGAAAGCGCCACTTCGAGACCCCGGAGGTCATGGAAGAGCGGCTCCGCAGCGAAGGCGTCACGTTCGTGGGCGACGACCGGGTGGACCTGGAACAACACCGGTGGACGCCCGGCGAGGAGGAAGAACAGATCTCTTCGGGATAAGTCCGACGGTGTCATCGCTGCCTCCACGGAAGCACTGCTGGAGGCGTCCCTGCGGCGCGTGCCCCGGTGCGTCCTCAGGCGACCACCGGCTCCGTCATCTGCAGCGACGCCTCGGTGTCTGTGACGCGGAGGGCCACCCGGGAGCCGATGGGAAGCGACAGACGAGGGTGCAGATGCCCATACCAGAGGTTCGTGGCAACCGGGTAGGAGCGGGATCCGAAGTAGTCGTCGAGCACGCGTTCGACGGAGAGAGTCGGCGCGTCGTCCTGGGGAGGCGCCGGGCTCAGATCTCCGATGACGGCGCCGCCCAGATCGTCCAGCACGCCCGCCAGATCGAGGTGGGCCAGCATGCGATCCAGGCAGTACGGCGGCTCCTGCACGTCCTCGATGGCGAGAATTGCGCCGGACGGATCCGGCATGTAGGGCGTGCCCAGCAGACGCGTGAGCACCGACAGATTGCCGGCGAGAAGGGGACCGTCTGCTTGCCCTACACGCAGGGGGCGCAGTGGGGTGTCGTCGGGGCCGGCGAAGGCAAGCAACTCTCCGCCCGCAAGCGATCGAAACGGCGCCAGCATTCGGTCGTCTGCAAGTGCCCACTCCGTGACCACCGGGCCGGAAATGCTCGTCCAGCCCGTCGGGCGATAGAGGGCCCATTGGAGGGCCGTAATGTCGCTGTATCCGACCAGCAGCGTGGGGGAACGGCTGGCGGCGGTCGCCACGTCCAGACGCGGCAGAAGACGAAGACTGCCGTACCCGCCTCGTGCGCAAAAAACGGCGCGGATGTCGGAGTCCGCAAGTGCAGCATTCATCATCCGGGCTCGTTGCGCATCAGAGGCAGACAGGTAGCCGTGGGGAGGGCCTGGCGCGTAGGCGGAGCGCACGTCGTAGACCTCGCGCAGCCGCTCAAGGCCGCGTCGGTACCGGTCGGCGTCCCGCGGAGCACTGGCGGGGGCAACCACGGCCACCGGATCGCCGGGACGGAGTGGAGACGGCTTGCGGGACATGGGGTCAGCTGCAAATGGGGAAGCGAACGTAGGAGAGAGAAACGACCGGTGCCGGTCCTCTAAGGACGACACGCAATGGCACCACATGGGCTTCCGTGCGTCCCCCGCGTACGTCCTCCCGCACACCTTTCACAGGCCAACCCGGCGTGTGGAGGAGACATCAGATCCACTCCTTGCGGCGGAAGTAGATCAGAAGGAGGCCGGCGACGGTGGCCATTACGGCCATGGCAATGGGGTAAGCATACGTGTACTCCAGCTCTGGCATGTACGCGAAGTTCATGCCGTAGATGCCGGCGATAAACGTCAGTGGAATGAAGATGGTGCCGATGATCGTCAGCACCTTCATGATCTCATTCATGCGGTTGCTGAGCGAGGTCATATAGAGGTCGGTGAGGCCGTTGACGACGTCGCGGGTCGACTCCACCAATTCGAGCACCTGCACCGCATGGTCGTGGGCGTCGCGAATGAACGGGCGCGTGGCGTCGTGCCAGAAGGGCACTTCGACGCGCTCCATCTGGGAGAGCATGTCGCGCACGGGCCACGTCATGCGACGCATGGCGACGAGGTCGCGCCGCAGTGCATTCAGCGCTTGTTGGGTCTGATCCGTTGGCGCCTCGAGAATTTCGTCCTCCAGGGCTTCGGTCCGTGTCCCGAAGGCGTCGACCGCAACAAAATACTGGTCGACGAGAACGTCTAGCAGGGCATAGGCGAGGTAGTCGGCCCCGGCCTCGCGGATCCGGCCGCGCCCGTTTCGGATCCGCTGCCGGACGGTCTCGAAGGGCGTGTCGGTAGTTTCCTGAAAGGAGAGCACATAGCCGGGCCCAGCTATCAGACTCACCTGCTCGGCCCGAACCCCAGTATCGTGCGAGTCGACCTCGACGCGCTTGAGAACGGCAAACAGGTGGTCCTCGAACACCTCGAGCTTCGGGCGCTGGTGGGTGTTTACGATATCCTCCTGCACGAGAGGATGAAGTCCAAAGTGATTGCCAAGCGTGCGGACCACGTCTGCGTCGTGGATGCCCTGGACGTGAATCCAGGACAGGGCATCGGTCCGTCGATAGTCGGGAGCGAGATCTGTAAGGTCGAGGTCGCGTTCGTCGAGGACATCGGCCGCGTAGTGAAGGACGCTTCCTCGAACCGGTTCTGCGGGCTTCTCACCAATAAAAACCACGCTACCGGGGGGCATCCCCACTTTGCGATGCGACGACCGGCTGCTTCGGAATGGAGACAGGATGCGAGCGGACACGGACGTTCGGGGCAAGGGGAAAAAGAAAGCGATGGAGAGAGGTGGGAGTCGTAGGGACATCCCCGGCACTGCACGGTGGGTAGCGCACGGAAAGAGCCTGCCTGAGATCGGACGAAAATGCCGTGGGCGCCCATAAGAAAAGCCCTCTCGTCCAGACGGACAAGAGGGCTCGGGGGATTTGGGGATGCAGGTCCAGCGTCAGGCGCTACTTCTCTTCGCCTTCCGCAGCCGTAGAGGTCGCCTCCGTTTCGTCATCGGCCTCTCCATTCTCAGGAGGCTCTGCGTCGGTCTCGGTATCCACCTCTGCCTCAGCATCTTCATCCTCGTCGGCTCGTTCGACCGACTCCACGATCTCGAAGGAGAGTTCCTCTTCATCGTCCTCGTGGGTGATTTTCACGACGTCCCCTTCGTTGATGCGGTCGTGAAGGATGTCCTCGGCCATCGGGTCCTCGACGTACTTCTGCAGGGCGCGACGCAGCGGGCGGGCACCATACTTTGGATCAAAGCCCTTGTCGGTGAGGAACTCCTTGGCATCGCCGTCGAACTCGAGGCTGAGGCCCAGCTCTTCGGCTCGATCGAAGAGATCCTCCGACATGATGTCAATGATGTCGAAGATGTTCTTCTTGTCCAGCGGGTGAAAGACGATCACATCGTCAATCCGGTTCAAGAACTCCGGATTGAAGACGTTCTTGAGCGCATCCTCTACCGTCGACTTCATCGACTGGTAGTTCATGTCGCCGTCGCCCTCGGCCTGGCTGAAGCCAATGCCCTTGCCGAACGACTTGATGTCCTGCGTGCCGATGTTGGACGTCATGATCATGATCGTATTCCGGAAGTCGACCCGGCGCCCAAGGCTGTCGGTCAGGATGCCGTCGTCGAGCACCTGAAGCAAGATGTTGAACACGTCCGGGTGCGCCTTCTCGATCTCGTCGAGCAGCACGACGGAGTACGGCTTGCGGC
>CAYFSC010000060.1:6336-15995 GCA_964345695.1 uncultured Rhodothermales bacterium | reverse complement strand
GAACGTGCCGCCCGGAATCTCCGTGCCGCCGAGCTGGGTCTCGTCGTCGGTCTGCACCCGGAACGTAAGCGTCCCGGTGTCATCGGCGACGGTGTACGAGGTCCGATTGTCGAACGTCCCCGTCGCACTCTGAAAGCTCAAGCCCGAAATGGTGACCAGCTCCGACTCGTAATTTTCCCCGTTGGAGGCCAAGGTCGAGAGCGCCACGGACTGCGGCGCCGGCGCGGTGCCCTGTCCCTGCACGGTATAGTCCGAAAGGTCGCCTTCGTTGATTTGCAGCAGGCCGTTGAACTCGCTGAGCGTGCCGGTCACCTGCAACTGCGTGCCCTGGGTAATCGTCCCGTCCTGAACGTCGTCGAAGAACGCGCCGCCCGTCTGGCGGACGACGAGGCCGCTGGCCCCGGTCGGGCCGCTGTCGTCCTGAAAGCGAACAAAATCGCCGAAAGCCCGCGTGACGGTGCCCTCCACGGTGACGGTGGCTCCTTCTCCCTGGTCGCGGGCGTCGGCGATCGAGGTCTGCGCGCGGGCAAGTGGCGCTGTTCCTACAAGTACAAGAACGACGAGGAGGGCGAGCGTACCGAGGTGGCGAACGACAGGCATGAGAAAACGGCGACTTGGATAGGGTTCAAAAGTGCGTCTGTACCAGTGGCGCGGGAACAACGCATTTCACGCGGGAAGCCGCCCAAACGCCCATGCGCCCAAACGCCCACACGCAAACATCCGCTACTGCAGGTCGCTCTCGCGCACCGGGATGAGCTGATAGCCGACGTTGTCGCGCACGTCCCCGAAGCTATTAAACTGGCCCACAATCCCGACGTAGGTGAACGTGCCGCTCGGGATGGATGCGCCGCCCAGGGCCGTCTCATCCTCGCCCTGCACGCGGAAGTCGGCTTGCGTGCCGTCGCCTTCTTCGACGGTGTACGTGGTGCCGTTCTCGAACGTGCCGCTGGCGTCCGGGAAGGTCAGGCCCTCGACGCGGACGAGTTCGCTCTCGTAGTCTTCGCCCACGTCGTCCGCGAGTTGGTCGAGCGAGATCGTCTGCGGCGTGGGCACCGATCCCTGCCCCATCACTTCGTAGCTCGCGAGGTCCTCGTTGTTGATCTGGATGAGGCCGGAGAAGGCCGACGTCGTGCCCGAGATACGAAGCTGCGTGCCGGGCTGAATGGTGCCGGACGCCACGTCGTCGCGGAAGTCGGCGTTGCCGGATCCCTCCGTCTGGCGGATGACGATGCCGCTGGCGCCCGTCGGCCCACTGTCGTCCTGGATGCGCACGAATGCGTTGAAGGCGCGCGTCACGGTGCCTTCGATGGTGACGGTCGAGCCCATGGGCTGCGAGCGAGCATCGGCGATCGTCTGCGCCGGCGGGGCGGCGTTCTCCAGGTCGTCGGTCGTTAGACCCAGAAGCTGGTAGCCGGTATTGTCGTCCGGCGCGCCGAAGTTGTTGAACTGGCCGAGCACGCCCTGGAAGTTGGCGCGGTCCGGGATGTCTTCGCCGACCAGCTCCGAGCCGCCCGGGATGCGGAGCGTGAGCGTTCCGGTGTCGTCTTCAATGTCGTAGTTCGTGCCGCCCTGGAAGGTCTGGTCGCCGCCGCTGTCGACGGTGAAGGCCTGGACGCGAATGAGCTCGCTCTCGAAGGCTTCGCCATTGCTGGCGAGCGAGTCGAGCGTGACCGTCTGCGGCTCCGGCAGGTCGTTGCCCGTCGAGATCGTCGTGAGGCCGTCCGTGCCCACGTCCTCCAGCTGGAAGAGGCCGCTGAAGAAGCTGGTGGTGCCATCCACGCGCACCTCGTCGCCCCGGCTCACGGCGTCGACGATGCGGTCGTCGAACACGAATAGCGCTCCAGCCTCGTCCTGCAGGTACACGCCGTCGGACTCCACGCGGGTCACGATGCCTTCGACGACGGCGCGGCTGCCTTCCGGCTGGTTGCGCGCCTCCTCGGTGGTGAGCGTCACGTCGTTCTCCTCGATCGTGAGCGTAAAGGTCGAGGGATCCCCGAGCGACGACTGCGACGGATTCTGCAGCGTGAGGACGACGGTTTCATCCCCTTCCAGAAATTCGTCGTCGTCCACAATCTCGAACGTCAGCGACTGCGTCTCGCCGGCGGTGGTCTCCTGCGGAAACGCAATCGTGGTATCCGACGGGAGGCCACGCACGTCCGACGGTCCGACCGTGCTCTGGTCGGACCGGGTCACGTCGACCGACAGGTCCTTGAAACCGGGGTCCGTCACCTCGACGTCGACGGTGTACGAGCCCGCGCCTTCATCCACCGTCGCCTGGGCCTCTGTAAACGAGACGCCGGTATTGTCCCCCAGCGTCTCGGCGCCGGTGCCGCCGCTGTCGCAGCCCACGAGACCCACGACGAGCGCGAGCGCAAGAATCCCAAAAAGAAGAGAGCGCATGATCGTTTTGTCGTTTCAGAGTGAGTGTGCAGCCACGCAAAAACGCAGAATGACGACCTTCATGTGAGCCTCCGATCGTTCAGCGTTCTAACGTTCCAACGTTTAACGGTTTTATTGCCCCGGAACGAACACGTCCCCGCGCCCCACGGGCGCCAGCTGGTAGCCGCTGTCCGGCTCGTCGGCACCACCAAATCCTCCATTGAACTGCCCCAGGGGTCCCTCGAAGACGAACGTGCCGCTCGGTATCTCCTTGCCGACGACCTCCGTATCGCTTGCGTTCGGCGTGCGGAGCGTCATCGAGGCGGTGCCGTCCGAGACGGTGTAGCTGGTCGATCCACTGAAGGAGCCGCTCGCGTCGGTCGTGAGTCCCTCCACGCGCACGAGTTCGCTCTCAAACTCCTCCCCGTTGGCCAGGAGCTCCTCGACGGTGACCCCCACCGGCTCGGGAAGCGGATTGTCGCGCGAGACCACCGTGAAGTTGGACAGCTCATCTTCGTTGATCTGTTGGAGTCCGCTGAAGAACGAGGTCGTGCCCGTAACGAGGATCAGATCGCCACGGCGGATGTCGCCGCTCGACACGGCTTCGTTGAACGCCCCGCCCGTTTGTCGGACCACGAGGCCGCCGGTGTCGTCCTGAATGCGCGTGAAGGCGCCCTCCGCGCGCGTCACAATGCCTTGCGTGGCAATGAAATTACCCGCGGCCCCCTGCCGGCGCGCGCCGGCGATGTCGAGCAGACCGATGAGCAGGTCGAAGCGGTCGTTCTCTCCAATGGAGACGCGCCCGCTCGGGTCGTTGAGTCGTTGCAGCTTGAAGATTGCCGTCTCCAGGCCTTCTTCCTGCGGCGGAATGTCGTCCTCCAGTTCGGTGAATGTGATCGACTGCGTCGTGCCATCGTCTGCTCCTGCCGCGAAGGTAACCGTGCGCGTCAGTTCGCGGACCGGGGCATCCGCCGGGAAGGCGTCTCCGAAGTCTTCACGCTTGGCCGAACTGGACGGTTCAGCAAACAGGATTTCGACGCTGATCTCGTTCGGGATCGGTTGCGGCGTCGATAGCTCCACGGTTACCCTAGCCGTATCTGTTTCCCCGACGCTGGCTCCCGAACGGGCAAAGCCCACCACCGTCCCCTCTTCCTCCACGATCGAGTTGGGCGGCGTGCCGGTCTCGAGGCCGTCGCACCCAAAAACGAGAGCCGTCGCCGCCACCAGAAGGGCGACGCATCGAACACGTGAAAGCATATCCATGATCACAGAAGGTCGCAGTGGCAAAAAAGGGGAGCGTACAATGTTGAACGTTCAACGTTGGAACGTCTAAGCGCTGCGGACGGCACCGCGTCGAGATCGTCAGGCGTTCGCCGACGGATGCGCCGTTGGGGTGCAAACGCCTCTAGGAGTGCAAACGCCTTAAAAGGTGTACTTCACGCCGATGCGCATGCGCCAGCGGGAGAAGATGTTGCGCGTGTTGAAGAGCTGGTCGTTCAGCTGGTCGCGTACCGTCTCCTCGCTGAAGCTGACGCGCGGCTTGCCGACGTCATCCTCCGTCAGAACGCGGCCGTTGACGGCGGTGCCCACGTCCTGCGGGAGCACGTAGCCCTGGAAGTCCCAGGCCGTGAGCGTATTGAAGCTCGTGGAGCGCACCCGCCCCCAGTCGTCGTTGAGCAGGTTCAGGACGTTCTCGACGTCGACCGAGACCTGGATGTTTTGCCCCTCAAACGTTTCGATCGTCTGGGAAAGCCGGAGGTCGAGGATGTTCTGCCAGGGCGCGTCGGCCGTGTTACGCTCGATGACCTTGCCGCGGGCCTCGTCGAGCGCGTCGTTGTTCTCGATGAAGGCGTCCATGAGCTCCCAGTTGTCGCTCTCCAGCACGATGTCGCCCCGCGTCTCGGGCACGTACACCAGATCGTTGAACGGCTGCGTGTCGCCGTTGGCGTTGCCGAAGTAAACCCAACTGAACGGCTCGCCGGAGCGCCCTTCGTACACGAGGCCGATGGTTGTGGCAAACCGGTCGAGGTAGTTGAGCCGGTAATTGACGGTCCCGAGGAAGCGATGCCGCAGCTCGAAGTCGGCCGTGCCCAGGCGCGGGTCGTTGACGTCCTTGTTTTCATTGAACTGCCAGTTTGAGATGGCGCGGCTGGAGGTGGCGTTGTTCACGTTCTTTGCTTCGTTGAACGTGTACGAGACCGATCCGCTCAACCCCTCGGCCACGCGCCGCTGGACTTGTGCCGTCAGGCTGTACTGGTAGCCCTCGTTGGTATTGTCGAGCACGATGGCGTTCGTGAACTGCGGGCTCACCCGGTTCGGCGATCCACCAAAGCCAGCGCCCGGCGTGCCGTAAAACGGACGCCCGTAGATCGACTCCTCCAGCGCGAACTGCTCCTCGGTCGGTGCCTCCACGTTGATGTTGCGGAAGGTGACGTCGTTGATCGTCTTCGAGTAAATGCCTTCCAGCGTCGCCGTGAGTCCGTACGGCAGCTGCTGGTCGACCGCCACGTTCGTGCGGAACGTCTGCGGGTACTTGAAGTCGTCCTCGACCACGTTAATCTCCGTCGTCTCGATCGGGGAGAGCAGCCCGCTGAACTGCTCTTGCGAGCACGTCTCGGCGCCCACCGGACACGGCTGACGCGCGGGGTTTTCTCCGGCCGTCGGCGGCATGAAGCGGCGGCTCGGGTCGTAGTTGCCGTTTGGCCCCACAAAGTCCTGCCCCGGGTTGAAGTCCGCGTCGATGCGGTTCAGGTCGGCGCCCGTGTTGCTGAACTGGTTCGACACCCAGACGAACGGCGGGTCGCCGCTGAAGATGCCGACGCCGCCGCGCAGCTGCGTGGACAGGTCCTCGCCGAAGAACTCTCGGTCGTAATTGAAGCCCAGTCGTGGCGACCACAGCGGGTTGCCGCTGGCCACGTTGTCGGTACTGCGCCCGAAGGCCTCAAAGGCTGTGGGGTTGAACGTCGGCTCGTCGGGCACGACAGGAACGTCGACGCGGACCCCGAGCGTCAGCCGCAGATTCGGGAGGGCCTGCCACTCGTCCTGCACGTAGCCGCCGAGCTGAAAGGCGGTAAACTCGGCCTCAGGACGGCGCGAGTCCGCGGCGGCCGTCGGGTAGCTGTAGAGATAGCTCGTGGGCTGTCCGCGGCGGAAGGCCTCCGCGGCCGACACCGTCTCGCCGCTCGGCGTCTGGAACGACTCGAACGTGTACGTGCCAAAGAAGTCCTGAATAAACAGGTTGCTGAAGCGGTAGAACTTGTTGCTCGTGCCGAGGGTGAGGGTGTGATCGCCGCGGATGTAGGTGAGGTCGTCGGTGAACTCGAACAGATCCTGGTCGAGACGATTCGCCTGACTGAACCGGTCGATGCCCATCGTGGCCGTCCGATCGCTGCCGAGGCTGATCTCGGTCTCCGGGAAGGCCGTGTCCTCCACGTCGCGCTCGTCGCGAATGCGCGTGTACACGAAGCGCGCATCATTGAACATGTTGTCGCCGAACGTGCTGTTCAGCTGCGTCGTGAACGAGTTCTGCGTGCTGCGGAAGACGTACTCGCGGTTCGCGAAGCTGAAGCTCGTCTGTCCACGCCCCAGTCCGCTGTCGTCGCGGGCATTCACGTAGTTGTTGCGCACCGTAAGGCGGTGGTTGTCGTTCACGTTCCAGTCGAGCTTCACGAGCAGCTTCTCGTCGTCCTGACGCTGGCTGAGCGGCTGGATGCCCCCGGGATCGTAGCCGTACGTATTCTGCGCAATGTCGCGGAGCGCCAGCAGGCGATCGGTCGACACCGGGAAGACATCCGGCCCGTCGAGATTGGCACCGACGCGTGTGTCGAGCGGCGAGTCTTCGCGCTTCAGCTCGGCGGTCACGAAGAAGAACAGCTCGTCTTGAATGATCGGACCGCCGAACGTGCCCACGTAAAAGGCCTGGTCGAACTCGCCCGTGCCCTCGCCGCCGAGGTCGCCGGTCTCTGGAAAGCCCTTGAAGCGAAACGAGCCAGTGAACTGGTTCGACCCGCTTTTCGTGATGGCGTTGATCTGCCCACCCGTAAAGCCGCCCGAGCGCACATCGTACGGGGCAAGGTTGACGTTGAACTCCTCGATGGCATCGAGACTAATGGGCTGCGCGCCCGCCTGGCTGCCCGGCACGGCGTCGCCCAGGCCGAACACGTCGTCGAGCGTGGCGCCGTCGATCTGGATGCTGTTGTACCGGTCGTTGGCGCCCAGCAGACTGCCGCCGCCCCCGGCCTGCGGCACGAGTCGCGAGAAGTCGGTAATGCTGCGCCCGATGGTGGGCAGCTCTTCAATTTGATCCTGCGACACGTTGGTCGCCGCCCCCGTCCGGTCTTTGGAAATGACCTCGTTGCGTCGCGCAATCACCTCCACCTCGTCGAGCTCTTCGGTGCGCGGACGCATCTCGAAGTCGATCGTTTGCTTCTCATCGAGCTCCAGGTTGATGCCGGTGCGTTCCACCGTCTGGTAGCCGACAAACGTCGCACGCACCGTGTACGGCCCCCCCACGCGCATGCTGAGGATGGTGTACCGCCCGTTCTGATTCGTGGCCGATCCGTAGCGGGTGCCGGTGGGCTCGTGCGTGGCGATGACGTTCACGCCCGGCATGGGCTCGCCGGTCTCGTCGACGACCGTGCCGGTAATGGCGCTCGTGGTGCCCTGCGCCCAGGCCGTTCCCGCCGAGGCAATCACAAAAAGACAGACAACAGCAAGCCAGCGTCGTACCGTAGGCTTCATAACATGCGTGTGGATTGGTGGAAGCGGTGTGCTGCGCAGCCCGCCGTGGGACGAACAGAGCGCCCGCGCCTTTGGGATGATGCACACGATGGACGACTTGTGCACAGGACGCCATAATAGGGCATGACGGCATCGGCATCGTAAACATTCTGTGCAATGAGCCGCCTTCACAGAACAGTCATACCGACTTCAACCGGGCATCCACAAACAAACAGGGCGGCCTCCCGAGGGAGACCGCCCTGCGTGGTACGACCACAAGGTCCCGGTGCGGTTAGAACGTGTAGCGCACGCCGAGCTTCAGCTGCCACTGCGCGCTGTACGTCGATCCGGTTTCGAGAAGGCTGAACACCTCGTCCTGGTCGATGGCGCCGTTGAACTGACCGTTCTCAACGTCCACGATCTCGGCCGTGTAGACCGGCGTGTAATTGCCCTCGTCCGGAGCCTCAAACTCCTCGAAGTTGACGACGTCAAACTGGCTGCTCCCGAAGTAGCGGTCGCCCCAGCTGTCCACACCCAGCAGGTCGCCGAGCGCATCCGAGAAGTTGAAGATGTCGGCGGTCAGTTCCAGCGTCTGCCGACGACCGACAAGCGGTCCGCCCACCTCCAGCTTGAAGTTGAGATCGACCACACCCTCGAACGGGGTGCGATCGGCGTTGCGCGCCGTGTACTCGCCGCGCTGCTGGCTCAGGTATTCGTTCTCCCGAATAAACTGCTCCAGGGCCCGCTTCTGCTGCTCCGGCGTCACGGTGATGCCGCCGATGGTCGCCTCCGTGAACTCCAGGTCCGACGTTGACCGCGGAACGTAGAAGAGCGAGTTCGGATCGCCGTTCTCGTTCACCATGTCATCGCTGCTTCCGATGATGTAGGAGAAGGGACGGCCCGACTGCCCATCGTAGACCAGCGACAGGCTTGCCGCCACGTTCGGGGTGAACCGCTGACGGTAGCGCAGGCTCGCAAGGACGCGGTGCCCGATCGAGAAGTCGGAGCGGGAGAGCCCCACGTTGTTCGCGCCGTTCACGTGCTCGACGCCGTCCCACAGCGAGTTGATCTGCGACGAGGTGCCGTCGTTCACAACCCACGAATTGCCGTAGGTGTACGACACGTCCATCGCCACCGCGTTGCCGTTCGTAAACACGTCCTCGAAGGTATTCCGCACGCGCGCCGTGATGTCGTAGGCGTACCCCCGGTCGGTATTGCCCACGCGGTGGATGTTCGAGTACCGGCTGTCGATGAACTGATCGTTGGAGAACGGCCCAACCGATTCGTTATCGAACTGATCCTCAACCCAAATGGGGCGGTTGTCCGGTCCGTCCATCGTCTCGTTGGCCGGGAGCAGGTTCACGTTCGTGACATCGATGTTCTGAAGCGTGTTCGTGTACTGCCCCTCCAGCGTGCCGACGAAGCCGCCGGGCAGTTGCTGATCGACGCCCAGCGAGTACCGCAGGAACTGCGGGAGCCGGTAGTCCTTCTCGAACATCTCCAGACGGCCCGACGGGATGAGTGCAGAGGGATCGCGTCCCTCCGTGTCGGCCACCGTCAGCCCATTCTCCGGGTCCGGGCGGAACGGGAACGGCCCGAAGTCGCCCACCTGACCGGAGTTGGTGCCGTTGTTCAAGAACATGCCGCCCTGCCACACGAACGGCTGCCGGCTTGTAAAGACGCCGACGCCGCCGCGAATCTGCGTGCGCTGGTCGCCGAAAGCGTCGACGTTGAAGCCGAAGCGCGGGGCCCAGTGCAGTTCGGCATCCGGCACCGTGCCCGGGAACGCCCCATTCATGCTGTAGAACTTCTCGACCTCGGGGATCGTCGTCGTCCGCGGGTTGACCTGCGGATCGTTGGGCACGACCGGATCGCTCGGATTCGCGAACGGCGGATCATCAAGAACCTTCGGGATGTCGACGCGGATTCCGCCGGTCACGCGGAGGCGATCGCTCACCTGCCACTCGTCCTGCACGTAAAATCCGCTGATGATCGCGTTGAACTGGCCCTCGATGCCCGCGTTGTCGCCGATGTTCTCCTCGAACGTCGGCGTATTCGGATCGTCGTCTCGCAGCGAGAAGGCCCGCAGCACAAAGACGTTGGCCGGATCCGGATTCGGCCCGAACTGCGAGCAGTCGCTCACG
This sequence comes from uncultured Rhodothermales bacterium, assembly GCA_964345695.1. GTDB lineage: Bacteria > Bacteroidota > Rhodothermia > Rhodothermales > Salinibacteraceae > CAYFSC01. The sequence continues at coordinate 6,753 of CAYFSC010000060.1, read as the reverse complement.
CTGCCTGGATTGTCGATGGCCGCACACACGGACTGCTTGAAGTCATCGACACTGTCGTAGAAGTACCATCCGAAGTTGAACGGGACGAACTTGTTGTTGAGGTCGTACAGCTCGTTGTGCGTCCCGACGGTGATCGTGTGATCGCCGATGTACGCATTGAAGTCGTTCGTGAGCGTGAAGACCTCCTGCGCCAGGAAGTTGGTCGTCGAGAACGGCTCGCCACCGAACTGAATCTCCGCCGGCCCATCGTCGATGTTCACAGTCGGGAATGGCTGCCCGAGGTTGGTGTCCCGGTCGTCCTCCACATCCTTGTAGCTCAGGATCAGGCTGTTGGCGTAGTTGTTGCCAAACGTGCTGTTGACCTCCAGCGCCGCGATCTGCGTCGTGTTCGGGAACACCTCGTTGCGACTGCTGAAC
>CAYFSC010000060.1:0-6236 GCA_964345695.1 uncultured Rhodothermales bacterium | reverse complement strand
GCATTGATGGCACCGCCGCCGAAGAAGCTCTGCGTCACGTCGAACGGCGAAATGTCGATCTGGAACTCCTCAATCGCATCGATGCTGATCGGCGTCGAGCCGGTCTGTCCGCCATCGGTCCCCTGCGCGGCAAGGCCGAACACGTCGTTCGAGATGGCCCCGTCGATGAAGACGGAGTTGTACCGGTTGTTTTGCCCGGCGATGGAGATCGACGAGCCGTCATCGTCGTCGTTGCCCACGATGGCTTGCGGGGTCAGACGCGCGAAGTCGGCCAGCTCACGGCCCACGGAGGGCGCCGACTCGATCTCTTCCTCCGAGACGTTGGTGGAAATTCCGGTGCGCTCCTTGCTGAAGACCGCACCACGCTCGCCGACGACAAGCACCTCGTCGAGCTCCGCCGTCTGCTCTTGCAGTTCGAAGTTCAGTCGCCGCTCTTCGCCCAGCGAAAGGCGAATGCCCGTCTCACGGACAGACTGATAGCCGACGAACGTGGCCGTGACGGTGTACGGGCCACCGACGCGGACATTCGGCAGCACGTAGTTGCCAGATTCGTTTGTTGAGGTCCCGTACTGCGTGCCGGACGGTTCGTGCACGGCCACGACATTCGCACCGGGAAGCGTCTCTCCTGTGGCGTCCGTCACCGTGCCGCGAATAACTGCCGTCGTGACGCCCTGCGCGCGGGCGAGGGACGGGCCTATCAAAAGTAGTGTCAGAAACAAGATGGGGACTGTAGCCCAGCGTTTCATGATCGGTTTGGGGGGTCGGTAAGGAAGGAGGTTGGATGCGTACAGCAGCACGTGCGAAGAGTCGTCGGTGCACCGATTTCGGTACGCCGACGGCCTCCACGCAATCGGGCCCAGGCAAGCAACCAGAGGCCTTGCAGGGACCATTCCCAACGTATCTCCCCTACCCCGATACCGTCAATGAAAGCAGCGTGTATAAGAATTTGATAACACGGCAGTCACGATAGCTTTTGAATCATTTCAGACGCACAAGAACGTCAACAGTGAGACCCGGTGAATCAGACGTCAATATTCGGATGGGTCCCGCATCATTTACGTGTTTGTCACAGAAGATCGGAACTCGCAAATTGTCCGGTCCGCCGGTCGCAGCCTCCAGATGGGAGGACCCCGCTCGGTTTCGCCAGAAGAGCGAAACGAAGCCGCACCAACCCGGAGACTGGACAGGCCGAGACGCTGGATGGGCTGGACGTATGGGGCGTCTCGCGAACAGGCCTGGTTTCGTCACCGCGCTCCCCGCTTCTCGCCGGCCGCGGAAATCTTTGCAGACGCGCTCTCAGGCCACCGCATTTCCGCGGGGGAGCGCACGACGTGAGCGCACCTCGTCGCGATCTTCGATTCGATGGGGGCCGCAACACTTCGGACTGCATGGCGCGGCCCTTCCGAGCAGAGTCCGTGTTACCGCTTCGGCGCCTGGACGAAGACCCTGCCGGATTCGACGTTCATATCGGCTCCTTTCGTCCGTACCTGCACGGTCTGCGGGGAGGCCTTCGCGTTCGCCCCGGACTCCGACGGTGTGATCACAATCTCCAGATCGCCGTTGGGGCTGCTGATGGTGATCGTGACGGCCTCGATCGTGGGCACGCCGCCCTCGTCGAGATTGTTGTCCTCCACCACACGGAAGGTAAATCGCGTCACGCCGTCGCCCTTCACAACGTCTTCGGCGCCAAACCCGTCGCCATTGCGGTCGATGATGGCCGTGTCGTCGATCTCGACGTTGGTGTTGCCCACGGCTTTCACCTTCGTACCCTGGGCGCTCACGCTGATGGACGTGCCCGGTGCGAGCGGATTGCCGTTCTCGACGTCCCGCACCGTGAGCTCGTAGGTCTGTCCGAGGGTGGCAACCGCAGGATCGATCTCCATGCCCGTGCGGCCCGAGAAGACGACCGGGATCGTGTCGAAGATCGTGTTCTCATTGCCCGTTTCGGCCGGATCCTCACAGTTGTCTGGGTTTACGAGCGTGTTCACGTCGTCGGTGCCTACCGTCTCGGCCCGGATGGTTGCCACACCGTCGCCCGGCAGCGGACGTGCGGAGGTCAGGTTGACGGTGCCCTGTCCGTTCCCACCCGTTTGCACCGATCCGCCGATGACCCCGGCGTTGGTTGTGAAGAAGACCGAGGTTCCCGGCACCACGGGGTTGCCGTACTTGTCACCGACGATGACGTTGACAGGATTGGTCACGCCGAAGGTGTTCAGTCCGGCGAAGTTGAACTGCTCGGGGCCGAAACTGAAGTGACACTTGTTGGGAAGCCCGCCGTGGACGGTCACGCGCGTCGGCTTCGACGTGATGCTCGTGCCATCGGGCCGCTCCGTTTCGGCTACGACCTGCACAACGCCCGAGGTCGTTCCGCTCGACACGTTCACGGTGGCCTGTCCCTTCCCGTCGGTTCTCACCGTTTCGGGCGTGAGAGTGGCACCGCCGGGCTGCTGTCCAAACCGGAAGGAGACATCCACGGCCTGGTCGACATTGATGGGCGTGCCCGTCGAGTCAACGACCTGAAAGGTGAGGCGCGCGACACTCGTACCCCCGCTTTCCTGCACACGAATGACGTCGGTTGACTGCTCTGCCAGGATGAGGTTGGTGGGCCGGCCGGGCTCCGGTTCATTCTCTTCGGCACTGAACGAAAGCTCAAACTCGAGACCCGTCACCCCCCCGACGTCGGGCGAAACGCGCTCTACCTGCTCCACGAGGACGCCTCGTTTCGCCACAGAAATGGTAATGTCGGTGGGGCCGCCCACATCGATGCTCGTAGAGAAACGACCCAGTGAATCCGTAGCGGTGGAAATTTCTTCCGGCTGGTCGGAGGCGTTCAGAAACTCTACGGTGACGACCGCATCCGTCACAGGATTCTGCGTGGCTGCATTGAGCACACGGCCGGAGACGGTGACGTTTTCGTCGTCATCGCTGGCCAAATCGCAGCCAGCCCCGGCCAGGGACAGCACAGCGACAACCGTGGCGAGGGTGGCCCAGCGGCCAAACAGGGTGATTCGGTAACGGAGCATGGTGGAAATAGGAAGTGGTCCGAGTGGAAATGCGATCCATCTTCCTATTCCGCAAGAAGTGTTCCCGCTTGCGACGGACCGACCCGCGCCCCGCCTCTCTCCGTTCCGCTTTCCTCAAGTAGACGTTGACGGTTCGGACGTGCCGGCCCGCCCTGCCGCAACAGAAAAACGCCGGACCCCTGCTCGAGGAGCCCGGCGCAAGTGATATCGGCGGGGGTCGGATGGGACCGAAGGCGACGCGCTACGCCATCGCTGGTGCCTGGTGCTCGATGCGCGTACCCAGCACCTCCAGGAACTGCCGGATCCAGGCCGGATGGGCGGGCCAGGCTGGGGCCGTCACGAGGTTGCCGTCCGTCACCGCGTCGGTCATTTCGATGTCGGCGTAGGTGCCGCCCGCAGCTTCCACCTCTGGAGCGCAGGCCGGATACGCCGAGCACCGCCGCCCGTCGAGCACGTCGGCCGCGGCCAGCGTTTGCGCCGCGTGGCAGATAGCCGCCACCGGCTTGTCCTCTTCGAAGAAATGCTGCACCATCTCGACGACGCGGTCATTGAGCCGTAGGTACTCGGGCGCACGGCCGCCCGGAAGAACGAGGGCGTCATACTCGCTTTCATCAATCTCGTCGAAGGTGGCCGTGAGTGCAAAGTTGTGGCCCGGCTTCTCGGAATAGGTCTGGTCGCCCTCAAAGTCGTGGATGGCGGTTTTGACGGTGTCGCCGGCGTCCTTCTCCGGACACACGGCGTGCACCTCGTGGCCCGCCATCTGCAGCATCTGGAAGGGCACCATGGTTTCGTAGTCTTCGGCAAAGTCGCCGACGATCATCAAGATATTTTTGGCCATGGCTGGATCGGTGTTGGTTCAGAGAGTTCGCGTGAACAGGGGCCACGTTGCATGCCGCGCGGCCCGAATGGATCCCCGGCGCCCCACCGGGATGTCTGTGTGGATGCGGGCGTCGATGAACCGGCCACGGCACCGTGCTCAAGGCCTTGAAGGGCCGCCCTTCCCGATGCCGGCGCCTGGGGCAATGCACCGGGCGGCACGGTGCCCGGCCTCGATGGCACCGTCCAGATAGCCGGGGTGCTCGCGGGCGGTCTCGGCGCCGGCCCACAGCAGGCGGCCGGCCCAGTGCGGCTCCGTCAGAAGCGACGGGGGCGACGGGGGGTGTTCCACCGAGAGCGGCGGGGTGCCGGGCGGCGACGTGGCGGCGGTGTTGCGCCAAACGGTCGTGGCGATGCCGGTCGGCGCCGGCGCGTCGGCGCCGAAGCAGTGTTCCAGTTGCAAGCGGAGGGCGTCGTGCAACGCCGCGGTGCCCGACTCGTCCTCGATTTTGATCCCGCGGGGATGGAGGAACCCGGCGAGAGCGGCGCGACCGTCGGGGGCCACCGCATCGTGCCAGTGCGCCACCGGACCGGCATGGCTCACGACGCGCCCGTCGATGCCTCGCGCTCGCCAGAAGGCGGTCGGGAACGTGGCGGCTGCCTTGCCGGACCCCGCCATCCAGGTGGGGGTTTGGCGCTGAGCTGCAACGAGATCGTCCGGCAGCGGCGGATCGAAACGGATGGTGTGCGCCACGAGCCGCGGCGGAACGGCCACGATGACGCGGTCGGCCGTCGCTGTGTGCAGGCCGTCCGGCGTGTCGGCGGTGACCGCCACGCCGGCGTCGGTTTGTCGGAGCGTGGTGACGCGGTGGCAAAACCGGAGGGCATCGGACGGGAGCGCATCCGCGAGGCGCTGGGCCAGAGCCTGCGTGCCTCCGGCGATCCGCCACGACGGCGGAGGCGTCTCGGGCCACGGAAACCGGTGCACCGACTGCGTTTGACTTGGCTCATACAGAGCGATGCCCGGCTCGTGCTGGCGGACGCGGTCGACGTTCAGACGCTCGGCCAGGGTTTTCACGCGGTCGTGCTCGTCCCAGTGCCATGCGGCCCCCAGGTCGAGGCACACGTCCTCTGGCCCCACGGGGACGCTCCAGCAGCGCCCGCCCACCCGCTCGCGTGTCTCCCAGACCGCAACGGCTGTCCCGGCCTCCTGGAGAGCGGTGGCAGCCGTGAGCCCGGACACTCCGGCCCCGACGACGAGCACCGACGGCGAGCACGAGGAATCCATACGCGATCGAGTCACTGCGAGGAGCCGAACCGAGCGTCCACGCTGTACTTCCCCGGTCCGAGCATGTACAGCACGACGAAGACCGTGGCCATCTCCGTCGCGTGCCAGGGTCCTCCGCTGATCCCTCCGAAGATGTGCCCCATGGCCGCGACAAACATGGTACAGAGGAGCAGCACCAGGGTCGGCCGGAAGAGCGCCCCAAGCATGAGCAGAATCCCTCCCGCAAACTCTGCAAAGGCCGCCATGAAGCCCCAGGCCACCGGGAGGAACGTAATGCCGAACACTTCCATGTTTTGCCCCAGGCTTACCCACCGCTCGGGCCCCCCGAACATTTTGCCGGCGCCGTACACAAAGACAAACGAGATGCCGATGCCCACGCGCAACACGAGCAGGGCAGTATCGAGGGTGCTGTCGCGAAGTGTAGCCATAAGAGCTTGGTCGTTGATGGGAGGGCAAACCGTCAGGCGGGTCCTCCTGTCCGGCCCGGGAAGGACCTATCGCCGGTTGCCCATCTGCGCATCAATGCTGTACTCTCCCGGGCCGACGAACAGCAGACTCAGGAACACCAGGCCGTAGAGAAGCGCCATTTCGGGACTACCGTCGAACACACCGGTGATGTGCGCGAGCGCGGCCACAACCATGTTGAGCGCCAGCAGCAGTGCCGCGGGGCGCGTGGCCACCCCGATGACGATGAGCAACGCTGCAACAAACTCTGCGATTGCGGCCATAAATCCCCAGAAGGTCGGCAGGAAGCCGAGCCCGAAGATGCCTTCCATCACACCGCCGAGGCGCGCCCACTGCTCCGGCCCCCCCGTAATTTTGCCGAGTCCGTGCCCGAATGCCATGTACAACCCGAAGCCGGCGCGCAGCAGAAGAAGTCCGAGGTCGCGGTAGGTGCCGAGGTGATTCCAGATCATCCGTGTCGTCGCAGGGATAGGGGAAGGACTGAAGATGCGCGCAAAGTAACGAAAGAGAAGGCTCCGTGTCGAGCCGGTGATGATCCCGTCGCGAAAACGTTGACGTTCGGGGCGTCGGTGTTCAGGGGTTCGGAAGAGAGAAGACACGAGCCATGAGGGGCGGACTACAGGACAAGGGTGACAAGCGCCTAA
>CAYFSC010000059.1:0-16268 GCA_964345695.1 uncultured Rhodothermales bacterium | reverse complement strand
AGAAACCAGAAACTTAGAGCTCACCTTTGCGCCGCTGGTCGACGATGTAGTCGGCGGTGCGCATCGACAGGGCGAGGATCGTCCACGTCGGGTTCTTGTGCGGCTGGGAGACGAAGGTGCCGCCGTCCGCCACGAAGAGGTTGTCCACGTCGTGCGCCTGCCCGTAGGCGTTGACGACGGACGTGCTCGGGTCGTCGCCCATGCGGGTGACGCCGACCTCGTGGATGATGCGTCCGGGCGTGAGGAGACCGTAGTCGTCCGCTTCACCGGGCATGTCGTTTACGGGCGTTCCGCCGGCCGCCTCGATGATCTTGCGGGCCGTCTCCTGCATGTGGCGGGCCTGCCGAAGCTCGGCGTCGCTCCACTCCATGTTGAAGCGCAGCACGGGGATGCCGTACTGATCGACCGTGTCGGGGTCGATCTCGCAGTAGTGTTCCTCGCGCGCGATGGACTCGCCGCGTCCGGCAAGGCCGACGAAGGCCCCGTACATGCGTCGGTAGTCCTGCTTGAGGGATTGGCCGTACCCGCCCCCGCCTTTCTTCCTCGCCTCGTCGTTGCCGGGGAACTGATTGTTCAGCCGATGGATGCCGCCGCCGTAGCCGTAGCCCGGCATGCCGCGTCCGCCGTAGATCTCGAAGTGGTAGCCGCGCGGAAAGTCGAGCCGGTCCTGCTGCTCGTGGAGCCACCACGGGATGTAGCTGTGCATGCCGCCCACGCCGTCGCAGTTGTGCGCGGGCTGGTCGAGAAGCTGCGGGAAGAAGCCCGTGATGGAGGTGCCGGTGGAGTCCATCAGGTATTTGCCGACGACGTCGCTGGAGTTGGCGAGACCGTTGGGGTGCTGCGGCGAGGAGGAGTTGAGCAGCAGCCGCGCCGTCTCGCACGCACTGGCGGCGAGCACCACGACGTCCGCCTTCACCTTCTCCTCGGAGCGCGTCTGCGTGTCGATGAACGAGACGCCGGTGGCGCGCCCGTTGGCGTCGGTGGTCACCTTCCGCACCATCGCGTTCGTGCGGAGCGTCAGGTTGCCCGACTGCAGGGCGGGCTCGATGAGGACCGGGCCCGACGAGAAGTTGGAATGCGTGGAGCAGCCGCGGTTGCACTGCCCGCAGTAGTGGCACGCCTGGCGCCCGTTGAGGTCTTCGGTGAGGATCGAGAGGCGCGACGGGATGACGGGGATGTCGAGCGATGCGCCCCCCTGCTTGATCAGCTTCTCGTAGCAGCGCGGCTCCGGGGCGGGCATGTAGGTTCCGCCAGGGGCGTTCGGGATGTTTTCCTCCGTGCCGAAGATGCCGACGAGATCGTCGACGCGGTCGTAGTACGGCTTGAGGTCGTCGTAGCCGATGGGCCAGTCGTCGCCGAGGCCGTCGCGGCTGGCGGCCCGAAAGTCGTCGGGCCCGAAACGGAGCGAGATGCGGCCCCAGTGGTTCGTGCGTCCGCCGAGCATGCGGGCACGGAACCAGTCCCACTCGGTGCCCTCGGTGGTGGTATAGGGCTCCCCGTCGATGTCCCATCCGCCGATGCAGGCGTCGAACTCGCCGAACGGCCGCTTTTCGGTCGACGCGCCGCGCCGAGGCGACTCGTAGTTCCACGTAAACATGTGCCCGTCTTCACCCGCATGCCACTCCGGTCCAGCTTCGAGCAGCAGCACGTCGGCCCCGGCTTCCGCGAGCACTTTCGCGGCCATGCCGCCGCCTGCGCCGGATCCGACGATGCATACGTCCCAGGTCGTCGGGGATTCTTGGAGGATGGGCATGAGCGGGTGGGCGTCTCAGGAATAGCACAGTCACATCCCAAGTGTAGGACGAAGACGGGAGAAGTTGCAAGGTACGGGGGAGAAAAGGCGAGACGTCGCGAAATTTGGAACCGCTTCCTAAATCGCGAGAGCGTTGCCAACCATGTAACCCCCCTCTATCATGCACGTTGAGGCATTTCCCGACGACAGGAGGAGCGGCGGCTGTGGAGCCACCTGCACGGACCGACGCGCCGCGCCTGGGATCCCGTCTTGAGGCATACAGACCACCGTCACAACACCATGGCTAGCGAGTCGGAAACGATGGATACCTACACTTCTTCGGTCGCCGATCGGCGCGAGCAGGGGACGCGGGCCGGTACTCAGCGCGAGCGTGTCGAGACGCTCATCTTCGACGATCCCGGCCCGATGGCGCACCGGGTGGCGCGGCGCATCGGGAACCTGATCGAAGAGCGGCAGGCGGTCGGCAAGAATGTCGTGCTCGGCCTGCCGACGGGCTCCACGCCCATCGGCGTCTACCAGGAACTGATTCGGATGCATCAGGTGGAGGAGCTCGACTTCTCCAACGTGGTGACGTTCAACCTCGACGAGTACTTTCCGATGGATCCGGAGAGCCTCCAGAGCTACCACCGGTTCATGGAGGAGAACCTCTTCCAGCACGTCAACATCCCGGAGGAGAACATCCACATTCCGCGGGGCGACATTCCGCGCGAGGAGGTGGAGCGGCACTGCCTCGAATACGAGCACGCCATCGAAAAGGCCGGCGGCATCGACCTGATGCTGCTGGGCATCGGCCGCAGCGGGCACGTCGGGTTCAACGAACCGGGATCGGGGCCGCACACGCGGACGCGCATGATCATCCTCGACGAGATCACGCGCAAGGACGCGGCGTCTGACTTCTTCGGGGAAGAGAACGTGCCGCAGGAGGCCATCACGATGGGCGTCGGTACCATCCTCGACGCGGATGAGATCGTACTCATGGCGACGGGCGAGCACAAGGCGCCCATCGTGCAGCGGGCTGTCGAGGAGCCGCCCACGCGTGAGGTGACGGCCAGCTACCTGCAGAAGCATGCCAACGCAACCTTCTACCTCGACCGCGCGGCGGCCGGGGAGCTCACCCGCGAGAAAACGCCGTGGGTGGTCATGGAGGTGGAGTGGAACAAGCAGCGGGCGAAACGGGCCGTCATCTGGCTCTCCCGCAAGCTCGACAAGGCGATTCCGCGCCTGGAGGCGGCCGACTACTACCGCAATCACCTGCACGGACTGGTGCATCAGTACGACCACGTGGACGACCTGGCCCGCGAGGTGTTCGAAGACCTGCGGCAGCGCATCACCTACAGCGAGGGCCTGGCGTCGGACGAACGCATTATCGTCTTCAGCCCGCACCCCGACGACGATGTGATTTCGATGGGGGGCATGCTGGACAAGCTCGTGGCGAACGGCAACGACGTGACCGTTGCCTACATGACAAACGGCTCGGTGGCCGTCTTCGATGCCGACGTGCGGCGGTACCTGCGCTTTTTCGAAATGAGCGCCGAGGCGCTCGACGTTACCGATGCCCTCGCGTCGTTCGAGCAGCGCAAGGACGAGATTACGAACTTCCTAGAGACCAAAGACCCCGGCGAGGTGGACATCCCCGAGGTGCAGACGCTCAAGGCCCACATCCGGTACGGTGAGGCGATTGCTGGCATCGAAGTCATGGGGCTCGACGGCACCCATGCGCGCTTTCTCGATATGCCGTTCTACCGCACCGGGCGCGTTCGCAAGGATCCGATTTCGGAGGCCGACGTGGAGGTGGTGCGCAGCCTGCTGGAGGAGGTCGAGCCGACGCACATTTTCGTGGCGGGCGACCTGTCCGACCCGCACGGCACGCACCGGATGTGCTACCAGGCCATCAAAAAGGCCCTGCAAGCCTACAACGCGTCCTCCGTCGAATCCACGGCAACCGGCGACGGCATGCCCGAGCCCGACGACGCGGCCTCGACCCCCGACCAGCCGCTCGTGTGGCTGTATCGGGGGGCGTGGCAGGAATGGCCGATCCACGAGGCCGACGTCTTTGCGCCCCTCTCGAAGGCCGACCTCAACCGCAAGGTGGAGGCGATCTTCAAGCACGAGAGCCAGAAGGACCGTGCGATGTTCCCCGGCGCGTACGACGAGCGCGAGTTCTGGGAACGCGCCCGCGACCGCAACCGCGACACCGCCGACACGCTGAATCAGCTCGGCCTGCCGGAGTTTTATGCTGCCGAGGCCTTCGTCACGACGTACGACATGCCGTGATTCGGATTCCGCGTTCCGAGTCCCGAGTTTCGGGTTTCGCGCTGCGAGAGCGTCCATGACGCACAACTCACAACGCACAACGCACAACCCACAACCTCCCACTCCCTGAACCGTGTACTTCGCACCGATTGACTGGGCGCTCGTTGCCGGGTATTTAGTGCTCTCGTTCGGGATTGCCCTCTACTACTATCAGCGTGCGGGCGAAGACACGTCGGAGTTCTTCCTGTCGGGTCGGTCGATGCCGTGGTGGCTGGCCGGAACGAGCATGGTCGCCACGACCTTCGCCGTCGACACGCCGCTGCTCGTGACGGAGATCATCGCCCAAAACGGCATCGCCGGCAACTGGCTGTGGTGGAACGCGGCCTTCGGCGGGATGCTCACGGTCTTTTTCTTTGCCCGGCTCTGGCGGCGCAGCGGCGTGCTCACCGACGTCGAGTTCATCGAGATGCGCTACAGCGGGCCGCCGGCGGCGTGGCTGCGCGGCATCAAGGCGCTCTATTTCGGCCTGCTGATGAACATTGTGATCATCGGCTGGGTCGCGCTGGCAATGGAAACGGTCATCGACACGCTCTTCCCACAGATCACGGTCTTCGGGGCGTCGACCGTCGGGGTCGCCGGGTTCGAGATCAGCGCATCACTGCTCATCGTGGGCGGACTCATTCTGGTGGTGAGCGTGTACTCGCTGCTGTCTGGGCTGTGGGGGGTGGTGGTCACCGACTTCTTCCAGTTCATCGTGGCGATGGGCGGCACGTTCATTCTGGCGTGGCTCGTGCTCGACATGCCGGAGATCGGCGGCATCCAGGGGCTTCGCGAGCAGCTGCCCGACGCCACCTTCCGGCTCCTTCCCACGATCGGGGAGGCGGCCGAAGGGGCGAGCGTGCTGGCCCTCTCGGCGCTAGCGTTCGTGGCCTATGCGGGCGTGCAGTGGTGGGCCAGCTGGTACCCGGGGGCCGAACCGGGCGGCGGCGGATACATCGCGCAGCGCATGATGAGCGCGAAGGACGAGGAGAACGCCCTCTTTGCCACGCTCTGGTTCAACATCGCGCACTACTGCCTGCGTCCGTGGCCGTGGATCATCGTGGCGCTGGCGGCGGCGGTGCTGTATCCGAACCTCGACGAGCCGCGCGCCGGGTTCGTGCTCGTCATGCGCGACGTGCTCCCCAGCGGACTGCTCGGCCTCCTCTTTGCCGCGTTCCTCGCGGCCTTTATGAGCACCGTGTCGACCCAGCTCAACTGGGGCGTGTCGTATCTGGTGAACGACTTCTGGCGCCGCTTCGTGGTAACGGACGCCGACGAGGCCCACTACGTTCGGGTGTCGCGCATGCTCACGTTCGCCATCGCCCTGTTGAGCCTGGTTGTGACGTTCAACCTGGGGTCGATTCGCGAGGCATGGGGGCTCGTGCTCAGCGCCTCGGCCGGTCTCGGCGGCGTGCTTATCCTCCGATGGTACTGGTGGCGCGTCAACGCATGGAGCGAGCTGGCCGCCACCGTCTCCCCCATCGTACTGACGATCGTGGCGCTCATTCTGAACACGTTCGGCGTGGAGGTGCCCGGTCTGCAGGCGCCGTTCCCGGTAAACCTGTATTCGGTCGTCGGCTTCACGACCGCTGTCTGGCTGGTGGCCACCTTCCTCACACGTCCGACAGATCGGGGAACGCTTGACGCCTTCTACCGAGACGTCCATCCTGGTGGACCCGGCTGGCGACCCGTCGCGAGCCGCAATCCGGAGGTGGATCCGGACCGCGGCCTCGGACGGCTCGCGCTCGACTGGCTCGCCGGCGTCGTGCTGATTTATGCCACCCTCTTCGGCACCGGCTACACGCTGCTCGGCTGGCCCGGCTGGGGCGTTCCGTGCCTGCTCGTGGCCGCGGGCATGGCCGCATTCCTGGGGTGGGACCTGCAACGGCAGGACCGGGCCGTCGTGTTCGACACCGCCGACGAGGCCAGCGCGCCGTAAAATCGGCCCGCCGGATTCCGCCTCATTCGGCATCGAGCTCGATCGGAGCGTGCTCGTCGAAGAACGAGATGTCGGCGTCAGTTACGGCCTGGCGGTAGGCGGGCCAGTCGTCGGCGAAGAAGGCGTTGACGGCGTCGATCCAGGTTTGCAGTCGCTCGCGGGCCTGCTCCATGGCGAGGCGATCGGTGCGGCTGGGCGCTCCAACGCTGGATCCGGCGTACCGGCTCGCACCGCCCAGCTTGGCCGTCACGACGCTCGGGTCGCGGCGAATGCCCTCCACGTCGCGGCCTTCCAGACCCTCCATGATCGTCTGAATGGAATCGCGCATGGCCGTGGCCTGCTTCATCGCGGCCTTCGCGCTTTCGTCGTCGCGGTCTTCAAGGAGCGCGTCGATCTTCTCGGTGCGGGCCTTCGCGTCGCGCAGCCGGTCGGCGGCCGCGGTGGCGGTTTCCGTCAGGTCCATCATGGCCATCTGCATGTCCTGCTTCGCTCGCAGATCAGCCATCGTCACGTCGAGGCGTGGGTCCTGGCGGACGCGCACGGTCGTGGAGTCGACGCTGTCGCCATGGGTCATGCGAACGGTGTACGTGCCCGGCAGGACGGCCGGCCCGGCGGGCTCGCGGTCGCGGCGCTCGGCCTCGTCCTGCGACGTCGTCGGCCAGCGGATGCCGCTCCGGCGCAAGCGCCAGACAGTGCGGTTCACGCCCGGCTCGGCCGGGCCCGTGATCGTTCGGATGACGTCGCCGTCGTCCACGATCTCGATGGTTACCTCGTCGCCTGCCGGTCCTGCGTTCTCGGCCTCCGCCCCTTCCTCGTCGGCCGCCTCAGAGGTGCCGGACGTGTCCGGGTTGACGACGTACGTGAGACGTGCTCCCCACGGGCGGTTTTCGCCTGCGAACATGGCGTCGGCGGCAAAGCGGGTGCCGGCGGCTTCGCCCTGCTCAGCGAGGTAGGCGTCCGGCGCAGCGAAGGCGTGCAGCGGTTCATCCAGCACGTCGGCGCCCTCGCGGGCCAGGGCACGCAGCGGGCGGATGTCGTCGAGCACGTAGGCCGAGCGCCCAAACGTACCGATAACGAGATCGGCCTCGCGCTCCTGAATGGCGAGGTCCATCGTGGAGGCCGTCGGGTAGCCGTGCGTCCACGCGTTCCAGGTCTCGCCGCTGTCGATGCTGAAGTACAGGCCCAGCTCGGTGCCCAAGAACATGAGGCTCGGCACCTCGGGGTCCTGGATGAAGGAGAGCGCGTAGCCCTCCACGTCGTCGGGCCCAGCGAGACGCGTCCAGCTCTCGCCGTAATCGGTGGTGCGGTAGACGTAGGGCGTCCAGTCGGCACGGCGGTGGTTGTCGATCACGGCGACGGCTTCGCTTGCGCGGTGCGGCGACGGCTTCACCTGGTGCACCCAGGAGCCCTCTGGGACGCCGTCAATGTTGTCCACGACGTTGGTCCAGGATTCCCCGCCGTCGCGGGTCACCTGCACGTTGCCGTCGTCGGTACCGGCCCAGACGACGCCCTCCTGCACCGGACTCGGCCCGATGGCGGTAAGGGTCGTGAAGTTCTCCGCCTCCGTGACGTCGTACGTGAGGCCGCCGCTGTTGAGCTGGTCCTGTTTCTCGGGATCGTCGGTCGTCAGATCCGGGGAGAGGATCGTCCACGTCTGGCCGCGATCCGTGCTTTTGTGCACAAACTGGCTGCCGTAGTAGATCGTCCCGGCGTCGTGCGGGCTCTGGGCAAGCGCGGCGTCCCAGTTGAAGCGCAGCTTCGTGCCTTCCGGGTGCACGGGGCGGATCAGCTCCCCCTGTCCGGTGTCCACGTCCCAGTGGACGAGATTGCCGCCCTGCGACATGGCGTAGCCGCGGGTGTTGTCCTCGGGATCAGGCACCACGTCGAACCCATCGCCGAACGCCACCTCCTCCCAGTAGGCGTTGCGGATGCCGCCGCTGCGCCACACGTAGGCCGGGCCGCGCCACGAGCCGTTGTCCTGCATGCCGCCGTAGATGTGGTACGGCAGCGCATTGTCGACGTTGATGTGGTAGAACTGCGCGAGCGGCAGGTTCTGCACAAACCGCCACGATTCGCCATGATCGCGCGAGATGGCCATGCCGCCGTCGTTGCCCTCGATGATGTAGGACGGATCCTCCGGATGAATCCACATGGCGTGGTGATCCGGATGTACGTCGCGGTACGGAACGAGCGTCTCGAACGTCTTTCCGCCGTCCTCGCTGTAGGTGACGATGGAATGGAGGCTGTACACGCGATTCGGATTCTTCGGGTCGACGCGCAGGTCGCCGTAGTAGAACGGTCGCCCGCCGATGCTCTCGTCGGTGTTGACCATCCGCCACGACGCGCCGCCGTCGTCCGAGCGGTAGAGCGCGTTGTCGTCCGACTCGACGTAGGCATAGACGCGATCCGGGTTGCTCCGCGCGACGCCCAGGCCGATGCGGCCGAGCTCCCCCTCTGGCAGACCGTCTTCGTGCGTGATCTCCGTCCAGGTCTCGCCACCGTCGTGCGTCACGTAGAGGCCCGAGCCGGGTCCGCCGGAGTCGAAGAACCAGGGCCAGCGGCGGTACTGCCACATGGCGGCAAACAACTTGTCGGGGTTCGACGGGTCCATCACCAGATCGCCGACGCCGGTCTTCTCGTCCACGTAAAGAATCTTCTCGAACGAGTCGCCCCCGTCGGTCGTCTTGTAGACGCCGCGCTCCTCGTTGTAGCCCCACGTTTCACCCTGCGCGCCGATGTACGCCACGTCGGGGTTGTCGGGGTGCAGCACGATGCGGTGGATGGATCGCGTGTCCTCCATGCCGAGGTGCGTCCACGTCGCGCCGCCGTCGATGCTCTTGTAGAGGCCGGTGCCGCCGGTCGAGCTGTTGCGCGGATTGCCCTCGCCCGTGCCGACCCAGAGAATGTCCGGGTTGTCTTGGTGGACCGCAACGGCGCCGATGGAGGTGGCGTTTTGGTCGTCGAAGATCGGGGTCCACGACGTGCCGCCGTCCGTGGAGCGCCAGAGGCCGCCCGAGGCGGTGCCGGCGTAGATGATGTCGGGGCGGTCGGCCACCGCATCGATCGAGGTGACGCGGCCGCTCATGCCGGCCGGGCCGACGCTGCGGGCCTCCATGGCCTTCAGCTTATCGACGTCTACCGACTGCGCCATCGCCGGGGCCGCGGCGAGACCGAGTGCAAAAGTGAAAAGGAGGAACGAAACAAGCGAACGCATACCAGACGCAAGGGCAAGGTGAAAAGAAACCGGCGGGACCTCTCCGGCGACGATGTACCGGAAGCATACATACCCCATCATAGACCACACACGGGAACGCGTGCAAGTAGCGCCGACGTCGCTGTAATGAACGGGCGCTCCGTCCCCACGGACGGAGAACAAGGAGGGAATGGGGCGCGATAGAACCGCCTCGGTGTCAGTTCGTGATCTTCTCCAGCACCGATTCCAGTTCGGCGAGGCTGACGGGTTTCCGGAGCAAGTGTTCGATGCCGGCCCGCTGCAAGTCGGCGTCGGACACCTGGGCGCTGAAACCGGAGAGCAGGACGATAGGCATGTCGTGCCCCTGATGGCGCAGGGCCTCTGCCAACTCGAGGCCGTTGACGTTCGGGGTGACGTGATCGGTGACGACCACGTCGAATGTGTCCGTGGATACGGTCGTGAAGGCTTCGGGCGCGCTCGTGCAGACCGTCACGGCAAACCCGGCCTGATGAAGCCGGGCGGCGGCCCGCTCGCGCGCCTCCGCGTCGTTTTCGATAAGAAGGATGTGGTGGCTGCCGTTGTCCGCCGTCCTGGCCGCGTCTGCAGGCGCCGTGCTATCGGGCTTCGGGAAGTACACGTTGAACGTGGTGCCCTCGCCGACCTGGGTGTGCACCGTGATGGCGCCGTCGTGGCTCTCCACAATGCCGTGGACGACGGCAAGTCCGAGGCCCGTTCCTTCGTTGACGGGCTTTGTGGTGAAGAAGGGCTCGAAGACGCGCTCCTTGGTGGAGGGGGCCATGCCCGGCCCGGTGTCGCTCACGATCAGGCGCACATACGCGCCCGGTGCCAGGTCGGCGGACGGCGGGTCGCCCTTCTCGTCGACCTCGGATTCCCGCACCCGGACGTCGAGCGTGTGACCGGCCTCGCCAGACGGAGCGTCCCGCATGGCCTGCAGCGCATTGGTCATCAGGTTGGTGGCCACCTGCCGGATCTGACTGGGGTCGCCGAGGATGGCACAGTCGTCGTCCAGCGCGGTACGCAGCGTCACTTCGTCGGGCACCGACGGCGCCACGAGATCGATCGACTCCTGCAGCACCTCCGCCAGATTGACGTGCTGCGACGGGGAGGGCGACTCCTTGCGGCTGAAGGCAAGCAGTTGGTCCACAAGTTCCTCGGCGCGCTCCAGTCCCGTGATCGCCCGGCCCAGGAAGTCGTGCGCGGCCCCCTCCTCAGGGAGGTCCTGCATCCCCATCCGGACGTAAGCCAGGGCGGCGTGCAGGATGTTGTTGAAATCGTGTGCGACGCCGCCGGCCAGGGTGCCTACCGTCTCCATCTTTTGCGCGCGGCGGAGCTGAGTTTCGAGCCGGTTGCGCTCCGTCACATCCACTACGAACATCACCACATGCGCCTTGTCTTCCCGCTGTGGCGTCGGGAGGAGCGAGAGGCTGACCTGGCCCCACACCGTCTCGCCGTCCAGTGTGACGAAGCGGTGCTCGCCCTGGTGGGCGTCCCGCTGGCCGGAGAGCACCTGCCGGCAGGCGCGGCGCACGGCGTGCACCTCGTCGTCGTGCAGGAACGCGTCCAGCGGCGCATCGCGGAGGGCGTCCGCGTCGCGGTCCAAAATCTGGGCGAGGGCGGGGTTCGCCGTGCGCAGGGTTCGGTCCGTGTCGAGAATGGCGATGCCCGGAGCCGCCCCTTCAAAGATCGCGCGCATCCGTGCCTCGCTTTCCGCGAGCTCCTGGGTTCGCTTCCGGACCTGCCGGCGCAGCACGAAGACGCCGCCGAGGGCGAGAAGGGACAGCAGCCCGCCCCCGAATAGAAGGTAGCGGTAGTGGCGCTGCGTAAGTCCAACGGCCGCGACATCCTCGGCCGTGCGCGGATAGATCTGGTAGTAGGCGTCGTAGGGCGGATCGAAATCATACTGGCCCACCAGGCCGGTCACGCGCACGATGTCGCCGGTTTCGTATCCGTCGAGAGGAAGCGTGCCCGCACGCGGGTTCGAGACGAAGAGCGTGAGCGTCGACCCAGACTGCTCCTGGTCGCTGATCACCAGGTACTGCCCGCCGGCATTTGTGCCACGGTTGACGACGAGCCCCTTCACCTCCACAAGCCGTCCCTCAAACGCCTCGCTTGCGGCCTGTTCGACAGAAGCCGGTGCGACGGGGGGCGTCCAGGAGGGAGCATCGACAACGCGGTAACTCCGCACGTTGAGCTGTGTGAGGCCGTTGTCCTGACCCACAATGCCCCGCACCACGAGGCTGTCGCCGGCCTGGACCGATGCGGAGTCGGGGAGCCGACGGAGCGCGATCGCGGCTTGGCCGTCTTGAAGGGAGAGCTGAATCCGCTCGTTCACGAGCTGCCCCGCATCGAGGAGCGCGCGCCCGGCCACGGTCACGGTGTCGCCCCTGCGGTCCGGAAGGTCGTCCCCGTCGCGGTCGGCGCGCGCCGTCTGGATCGACAGCACCGAGTCGGCCCCGGCGAGGCGGGACGAGGGCTGCGCCTCGGCAGGATGCGGGCGGCCCAGTATGCCGCCGAGCAGCACGCCAAGCCAAAAGAAGAGAAGCCACATCCGAACGGTCGGAAACGCATCGCGATCTTCACGGACCCCTGTGGGATCGTCGGCGGCATGAGGCGATGCGGGCACGGCCATACAGGCAGTGGGGGAGACAGAACTTTTTCATTGAGAGCATGAACATACAGATTGCGAGAAGCAATGAATGTCGCGGGAAGGAGACGAGCGTGAAAGCTTGCTAAAAAGTGCCGCGATCATTCCAGAAGCTCTCCCAGCGTTTGGCGGAGGGCCTCCGTCTCGACGGGCTTCCGCAGAAAGGCGTCCACCCCGGCGTCGTGCACCTCGGCGTCGGCCACCTGGGCGCTGTACCCAGACATGAGAAGGATGGGCCGGTCGAACCCTTGGGCGCGAAGCGCGCGTGCGAGATGAAGCCCCGACAGAAGGGGCATGATGTAGTCTGTGAGCACGGCGTCGTAGGCGTCCGGATCCGCCTCATAGGCCTGAAGCGCGTCCCGTCCGTTCTGGAAGACGGAGGCCTCGTAGCCGAGACGCTGCAGGCGAACGGTTTCGATGTGGAGGATTTGCTCTTCGTCGTCGACAACCATCACGTGCCCTCGCGGGGTCGCGTCGTCCGCCTGCGGGTCTGCAGGCGGCGCAGAGGCGATCGCGGCGGGCAGGTACACGTCGAACGTTGTACCGTCTCCCTTGCGGCTGCGAACGGTAATGTCGCCACCGTGTCCTTTCACGATGCCGTGCACCACCGACAGTCCGAGGCCCGTTCCTTCTCCGGTTTCTTTGGTCGTAAAGAAGGGGTCGAAAATGCGCGTCTGCGTGGCCTCGTCGATGCCCGGGCCGGTGTCGCTCACCGTGAGGCAGACGCACCGGTCCCGGTCGATCTCCGGAAACTGCGCGGCGAGCGCGGCATCCATCTCGACGGTTCGGAGGGCGATGTCCAGCACGGGGTTCGGACCGTGGCCCTCCATGGCTTGGCCGGCGTTGGTCACCAGGTTCATGAGCACCTGCTTCAGCTGGCCCTCGTCGCCGACCACGATCCCGCGGTCGTCGAAATGGGTGTACACCTCGACCGTGCGAGGCAGCGAGGGCGCGGCCAGGTCGAGCGTGTCGCGAATCAGGTCCGCCATGACCACATGCTCCTTCTTCTGGTGGCTCGGGGGACGGCTGAAGGTAAGCAGGTTGTCAACGAGCTCGCCGGCACGGTGCAGCCCTTTCTTGATGCGCGAGAGAAACGTATGGACGGGATGCTGGCCCGGTAGATCCTCTGAGACCAGTTCCAGGTAGGCCTGGACCGAGTGCAAGATGTTGTTGAAGTCGTGCGCGATGCCCCCCGCGAGGGTGCCGACGGTTTCCATTCGCTGGGCCTGGTGGAGCTGAGCCTCGATGCGCCGGCGCTCGGTAACGTCGCGAATGACGGTTTGCACCGCCGGCTCGCCGTCGTAGCGGATGGGAACGGACTGGACGACGACGGTGCGTTCTTCGCCATCCAGCCGCACGATGGGCTTCTCGACCGCCGCCACGGGCTGTCCCTGCTCCAGCCGCTCGCGTCGTTTTGCGGACTCGTCGACGGTGTCGGGATGCACAAACTCGGTGGTCGACCGGCCGAGCAGGTCGTCGGCCCGGTTTCCGCCCAGCACCCTCACCGCGGCCTCGTTCACGTACTGCAGCGTCCAGTCCACCGTAACGTAGATCGCCACGGGACTCTGCTCGACCAGGCGGTGCCACCGCTCCTCACTGGCCTGCAGGGCCCGGCGTCGCTCGTGCTCGGCAGTCATGTCCCGAAACACCATGACCACGCCCCGCAACGTCCCGTCCTCGGTGTAAATGGGGGCGGCGCTGTCAGCGATGCGGCGCTCGGTGCCCTGCTTCCCAATGAGCACCGTGTCGTCGGCGAGGCCCACGGTCTTGCCCGACCGGCGCACGATCTCGACTGGACTCTCGATGGGCGTGCCGGTCCCGGCATCGACGAGACGAAGCACCGCCGCGAGGCGCTGACCGCGCGCGTCATCGGCCGACCACTCGGTGAGGATCTCGGCCACACGGTTCATCCGCGTCACACGGCCGTTAGCGTCTGTAACGACAACCGCGTCGGCGATGGAGTCGAGCGTGACGGCCAGATGTTGCTCCCGCTTCCGAAGGGTCGCTTCCATCTCTGCTCGTTTCGTCAGGTCCCGTGCGATGCCGAGAAGCCGCGTCACCCGCCCGTCCGTGTGGACGGGAGAGAGCATGACGTCCCACGTCGCGGGACCATCGGGGAGCTCCAGAGGCTGCTCGTACGTCACCGCCCCTTCCGTCGCGACGCACTCCCGGCAGTGATCCTCCACGAGGACCGGCGCATCGGAAGGAAAGGCCGCATGCGGCGGCTTTCCCCGCACTGCGGGTGTCGTCCGCCCCGTGGTGCGCTCGAAGGCTGGATTCAGCCGCAGCAGGCGAAAGACCGGGGCCGCTCCATCATGCGCTACCTGAATCAGAAACAGAGGATCTTGAGCGCCCTCGAAGAGCGGAAAATCTGGACCCTGCCCGGGCTCGGCGTCAGACGTCTTGGTCGGTGATGAAGGCAGCGCCGGAGTCGTGTGGACCGTCAACTGGAGCAGTTCGTCGCCGTTTGGGCCGAGCGTGCGGCGGCCCTCGGCGCGCCATGGAGCTCCCTCACACCCAGGGACACTGCACCGAACGGACGCCGGAGCCGGGTCGCCCGTCTGGCGAGCGCGATGTACGACCTCGGCGAGAGCTTCGGGAAGTGCGGCGTCGGAGGACGATTCCGCCAGCAGATCCGACGTCGACAGAAGGTCCGACAGCGGGAGGTTCAGAAGGTCGGCCGCTTCCTGGTTCGCCCAGTGGACCTCGTTCGAGGCGGTGAGCACGAGCAGCGCAGGGGCGACGTCGGAACGGATCAAGGGCATGAGGGAGAAAACCGGAGCAAAGGAACGGAGACCGTCAGAGGACAACGGAGTTGATGGAGCTCCACCTCGCGGGATCTGCAGCGCCAGCTGCATCGACAAAAGCAGCCAGTACTTCTGAAGAAACTAGATACAACATAGTGAGCAATTTATTCGGGCGCTGATTTTGCAGACGAATGGGCTCAGTCTCGGTCTTCGAGTTGCATAAACGTTGCAACTCTGTATCCGGCGGTCGTCCAGCGGGTCGGGGACAGACCTGCTGGTTGCTCCCTTGTTGCTCCCGCGCCCGTCGCGTCCGCGGCGCCGATGGACGTCGAACCAGCGTGGAGAAGACAGGTACGAATGCGCGATCCGCCGCAGGACGCTATCTGATCGACCGTTGCCGTCCCCGTCTGGCATGTCCGACGACGCTGCCTCGTCCTCCGACCCGTCTCCTTCCGACCGGTCTCCTTCCGACGTGCCTCCCGGCCGCAGTGCCGCCTCGGACCGCGGTTCACTGGTCGAGCTCGCACGCCTCTTCCTGAAGCTTGGCATCGTTGCGTTCGGCGGGCCGGCGGCGCACATTGCGATGATGGAAGACGAGGTTGTGACCCGCCGCCAGTGGATCGACCGGCAGCACTTCCTCGACCTCATCGGCGCGACCCACCTGATTCCGGGTCCGAACGCGACAGAGATGACGATGCACGTCGGCTACGAACGCGCCGGATGGCCGGGCCTGTTCGTGGCCGGCGGATGCTTCATCGGGCCGGCGGTGCTCATCACAGGCGGACTCGCCGGGCTGTACATGCAGTACGGTACGCTGCCGGCGGTAGAGCCGTGGCTCTACGGCACCCAGTCGGCGGTCATCGCCGTCATTTTTGGCGCGGTGTGGAAGTTGGGCCGCAGTGCTGTTACAAGCTGGCGGCACGGTCTCATCGGCACGGCGGTGGCCGCAGCCGCGTTCGGTGTGTTCAGCGAGATCGTTGCCCTCGCCATCGGCGGCATCGTCGGGACGGTCTGGCTCCGGTACACCGAGGAGGCCGACCCGTCGACCGCCGACCGCCTCCTGCCGATCCTCTTTCAGGATACCGGCGGGATTGTGCGCGACTCGACGACGCTCTCGGCCGCGGGGGCCGCCGCCGCGGCGGGCGGCGTGAGCCTCTGGAAGCTCGGTGTCTTCTTCCTGAAGGTGGGCTCCGTCTTGTACGGCAGTGGCTACGTGCTCGTCGCGTTTCTGGAGGGCGACCTTGTGCAAGGCTATGGCTGGCTGACGCAAACCGAGCTTCTCGACGCCATCGCCATCGGCCAGTTCACCCCCGGACCGGTGCTGTCGACTTCCACCTTCATCGGCTCCATCATCGATGGGGTGCCCGGGGCCGTGGTGGCGACCCTCGGCATCTTCCTGCCGTCGTTCCTGTTCGTGCTCTTGCTGAACCCTGTCGTGCCGCGCCTCCGCGACTCGGCATGGACGGCGGCCGTTCTCGATGCCGTCAACGTCTCTGCCGTAGGGCTCCTGGCGGCGGTGACTGTGGAGCTCGGGCAGGCGACGCTCGTCTCCGGGCCGGCCGGGGGCATCGCCGGGCTCGCCGCGGTGCTGGCGCTCCGGTTCCGCGTCAACGCCGCGTGGCTGGTGGTCGGGGCCGCGCTGCTGGGCCGCCTCCTGGCGCCGTGGGCCGGGGTTTGAG
>CAYFSC010000058.1:5187-16280 GCA_964345695.1 uncultured Rhodothermales bacterium | reverse complement strand
ATGGTCAATCCATGCCTGTGCAGTCTTCACGGAATTGCGTGTCGGCTTGCTCAGAGGCCTGCAAAGGGGCGTGTATTCAGGCTCACGTTGCCTCCCCGGCTCAAATCGCTCCGCTGTAGACGTACCAGCCGAGACCGACCGTAAACGCAAAACAGCCCCAGAGCACGTGCTCCAGAGCAGCCTGCAGGGTCGATTCCGTCTTGGCGTAGGTCCGTGCAAACTGCAGGCCGACGACGGTCGTCATCAGCGGCGCCGTCCAGTTGGCAAAAACGATGTGCGCGAGCCCGAACGCCGCTCCACTGGCCACGATCTTGGTCCGTCGTCCTGGAAAGAGCGCGTGGTATCGGTGAAACAGGAAGGCTCGAAAGATCACTTCCTGCGGATATACGGATACGATGGGATAGGTGACCATGATCGCCATCCACACGTTGGTGTGAATGTGTGGAAAGGACATCACCAAGTCCGGGCGCAAAAGGGCCAGAACGATGATCACCAGGCCCGCACCGGGCACGAACCAACGCAGCGTGCGCGCTACATGCTCGCGGAACTGGCTTCGGTTCCAGAGCTGGCTGCGGTCGAAGGCCTGGTCCCACCACAGAAGCGCGGTGCACCCGGTGGCCAAGACCAGCAGCACCGGAGCGATCATGCCGGTGAGCGCGTGGCGCTGGGTGAACAGCAGCACCGGAAGGCCCACGAAGAGGACGACAAACTCAACGGCCAGATAGAGGCATCGCTGCCTGCGTGGCACGAGCGGCGGCGTCTCAGCCGAGGCCGAACATGCGGGTCCCGTTCCCGACTCGTTTGCTCCCAGATGTCGAAGCCGCTGCAGCATCGTGGCACCTTCGGATGGACTCAGACAGAACGAAGAGGGACATGGCTCTGTGCTTAGTGCACGCACAAAGTGTGTACCGTCCTCCCGCCGATCGTTGCAGGGCTGCAGGGGAGGTCACGACTTCGTCAAATCTCAACTTTTCTGGCTGCTTCCGCCGTCTCGTCGGTGGCGATGTGTCCTGCAATCCGGCGTGCGGTGGCGGCGAACGGGCGGAACGTGCAGCCGAGTTCCGCCCGTGCCTTGGTGTTGTCGTAGCGACGCTGGCGGACGGCACTTTCGGCCAGGCTGCGCGGAAGAAGGGGCTCGGTGCGCGTGAGGAAAGCGATGGCTTCGCTCGCAGTCGCCGTGGTCTTCAGCAGCCATCCAGGGACCGTACGACGGGGCGGCGACACAGCCAATGCCTCGGCCAGCGTTCCGAGGATGTCTTTCCAGGACAGGTTTTCGCTTCCGAGAAAGTACCGCTCGCCGGTCTCGCCCTGCCGCATGGCCGTCCGATGCCCGGCTGCCACGTCTTCGACATCCACCACGTTTGTTCCGCCGGGCGGCACGGCCGGGATCCA
This sequence comes from uncultured Rhodothermales bacterium, assembly GCA_964345695.1. GTDB lineage: Bacteria > Bacteroidota > Rhodothermia > Rhodothermales > Salinibacteraceae > CAYFSC01. The sequence continues at coordinate 14,888 of CAYFSC010000058.1, read as the reverse complement.
TCCGGAGCGGACGGCTTCGACGATGCGGCGGGTGTTCTCGCCGGGCCGCCCTACGCCGAAGATCAACGCAGGATTGACGATGACGGCGTCCAGGCCCTCGGCAATGCCTCGGTGGACCTCCATCTCGGCGTCGTACTTCGACTGCGCGTAGTCTGAGCGCCCCGGTGCATCCCGCCAGGCCGCGGTTTCGTCCAGCACGCTGCCGGAGCGTGTGGGACGCCCGAAGGCCGCCATGCTGGAAGTGTGCACGACGCGATCAACGCCCGCCTTCAGAGCCGCGTTGACGACGTTGGCCGTTCCCTGCACGTTGGTGGCCCGCAAATCAGCGCGGGTGCGGGCCTGCCCGCCAATCTTCGCCGCCACGTGGTAAACACGATCCACTGCCTCCATGGCCCGAAGCAGGCTGCGTGGATCGGACAGATCGCCGACAGCGTGCTCGACGCGCTCGGCCGTCTCGCCGAGCAGATCGAGCGAGGAGGTCTCGCGCCGAAAGATGCGGACCGGGACGCTCTCGGAAACGAGTTGCCGTGTGAGGACCGAGCCGAGCATTCCGGTTGCTCCCGTTACGAGAACGGTTGAAGAACGGGTCATGGGACACTGGTCATGACTGGTCATCAGGAGGAGGGGACACAGAAGGAGGATTGAACGCGGGTCTTCAGTCATCCGGAAAGAGGCTCGAACGGGACGCAGCGTGGCATCTCCCCATGGCCAGTGACTTCTCATGGCCAGTGACCCCGCCTAATGCTCTCTATCTATCCCCCCTCGACCTCGATGAGTACTGCATTTTTGTCGACGGCATCGCCCGCGGTGGCATGGATGGCCGTAACGGTGCCGGCCGCTGGCGCCTTCAGTTCGTTCTCCATCTTCATCGCCTCCAGCACAAGGAGGCCCTGCTCTGCTTCAACGTTGTCCCCCTCTTCCACCAGGACGTCGAGCACGAGCCCAGGCATGGGGGCCACGACGGCTCCGCCACCAGCCCGCTCGTCTTCCAGACCGAACTCTTCGAGCAGCAGATCGCGCTCGTCCTTCACGCGCACTTCCGTACGGCGTCCGTCAATGGTCACCCGGAGGGTATCTTCGTCGGTGGGCGCGACCGATACGGGAATGGTGATCCCGTCCACAATCAGCGACAGATACCCCTCACGAATTCGCTCCGCCGTGTACGGCTTTGCCTCGCCGTCGACCGTGAGCTCTCCGTCGGTGAGGGTAACATCTACACTCTGGTCGCCGACGATGGCGCGGTAGGTACGTTCGTCACTCATAGAACGGAATGGGACTCGGAATGGCGAGGTCATCGAGAGCCGCCCCGTGCGCCGGGCGGCCTGCTGCAGAGGAGTAACTGCTGCAGAGAAGCAGGCTGCAAACGGTTTGAAAGATACAAAGGCAGTGCTGCGATTCCAGTTGGAATTGACGTGAAGGGTTGTGCTGAGCCGTACGGGTCAGGCGCGCCCGTCCGGGCGTGCTCGATAGAGCAGTTCATCGACCGCGTAGATGCACAGGCCGAGCGCGAGAAACGCGAGAAGCGACACGACTGGCCGCCAGATGACGAGTCCGCCGAGCATGCCGAGGACGCCCCCCAGGTACTTGATGTACGTCAACTGCTCGTTGGTCGTGCGTTTCAGCAGCATTTCGAGCTGCCGCTCGTCGTAGTCCCGCACGTTGTCGAGGACGATGCGCTCGATGTCGATCTGCTCCACGAAGCGAAGCACCGTTTGCATGATGAAGTCGTCGATGGCCGCATCGCGCTTCGCCAGTTCGTCGGGGATGCGATCCAGGAGCGGATCGAGCTCCTCCAGCATCGGGTCGATGGACTGCGGGAGGCGTTGCACGGCGCGCCGGAGCCGGTCTTGGAAGTCATCCTCGTCGAACAGCCGGTACGCCTGCAGCGCCAGCCCCGGCAGGCCGTCGACCGACTGCTCCATCTGCTTGGCGGTGAACGTTACGATGTGCTCTTGGACCGACTCGGTCGCCAGGACCCGGTGCAGGTAGCGACGGATCCACGCCCGGAGCTCGTCGCGGAAGACTTCGTCCTCCAGCACGTCCTCGGTCACCGACAGCAAAAGAGTGCGGTACCGTTCGGCAATGCCGCTGTCCCGGATTTTCTCCCCGATGATGGCCTCATTAATGAGCTCGTCGCTCACGGCTTGGGCGAGCCGCCACGCCACCCGCTCACGCTGCGCGGGAATGACGCCCTGCCCCACGAGCGGCCGTCGCTCGCGCGGCTGGAAGAGCATCGTGATGGCGAGCCAGTTCGTGAGGAAGCCGATCCATCCACTTACCGACACAATCCGAAGCAGCCCGTCCAACGCGATCGGGTAGGGGCCCAGCGACAGCGTAACGTCTGCGAAGTCCCACACAAACGAGAACGCGAACACCCCCGCAAGCAGCCAGGGCACCGCGCGCAGCAGCGGCAGCCAGCGCGCATAGCCCTGCTCCCTTCGAGGCGGCTCGTCGAGGGGGGCGCCCTCGGCGTCAGACCGGGACCGGTTGCGCAGAATCGCACGAAGCACGCGGCGGCGCATGCGGTGCGGACGCGGAGCCGGCGGAGCCTCTTCGGAGCCCTTCTCTTCCGCAGGCATCTGCTCCCGTCCGTTCACGGCGTCCGGCGTCGATCGCTCTGGATCGGCGGGCGGAATGTCGGAACGGGGGCGCGGGGCGTTGGACATGGCCTCGAGCAGGATGAGGACAAGGATGACCGCACGGGGCCGCGTGGAGGGCTAAAACACCTGCATGAGCGTCATTTCCTTCAAGTACCGGCCTGGATTCTGCTGGAGGTCGTCCAGAATCTGGTTGGTGCGGGCGGCGGCCGAGTCGAGGCGGACGTACAGGCTGGGGTCGTTGACGAGACGACCGATGGTGCCGTCGCCCTCGTTCATCTTCGTGGTCAGCTCGCCGAGCGACTGCGTGGTGCGCTCCAGATGGTCCAGATTGGTTTCGACCCGGGCGAGTGCGCGATTCAGGCGCGTGACTGTCACGCTGAGGGAGTCGGCGCCGGTGTCGGTAAACCGCTCCAGGTCGCCCGAGATGGCTTCCAGGTTTCGGAGCGTCTGCCGAAGGGCCGCGTCTTCGGAGCCCGTGATCTGCTGCAGATTCGACAGCGTGGCGTTCAGCGCCTGAATGGACTGCCGAAGGTCACTCCGCGGATTCTGGAGCTGCTGCCCGAGCGCGCCGAGCGTCGTGTTCGCATTCTTGAGCACGCTGTCGGCCTTCGCGGCCAGTTCGGGCGCTTGAGCCGACAGGCGATCCAGCACGTCGCCCTCGGGAGGACCCGAAAGCACCGACCCCGGAGGAAGCGCGGGATTCTCGGACGGCCCCGGCTCGATGCTAAGACGCACCCCACTCAGTGCACTAAACCCGGACACATCGGCGTGGGAGCCTTCCGGAATGGGGACGCCTTCATTCACCATGAAACGCACACGAACAGTCTGCTCCGTCTGGTCGAGACGCACCGACTGCACCGAGCCGATACTGACGCCTCGCATGGTGACCGGATTGCCGCTCACAAGCCCCCCAGCGTCCTCGAAGGTCGCCTGCATGGCGTAGCTGTCCTGGAAGATCGGCAGGTCTTGGAAATACCGAAAGCCCACGAAGAAGATGATGATCGCGGCGACAATGGAGACGCCGATTTTGAGTTCGTTGCTGTACTCCATGCGTGTGGTCGGTGGCAAGCAGGTTGCGAGAAGGAACGTAGCACACGATCGTGTCCGTTACGTTCCCGTCTCCGAGAGGCGCGGACCGTTGGACGGAACCGCTGCCTTGTCGGAGGCCGGCGACCGCCGGATGGCCTCACCCGGCGTGCCCACGTGGTACTCGTTGGCGCGCACGAAAGCGTTGAGCTCCGAGTTTGTGCAGTGGTGGATGTCCTCCACCGGCCCCACCCAGTGCAGGCAGCAGTCGTGCAGAAACGCTACGCGGTCGGCAATGGAAAAGACCGAGTGCATGTCGTGCGTAACGACGACGCTCGTAATGCAGAGCTCGTCGGACAGGTCGCTGATTAGGTCGTCAATCGTGTTCGACGTTTCAGGGTCGAGTCCGCTCGTTGGCTCGTCGTACAGGATGTACCGCGGCTCCAGCGCAATCGCTCGGGCCAGGGCCACACGTTTCTGCATGCCGCCTGAGAGCTCCGAGGGTTTCTTCGGGCCAACGTCCGACAGGCGCACCAAGTCCAGGCACTCCTGCACGCGATCATGGACCTCGGCCTCAGAGGCGTCCGTGAAGTAGCGCAGCGGAAAGGCAATGTTGTCGAACGACGTCATAGAGTCGAACAGCGCCCCGCCCTGAAAGAGCACCCCAAACTGCGTGCGGATTTCGCGAAGTTCGTCGTAGGGAATGCAACAGATGTCCGTGCCATCCACGACGACGCGGCCCTGGTCGGGCTGCAGAAGGCCGATGAGGTGCTTCATCAGCACACTCTTGCCCGACCCCGAGCGTCCGATCACGGCAAGCGTTTCTCCATCGTGTACGGTGAGCGTGACGTCGTTGAGGACTTGCAGATCACCAAAGGCTTTGTACAAGTGGTCGACCTGAATCATGGTCGGGGTGTGCTTTGAACGGGGTGTGCTTTGAAACAGGATGGTCGTCTCACCTCTGGGCAGAGCCAACGCTTTTCCCCCGTGGAGGTTGGGCCGGGGGCCGATTCCGGGATGGCCGACGTTCGCTCCTTGAGGGCCGTCGGGGGATCTCCTGCAAACTACGATCCAGCCTGCCGGAAACGGACGGTCCGCGGGGCCATCCTATCGTATCGTCCTTCCGGGCGAAGGGGGTTACAAGAGCACCACCGCCAGGAACAGGTCGGCCAGCAAAATGAAGACGCAGCTTTGCACCGCGGCCTCGGTGGTTGCATCGCCCACGCCCTCGGCTCCGCCGCTCGTGTAGTAGCCCTTGTAGCAGGCCACCGACGTGATGATGAATCCGAAGGTGACGGCCTTAATGAGACCAAAAAACGGATCAAAGGGCTTGAAAAACTGCCGGGCACCGTCCACGAATTCCGCCATGCTGAGAAATCCGCCGAGTTCACCGATCAGGATGCCCCCCGCAATGGAGATGAACGTGGCGCCGACATACAGCATGGGAAACATGACGAGGCCAGCCAGCACCCGCGGGAGAATCAAAAAGCTCACCGAGTTCAGGCCCATGGCCTCCAGAGCATCGATCTGCTCCGACACGCGCATCGTGCCGAGCTCCGCTGCGATGCGTGCACCCACGCGGCCCGCGAGAATGAACCCCGTGATAACGGCCGCCAGTTCGAGCATCACCGAAGGGACAACGATGGATCCAATGATGGTGTTCGGGATGAAGGACGTCTCTAGCTGATAGGCCGTCTGCACCGTCAAGACCGCCCCTGAAAACGCCGCGGACAGCGCCACGATGGGAATCGAGTCGTATCCGATTCGCACCATCTGATCCACCAGGTTTCCCCAGTACGTGCGCACCTCGTCGATGGAGCTGAACGCACGGCCGAGCAGCATGGCAAATCGGCCCAGAACGTAAAAGGGGGAGAGCAGGCGATCAATCAACGTACCGGAGACGTAAGGAAGGCAGAGCGCTTCGGCAGATTGCGCCGGGCGGCACAGTCGGAATTTGCATGCCTCCTCCCCCCCGGAGTTCCAGATGTCCCGTTAAGAGTTACGGTGGCTGGCCTCCGGCGACGACGCGCATCGCACAGGCGCCTCCAAAGCGCCCGGTGCCGAACCGCACTCGACCGGCCTCTTGCTCCTTGCGATCATCGCTCCCGAACGTAGAATGGCGAAATCCAACCCTCGATTCGTGTGCCAGGAGTGCGGGCACGAAGCCCACAAATGGATGGGCAAGTGCCCGGGCTGTGGGGCGTGGAATACCCTTGTGGAAGAAGCGGCGACCTCGGACGTGAAAGCGCGCGTTCCCAAAGGGGCCAACAATGCCCCCGGCGGCGCTGAGACAACCCCTGAGCGACTGACCGACATCGACATGAGCGAGGAGGCGCGCCTGCAAACGGGCGTCGCGGAGTTCGACCGCGTCATGGGCGGCGGCATCATGCGGGGCTCCTTCAGTCTTATTGCCGGCGACCCGGGCATCGGCAAGTCGACGCTCATGACGGAACTCGGGCGGTACCTGCCCCACCGGACGATCCTGTACGTAACCGGCGAAGAGTCGAAGCGCCAGGTTAAGATCCGCGCGGAGCGGCTCGGCGTCGACTCCGAGAATTTGCTCCTGCTATCGGAGACCAACGTCGAGCAGATCAGCAGCGCCGTGGCAAAGTCCGAGCCCGACTTGCTGGTCGTCGACTCCATTCAGACCATCTACCGCCCTGACCTGACGAGCGCCCCGGGCAGCGTCAGTCAGGTGCGCGAAAGCACCGCATCGCTGCTCAAGATCACCAAGGACCTGGAGTTCTCCACGTTTCTCGTGGGCCACGTCACCAAGAAGGGCACGATTGCTGGCCCGCGCGTGCTCGAACACATGGTCGACACCGTGCTGTACTTCGAGGGCGATCAGCATCACGCTTATCGTATCCTCCGGAGCGTCAAGAACCGATTCGGGGCGGCCAACGAGATTGGGGTGTTCGAGATGCGCGAAACCGGGTTGCGTGAGGTGCCCAACCCGAGCGAAATCTTTCTCTCCGAGCGCAGCTACGGCGTTAGCGGGTCGACGGTGGTGTGCTCGCTGGAGGGCACGCGCCCCATCCTCGTCGAGATTCAGGCGCTGGTCACGCCCAGCAGCTACGGCACGCCGCAGCGCACGACCACCGGCTTCGGCGCACAGCGCCTGCAGATGATCCTGGCGGTGCTGGAGAAGCGGGCGGGTCTGGCGTTCAGTGATTACGACGTGTTTATCAACGTCGCCGGCGGCGTCAAGCTGGACGAGCCCGCGGTCGACGTCGGCGTTGCCATTGCGGCGGCGTCCTCGTTCCGCGATATTCCCGCCGACACCCACTCTGTGCTTATCGGAGAGATCGGGCTCGGGGGCGAGATCCGCACCGTTAGCCAGGTGGAGCCCCGTCTGAAGGAAGCCGCCAAACTCGGCTTCGACCGGGCCGTGATTCCGTCCAACAACGTGGATCGCCTCACGGCCACACCGGACCTGGAGGTCGATGGGGCTTCGTCGCTGGGGGACGTCGTCGATCTCGTGTTGTGAGTTTGTGGGTTGTGAGTTGTGGGTTGTGAGTCATGAACGAGCCACAACGAACGACGAACCACCAATCAAGACAAAACACGGGCCGCCCGGCGTGAACCGGGCGACCCGCTGACCCTGCGTCGCGGACGGCGTCTGCCGTCCTACCTCTCCGTTGGGCCTCCACCGCCTGGCGTTACGCGGGGATGTAAAGAAATTGTAGAGGTTCGGTCGGTGTTCAGAGTCGGACCGCCGGAACTTTCACGGCCGGAGAGAACGTTATCGCATTCCATTAGTTATGTAAGTCTGCCTTGACGGTTTAGGCTTCTCGTTTCGCAACCACGCGGTCCCCCACTCATGCCCGAGTTGTCTCTGACGGAACAGGCGATGGAGCAGCTGGAGAAGCTCATCGTTAAGGAGATGCCGATTACAGAACACCTACAGTTCTCGCTGGCCGCCGACGACGAGGGACGGCTCCGCGCTTCTGCCCCCCTCAAGCCGAACGCCAACCACATGGGCACGGCCTTCGGCGGAAGCCTGAGCATGCTCGCCACGGTGACGGGCTGGGCGATGATGCATCAGCTCGTGTCGGAGAAAATGGAGGACATGCGCCGCCGGGTGGAGGTCATCATCCAGGAGAGCGACATTGAGTACCTCAAGCCGGTGTGCGAGAACATCTCGGTGATCTGTGAACCGCCCGACGAGGACGCGCTGGAGCGGTTCCAGGACATGCTCGACCGCTGGGGCCGCGCGCGCCTCGACCTGCGATGCAAGATCGACGCGGCCGGCGAGCGGGCTGTTACGTTCATTGGGCGGTATGTAGCCCTCGCCGAGGACGAACACGACCTGAACGGGCGGTCCTCGTTGCGATAGCGCCTGGGGTCTGCACTGCGGCCTCACCGTCGAGGACGGCGTTCCGATGATCAGCGGGACGACCTGGCCCGGAAGCCCGGGAGCGAGACACCGAGGTTGCTGCACCGTCCCCTCTCCGTTTCTCACCACACGGGGTCGCCTGCCCCGGACGTGTTAGGTGGCTCTCCCCTCCCCATTCCGGCGCTTCTCGTCCCTTGCTGCGCCTTGCGTGTCGTGCCTCCTCTCCGCAACGCCCCACCCACCCCACTGCTGCCCTATGTCCACTGTCCGCCGCGGCGATCTGATTGAACTCGACATCGAAAAGTTTGCCGATAAAGGCAAGTCTCTGGCCCGCGTCAACGGGTACGTCGTGTTCGTCGAGGGCGCCGTGCCTGGCGACCGCGTGAAGGCGTACGTGCACCGCACGAAGAGCAACTACGCCGAGGCCAAGCTCGACACGCTCCTGGAGCCTAGCGACTTGCGCACGGAGCCGCGGTGCCGCTACGCCGACGAATGCGGCGGCTGCAAATGGCAGCACGTGGAGTATGAGGCGCAGCTGGACGCAAAGCGGCAGAGCGTGCAGGAAGCCTACCGCCACCACACCGACTTCGAGAACACCGACGTGCGGTCGACCCTCGGTGCGGAGGAGTCCTTCTACTACCGCAACAAGATGGACTTCGACTTCAGCGCCGACCGCTGGCTCACGCGCGGTGAGATCGACACGGGAAAGGACTTCGACACCGACTTTGCCCTCGGCCTGCACGTGCCCGGCAACTTCTACAAGGTGCTCGACCTGAAGGAGTGCCATCTGCAATCTCGGTTTTCTGCGCGCCTGGTCAACGGCATCCGCGAGTTCGTCAAGGGGCGCGGCTGGAAGCCGTGGGACATCCGCAACCACGAGGGCTTCCTGCGCCACCTCGTGATCCGCGAGAGCACGCACACCGACGATGTCATGGTGAACCTCGTCACGTATGGGTACGATCGCGAGCGGATGGAGGCCTTCGCGTCGTTTCTGCAGGAGGACTTTCCGGAAGTGACGACACTCGTCCACAGCTCCCACACGGGCAAGTCGCAGAATCCAGAGGGCGAAGAGCGCGTCCTCTTCGGGCCGGGCACCATCGTCGACCATATTGGCGACTACCGGTTCGAGCTCAGCCCGAGTGCCTTCTTCCAGACGAACACGAAACAGGCCGAACGGCTCTACGAAGTGGCGCGCGATTTTGCCGATCTCCAGCCGACGGATCGCCTCTACGATCTTTACTGTGGCGCCGGCACCATCTCGCTCTTTCTGTCGGGGGACGTGGACGAGGTCGTCGGGGTCGAAATGGTCGAGCCTGCCGTCGACAACGCCCGGACCAATGCGCAGGCCAATGGGGTGGACAACTGCACTTTCGTGGCCGGCGATCTGAAGGAGGTGTTGACGCCCGACTTCGCCGAGACACACGGCCGCCCCGACGTCCTCCTCGTCGATCCGCCGCGGGCTGGCATGCACCAAGACGTGACCGCCCAGATCGCTGACCTGCAGCCCGAGCGGTTCGTGTACGTCAGCTGCAACCCGCAGACGCAGGCCCGTGACCTCAATCGCCTGCACGAGCACTACCGCCTCGACGCCGTACAGCCGGTCGACATGTTTCCGCACACGCCCCACATCGAGACCGTCGCCCGGCTGACGCGACGAGAAGGTGTTTAGGTGTTCGCGTGTTTGGGTGTTTGGGTGTTTGGGTGCTTGTGTGTTTGGGTGTTTAAGTTAGTCACGCACA
>CAYFSC010000058.1:0-5087 GCA_964345695.1 uncultured Rhodothermales bacterium | reverse complement strand
GGTGTTTGGGTGTTTGGGTGCTTGTGTGTTTGGGTGTTTAAGTTAGTCACGCACACACCTACAGGAGTTTCTGGAGAATGAGCACGTCTTTCCACTCGCCGTCGACGCGACCGATCTCACGCTGCACCCCCACGTCCTTGTAGCCGAATCGCCGATGCAGGGCGATGCTGGCGGCGTTGTCGGCCCACACCTTGGCCACGAGGTGATGATCGCCGAAGGCCCGGCTCCGCTCAATAAGAGCCGCCTGGATCTGGGAGCCGATGCCTTCCTCCGTCCGGTCGCGGCGGACGTAGACCGCGGTTTCGGCGGTACGCCGGTAGCCGCTGCGGTCGCTGTAGCGCTTTACCGTTCCCCACCCCACGAGGGCTGTGTCTTCCACGACCAGCAGCGCTTCCCGCGTGCCGAGCGTCTCGATGCGGGTGCGGACCCGCCCGGGCGAGACCGGCTCCAACTGCATCGTGCTGTCCCGTGCCGCCACCGATTCGTTATAAATCGCCGCCATGGCATCTGCATCGTCCGGAACGGCATCGCGAAGCATCGGCATTGGCTCCGTGGAGTGGACCTACTCGTCATCTCGCTGCCCCTTTCCTCGCCGGCCGCCGTCATAGATAGATCGTCGTGGCAATCGCAAAATAGATGCCGAGCCCGAGGATATCATTGAGTGTTGTGACGAACGGTCCCATCGCTCGGGCCGGATCGACCCCGAGCCAGGTGAGCGCAAACGGGATGAGCGCGCCGTTCGTCGTGGCGACCAGGCTGACGCACAGCATGGTCAACCCCAGGGTGGTGACAAGCCGACCCACATTGCCCATGTTGAATGACGTCACCGCGAGGCACAAAAGCGCTGCAATGGCCACTCCGTTCACGAGCGACACCAGGACTTCCTTCCCGAGCTGTTTGAAGGCGTCGGTCACCCAAATCTCTCCAGACCCGAGCCCCTGCACGGCGATGCCGGCACTTTGCACAGCCGCATTGCCTCCCATGGCGGTCACGATCGGAATGAATGTCGCGAGCACGACGGCCTGCTCCAGCGTTCCTTCGAAGACCCCGATGACACTGCCCGAGAGTCCGGATCCCACGAGTCCGACAATGAGCCACGGCAGCCGCCCGCGGCTGATGCGGAAGACGGAATCGGTCGGCTCCTCGCCCCCCGCGACGCCGCTCATAATCTGCATGTCCTCTTCCGCCTCCTCGCGGATGACGTCGACCACGTCGTCGATCGTAATGCGGCCCATGAGGTGCCCGCCCTCGTCGATCACCGGAAGCGACACGAGGTCATAGCGCTGCACGATGCGGCCCACCTCCTCCTGGTCGATGTCGGTCGTTACGGAGATAAACTCCTCATCCATGATGTCGCGGACCCGCACATCTGCAGGCGACAGAAGAAGATCCTTGAGCGAGATCACGCCTTTGAGAATCCCCTGCTCGTCAATCACGAACGCCGTGTACACCTCATCGACCGTGTCGGCGTTGCGGCGTACCTCTTCGGTGGCCTCGGTCAGCGTCCAGTCCGGTGGAATCGACACGAACTCGCGCGCCATGATGCCGCCGGCGCTCTCCTCGTCATAGTCGAGCAGATCGGCAATGTCCTCGCGCGACTCCAGGTCCGGGAGGACGTGCCGGGCCACTTCGGAGGGCAGGTCGGCCAGGACGTCGGCAGCGTCGTCGGTGTCGAGCGCGTCGAGCAGGTCCGTCAGACGGGCCTCCGACAGGTCCTCAAGCAGGGACGCGCGAAACGTATCGTCGAGCTCTGTCACCGTCTCGCTCGCCAGCTCGGGCGGCAGCCACCGAACGAGTTGCTGCGCCTCCTCGAACGGAAGGTGTGTAAGCAGAACCGCCACGTCGGCCGGATACAGATCGGCGACGAGGTTGAGCACCATCCCGCGCTGCCCTGCTTCGAGAAGGGCGGCGATGTCCTCGACGAGCGACTCGTCGACGTCAAGAAGACCGGCGGGCCGGTCCGACGGCTCGTCGACAGAAGAGGAAGTCATGGACGGGCGGCGTTCCGTGAATGGCATTCGGCAAGGACACACTGACCCCGAGCATACAGGTCACCAATCAGACCGACAACCGCGGCATGGGTTCGGCCAGGGCGCTCTGCATGTTGAGACGCTGGTTGGCAAACGCCGTGTGCGCTGCTGCGCGGATCGATCCTACGTGCCGGTACAGAATGGAAGAACGAGTGCGTGGGAAAACGAGTGCGTGGGGGAACGGTCACAGCCGGCCGACTCTCTAGAATGAGACCGGTCCCAGCGGACTGCGAGACACGGCGAAATCCTCTTTCCTCACGCCCAATTCCTACGGCAAGCGGCTTCCGTCCGGCGCGCGACTCACCGGACCACGACCAGGCGCCGGGTTTGGGTGACGCCCCCCGCCTGCAGGCGCAGCACGTAGGTGCCGCTCGACAGGGCACGCCCGCCCACCTCGGCCGCCCACGACATCGTGTGAACGCCGGCCGCCCGGCGCTGGCGGTCGATAAGGGTTGCCACCCGACGACCGAGGAGGTCGTACACCTCGAGGGTCACCGGTCCCGCGTCCGGCAAGCGGTACCGAAGGGTGGCGTGGGTGCGCACGGGGTGCGGGGCGCTGGGCAGCAGGGCCACCTGCGACGGGCGGTTTTGCCGGTCGCCAAGGATCTCGTTCACAGCCCCGGGCGGACCGACGACAAAGCGGAGACGCTTCGGGTCGGCCTCGCCCGCTGCAGAGAAGTGATACGTAGCGGACCGCCGCAGATTTTGGGGGGAGTCTTGTGCGGGGTCGACGAGCCAGACACCGTACGAGTCGGGCACCTCCGTGAGCCCCGTCACGGACAGCCGAACGACCCCGGCCACGTTGGTTTGCACCCGGGCATCCCAGACCTGCACCGTTTGCGCGTCGGGACGTACATCGCGCCACAGAGGGACATCGGACGAACCGGACGGCATGAAGGCAAGCGATACGTAGCGCCCGATAGGAGGCGGCTCGTGGCCGTCACGCGGGTCGACCCCGCTCGATGCGTCGGGCGCCACGCCGAGGGTATTGTGGGCATCCCGGGCCTGCGCCACCCGCGCGTCGACGTTCAGTTGCCAGGCCATCGGTGGGCGCGCCGGGACGGCCGCGGCGTTGAACCCAACGTCGAGGTGGGGCTCGATGACGAGCGTTCCGCTGGAGCCGTCGGTCAGGCGGACGAGGTACCCGCGGAACGGCGCCAGCACGTCGCCGTCGGTGCGCGGCACGAACGTTCCCTCGTAGCCAAACACGTCCTGCAAGCTTCCGGACGTGTCTTCCACGCGCAGGTTGGAGCGCGGTACGTCGAACGCGAACGGGTTCGCGACCAGATTCCACCCTTCGTCGAGGGAGATGCGAAAGGGCTGATCGGTGCGGAGGGAGGTGGCCGGGCCACCATCAAGGGTGACGTCTGAGCGCGTGATCAGCCACAGCGCACGCCCCGGTGCCAGCGACTCGCCCATGTCCGTTCGCTCCTCGTAGTCCTCCGGCCCGTCGAGGCGCCCATCGCCGATGCCAAAAAGGCGCCACTGGGTGTTGTCCAGCGGTCCGAGGGTGTCTTCGAACAGGGCGGCAAGCCGGGCGTCGTCGAGCGCCGCAGGAAACGACACCATGCGGTAGGCCGACTGCGCGGTACCGCCCGCCTGGGAAAACGACAGGCGCTGCGTTCGCACCCGTACCGAGGCCTCCTGCTCAGCGGGCGCCCGGGCCACTCCGCCGCGGCCGTCTTGCGCCGTCACGAAGAACTCGGCACCGCGGACGGTGACCGAATCGGCCGGGATGGACGCCACGAAGACTTCTCCGTTCTGCTGCATGGAAACGGAAGCGAAGCGGTCCCGACCGCCCTGACGGTAGCGGAGCTCCACACTTCCGGGAGCCGCGTTCTCGACCTCTGCCCGGACCGCAACGGCGGTTCCGGCTGCGACCGGGTCCGTCACTGGAACCGAAGGGTCCCGGATCGAGAGGGTCACCGGCCCGGTGGGCGTAGCTGACACTTGGTTCGAGAAGTCGCTCTCCTCCACGTTCCCAGACGCGCAGGGAGTGCTCACGTCTCCCTCGTCTTGCTCGACGATTCCGGCGGTCACGCGGTAGAAGTAGGACACACCGTTCGTGACCTCCAAGTCGTCGAATGACGGAGGATCAGGCGTCTCCAGAGTCGCCACGACCAGGTTCCGAAGCTCCGACGGCGTGTCGTCTGGAATGGACTCCCGATCGCGGTAGACACGATAGCAGGAAACGACTTCGTCGGCATCGATACTGGGCGGCGTCCAGCTCAGCGATACAAGGCCATCGCCGGGTTGGGCGGTCAGGGTTTCCGGCGCCTGCGCGTGCCCGGTAGCAACCGCCAACAGGCAACACGCAAGCACGCAGAGACTGTATCGGAAACGGGAAGGGAAGTCCATTGTCGAAATACCAAGCTGCGGGTGAACCAGTCGGCTGCCTCCGTGGCAGGCCGTTGGTTACTGCGAGGGGACCTCGGGCGGAGGCAGCGGCTCCGGACCCGGTCCGTCGCCTCCCCCACCGCCGAAGAGCACGGCGGCAAGCGTGCCCAGCGCGGCCGCGCCGGCCCCTGCAGCAACCCATCGAACCCACCGTCGTCCGTCTTTCTCCTCCGCTTGTGCCGAGGGGGGCTGACGCGAGGCTTTCACCTCCTCTACGAGCGCAACGAAGTCAGGGCGATCACGGCTCGGATCGGGCTGGTACGTGGGACGCAGATCGAGCAGGCTCTCGACAGCAAGACGGGCGGCCGTCGTATCATTGCGCCCCAGGTGCACGAAACTGAGCAGCCGGTAGCTGCGCACCCGCATCGAGTCGCTCACATCCGGGCGACTCAGGCAGGTTTGCAACGTGTCGACCGCCTGCTCGAAGTTGGCCGCGTAGTAAGCCTCTTCGGCCCCAGTGTAGGCCTGCGTGCATCCATCGGGAGTCTGCGCTGAGGCGGTTTGTCCTCCTCCCCACGAGCCGAGGCCAACGACGAGCGCCAGAATGAGAGGGGCAATGCGGTTCATAACCCGAAGCATTGATGGGGGAGGGCCACGGTGCACATAGGAGAACAGACTCGCGCGGGTTCAGATTCCGAGAAGCTCAATCATGCAGGAGCC
>CAYFSC010000057.1:0-16327 GCA_964345695.1 uncultured Rhodothermales bacterium | reverse complement strand
ACGTCGTCGCGACGGATCCAGGTCTGGTCCCCGAGTGCTGACTCCGACGCCCAGCGCATCGAAACGGGAGGCGAGCGCTGTTCTACGGGTCCACCGATGTTTCGAGCGGACGCCCGTCGCATCGGGGCCATAGCTTCTGATCAGGCGTCTCGCCTCCCGTCCGAGCGTCCCCGGATGGTTCCCGATCCGTCCGGGAAGGCATCCCTCTCACGAGGGAACTTCAACGTGTCAGGGGGGAGGCGCTGGCCCGTTGCGTGTCAGGCGCTGGACAGCGTTGCGTCGAGAGAGATCTCAGGGCCGGCCAGGGCTTTGGAGACGGGACAGCCTTCCTTGGCCTCGGTGGCGTGCTGCTGGAACGTCGCGTCATCGAGGTCGGGCACGGTCGCCTCCGTGGTAAGATGGATCTTTGTGATGGTCGGTCCGTCGTCGGGGAGCATCTGCAGTGTTACCTCGGCCGTTGTGTGCACGGAGGTTGGGTCGTATCCGGCATCGGCAAGGATGTTGGACAGCGCCATCGAGTAGCAGCCCGCGTGCGCGGCGGCAATCAGTTCTTCTGGGTTCGATCCGCTGGCGTCCTCGAAGCGGGACCCGAAGGAGTAGGCGCCGGCGTACGCGCCGCTTTCCACCGACATGGTGCCGGATCCGGAAGACAGGTCGCCGTTCCAGGTCGCTTCGGCTGTTCGTGTAGGCATGAGCAAGGGAGTTTATGAGTGAGATTGATGCGGTAGGAACATCTGCGGTTCGTAGCCACCGCGCGACGCAGCGTTCCACGTCCGCCCGGCCTTTCCGAAACCGACACACTCCAAAGCGGCCCTGACGGTGGAGAGAGTCAGGCGCGGGAGTCCTGTGAGGTGCGGATCACCACCGTACGGGCGATGCGGTCATGGATGCCTTGCAGGTTCGGATCCCAGTATAGCTGCGCAAACCCGAGGAAGCCGGTGATCACACCGGCCGCGTAGCCTCCAAAGCGCTCCAGTGCGAACCACAGCGAGATGGGCTTGCCGTCCAGGCGCACCACCTTGCAATCCACGAGCCGCTTGCCGGGCGTTTGTCCGTCCCACCAGGCCCAGAAGAGGGTGAAGTAGACAGCGATCCACCCGAAGGTGAGGCCGAGGTCGTTCGCCGTGGCCCGTGCGATGTAGAAGAAGGAGGGCTCCTCCACGAGTGTCTCTAGCCGCTGGTTTTCATCTTCGAGTCGACGAGTGCGCCTCTCCATCTCGTCGACCCGCGACCGGAGAGACTGCAAGCGAGACCCAGCCGTGACGGCTGCAGCCGAAGCCTGGAGCGAATCGACGGCGGCGGTATCACGGGCAGCGACGGCATCGGCGTAGCGGCGAAGCGTCTGCACCATGTCCGTGCGCGCCTGCGATGCCATCGAGTCGAGCGGGCTCTCCGCAGTGCTGATGGCTTCGAGCGTCAGCGGCGAAAGGCCCGGCAGGCGGTCGAGACGCTGGGCATCCACGTCGTACTGCCGCAGCAGCCGCGCCACCGTGTCGGCCACTGCTCTGCGCCCGGGGGACGAGGCTGTATCGGAGTCGGGAGGAGCGTCCTCGCTCGTCACCATGGAGGCGATGCTCAAGGGCGAGGACCCGTCCTCCTCGTCCCCATCGGCATCCACGAGGGCAACTGCTGTGATGAAAAGGACAATCGCCCCCAAAAACGCCAGGGTCGTACGCGCCCAGCGCTTGAGCGGATTCTTGACCTGCTGGCGCGTAGCCACGCGGAAGAAGATAAATGCCACGGCCAGGCCGATCCATGCCCCGCCGACGTTTGCCAGCAGGCCGGCAATCATGAAGTCGACGACGACCGCCACGAGGCGTCGCCACGGGGCCGCCAGTGGGATGCCCAGCAGATCCTCGTGGACCTCGAAGACGTCGGGCGTAATCGTGGCGCGCGGATCGAAGGAAGGATCCTCCATCGCCGCTTCGTACGCCTCCCGGCGTCCGTCTTCCTCGGCCCCTGAAGAGTCGCCGTGCGATGCGCTATGGGAAGCATCCGGGTCGGAAGCAGAGGGTCGGTCGTCGTCCGCGGGCATGGAAGGGGCACAGGTTGCAGAAGGGAGAGACGAGCGGTGGGAGGGCTCCACAGTCGCACCGGTTCTGTACGCCTGTGCTCCGAAATGCTTCCACCCCTGCACGCTCTCTCCTAGAGACGACAGTGCGCTACGCCGTGCCGTTGAGCTTGTCCATGTGCACGTCCATCTGCGGATACGGAATGCCGATGCCGGCCTTGTCGAGTTCGTACTTCACGGCGCGTGTGAGCTGCTGCTTCAGGCGAAAGTAGTCATCGGTTTCCGCCCAGACGCGCACCTGCCAGGAGATGGCCGAGTCGCCCAGCCCTTTCAGGGTAGCCTGTACGCCCTTCTCCTCCACGCGATCGTCGATCGAGCGGGCGGCGCGGAGCAGGACCTCGCGCGTCTGGTCGACGTCGGCGGGATAGTCGGTCCCGACGTTGCAATCCACGCGCACGACATCATAGTGGAAGATGTTCTCGATGGTCGATCCAAAGATGTCGCTGTTCGGGATAACGATCAGGTGATTGTCGCGCGTGTCGAGCTTCGTGAAGAAGAGTTGGATGTCGCGCACGAAGCCCGTCTCGCCGCCGACCTCCACATAATCCCCCACGTTGAACGGACGGAAGATAAGCAGCATGATGCCGGCGGCGAAATTGGCCAGTGTGCCCTGCAGGGCAAGGCCAATGGCAAATCCCGCGGCTGCCAGCACGGCGACAAAGCTGCCAATTTGGACGCCGAGGGTTTGCAGGCCGGCCAGGATGGCGAGGACAAAAACCCCGTAATAGGCAAAATTCCCCGCGAACTTGACCAGGGTCTTGTCGAAGCTTGGCCGGTCCAGGCCGTCGCGGATGATGCTGCGTATCCAGCCGGCGATGAATCGGCCGACCACCAGGATGGCGATAAACCCAATGGTTTTCAGGAGATAGTTCGTCGCCACCGTCATCGTCTCGGGTGTGAAGAAGCTCTGGAGGTCTTCCATTTGGACAGGTAGGTGCTCTTCACGGATCGAATGCGAACGTGACTTCCACTAACAATACCATTGCGTCCCGAACATTCAAGATAAGCGCGACCCGCAAACGAGACCATCGTGTGACGAGAACCGAGGAAAAGAAGACCCTACAGATCGGACGCAGAACGCGGGATGGGCTCCGCCTGTACGCGCTCCAAGCTGCCCTCGATACCGCGGATTCGTGCCAGAAAACGGTGGAGCAGCTCGGTGTTGGCCTGCACCTGCGGGTCCAGGCGCGTCCATCCGACGACGCGACCCTGCTCGTTGCGCTGAAGGCGGAAGGTGAAGATGTAGCGGCCGGAACGGGTCAGGCCGAGGTCGCTGCGGCCGAATCGCAGATCATGGACGCGCAGCACTCCGCCGCCACTGCGGCTCACGGTAAAGTAGCCGCGCGAAAAACGGCGCAGTTCCTGCACCGGGCGGCTGTTCCAGGCGTCATCCAGCAGGTCGTGGCGCTTCGGCACATATCGGAAGTCCACGCGAGTATCGTCGTCCAAGAGCGAGTAGAAGCCCACGTGGAAGCCGTTATCGTCTTCGGCGATGGCCGTCCACAGCACGTTGTTGAAGGCGGTCGGCTTCGTGAAGACGCGCTCGCTCGGCAGGTCCTGCGCCTCCAGCGAGCGCGTAAACACGTGCTCGACGTACAACTTATTGCCGACGGTGACAAGGAGATAGGCAGTGCTCAGTCCGAGTCCGATGGCGTTGGCCAGCCGCCGCTTCCGGTGCGTGGACGACCACGACAGACTCACCAGCAGCCCGAGCGCCAGGGGAACGGTGTACAGCGGGTCGATAATGAACACCGTCCCGAAGATGACCGGATAATCGGAAACCGGCCAGAAGACCTGCGTGCCGTAGGTCGTCAGGCAGTCGAGCAGCACATGCGTTGAGAGGACAGCGAAAGCCATCCATCCCCAGCGGGTCCATGCCACCGTCTCGCTGCGGTGCAGGCGGTGAAAGGCGAGTCCCAAAAGCGGGGACAGGACCACCATGAAGAGCAGCGAATGCGTCATGCTGCGGTGGAACGCCAGGGCCCCGACCTCCGAGAGAAAGGGGTTGGCCAGCACGTCAAGGTCGGGCAGCGTGCCGAGCGCGGCGCCCCACAAAGGCGCTTTCTTGCCCACCTGCCGGCCAAGCGTAGCTTCCCCCACAGCGGCGCCAAGGGTGAGTTGAGTCAGAGAGTCCATCGACGGCGTTGCATGAGGTGGATGATCAGAGAGGGCGGAAGCCTGTTCGCCCAGTACCAGCACGCGGAATGGTGGCAGACGGGCGGGGTTCCGCCGGCTGCGGTCTGTTTCCGTACCGGGCCGTCGCTACGTCGGGCGCCCCCTCTCTCGACCGCAAGGAACGCATGGACTCGTGACAGGTACGGCGGACGCACTCGAAAGACCCTGGCCGCGACGGACGCTTCCCGTTCGATCTACTCAGGCGGCAGGACACGCACGATGGCCCCACCGAAACGATGACCCACTCCGCCTCCGATCCCGCGATGCGCTGCTACGTCGAGGCCGCCACGGCCCGGCCCGATCGGAGGGATGACCTCGACGACCTGATTCGGCAGATGTTCAACCGGCGGAACCACGACTACGTCGGTGGGCAGGAAAAAATGTGGCTCAAGGTCGAACTCGTGCAGTCGCTTCGCGCGCAGAGCCGCATCTACCGGAAAGCGTTGAGCACCAAGATGGAAGGCCCGCTTCCCTTTGCCCTCGGGTACTTTCGGCTACGCGGCGCTACCCTGGAAGCAGTCAGCGACACGCTGCCCGCGACGGTACGTCCCGAGACGCTGATTCGGATCCTCAGCGAGTTCCTGGAGCCCGGCGCCCGCTTCTGGTTCGAACGAGACGGCAAGGTCGTCGGATGGGAGATCGCGGGAGAAGACGCTCTCCAGGCCCTCGAAGGGTCGCCTCCCGATGCGTTCCCCGGATAACGGCGAACTGCACGCCGAGGGGCCCGCTGGGTCGGCATGGGCGTTCAACGCAGGCGCTCCGTCAGCCGACGGACGGCATCGGAGGGGGACGCCGAATCGCTGGCTGTACCGTCCTTCGATAGGATCGCGACCGAGCGGTAGGTGCTGTCGTTTTTCCCGAGGTGTTCGCGGATCCGAGCCGCAGTGCACGTGCCGTTGAAGGCAATCAGGCCGGTCGCCTCATGGGGCCGATTGGGGTAGGGCATGCCGTCCGGGAGGGAATCGGCGATGGTGCGGAGCGCATCGCGAACGGCGGATGCCGAGGCCGCGTCGACGCGGACGAACACGTCGATCGAGGCGTCCCAGTCGAAATCAATGTATAGACGACTGAGGCTCGGCGAGAGCGGGTGCCAGTGGAGGTCGACCTGCCCACACGCCTCGGTGAGCTCGCGTACGGCCTCCACCAGGTTCGGGAGCCGAGAAGAGAGCGTATCAACCATGTGCATGTAGCCCATGCTCTGGGCCATCGACCCTTCGGTGCGGGCCACGTCCTGCGCCGCTTCGTACGAGGCCTCGTGCAGCCACGACTGAACGGGCGGCGGTTTCGTCATCGCTTCGCTCGTTTCGCGCAGCGACGTGGCCAACGTGGGGGCCAGGCGGTCTTTCCATTCCGCAGTCGAAAGGTCCGATGTGGAGTCCGTCATGAGAGGGGAACTGGAAGGCTGGAAAGGACGCTGCAACCGATCGGGTAGGGGAACAAAATGAGCAGTTTTCCGTGCCACAAAACCTTCGCTCAATCTACTCACTTCACCGCTCCACTCATCGTGGCAAACCGCTCAACCACATCGCGCAAGCGCAAGACATTCGAGCTGGACGAGCTTTCGGAGCGCCTACAACTCTCGAAGCAGACGATCGTTCGCTGGGTCGATCGGCATCTCATCGACGCCGATCTGTACTGGACCCTTTCGGATGACAACCGGGAGGTCCGGATGATCGAGATGACGGACGAAACGCTGGACTTTGTGGAGGACTTTGCCAGCGACTACCGTGAAGACGTCGTCAGCCGGACCGAAGCACGCCGGATTCTCAAGCAGATCGACCGCAAGAAGATCAAGAAGCTGATCCGCGCCGGCGATGTGAAAGACGTAGAGGTAGACGAAGAAACCCGCATCGTTGTCGGCAGCCTTGAGGATTATCTGATGGACCGCGAGCGCGAGGACGAAGACGAAGAATAGCCTTCTCGATAAATGCCCTCCTTCTGTTTCGACGGATCGCGGTGGACGGCGTCCTGCGAACGCGGGCTCCGCGAGATCTACGACGTTGCAGCCCGAAGACGTCCGACCGAGCGGTTTCCGAAGACTCGACACGTCAATCCGATCCACGCTCGGCAATCTTGACCGAGCCGGCTCCAGAGGTCTGCTCCGAGACCTCCGGATTTCCGCGGTAGGTAATGCTGCCCGCACCGCTGGCCCTGGCGTCGAGGCGACCCGTCACGTGCACCTCGATCGAGCCGGCGCCACTGGCTTCGGCAGTGGCAGTCTCAGCCGTCAGCGAGCCGGCGTGGACCGAGCCGGCTCCGCTCGCACGAATGTCGGCGCGTTGGACGGTGCCGCGGACCTGCGCGTCTCCGGCGCCCGACGCTTTTAGGGTGAGCGTTTCGACAGCGGCGTCCACCGTCAGTTCGGACGCCCCGCTGGCGTGCAGTCGCAGCGTTTCCCCTTTGATGGTCTGTTTGGACGTGAGGACGGTCGCCCCACCCACGTCCAACGACCGAATCTTGGGCAGGGTCACGTGCACCGTCACGGCATCGTCGGCATCGCGGTCGCGCGAGCCGCCTAGCAGACGCTCCAGCAACCCGCGATCCTCGTACGCAATCCGCAGAGTACCGCCGCGGTCCGACACCTCGATCTCATCGAGCACGTCCTGCGGACCTTCGATACGCAGCGCTGCTGCGCCCGGGTTCACGTAGGCAGTGCCCTGCACGGCGACGGACAGCGCATGGAGGTCGGCGGAGACCTCGTAGGTTCGGGCTTCCTGGGCCTGTACAGGCGGTGCGGCGAGCAGCAGGAGAGCCGTGAGGGCGGAGAAAAGCATCCGAGACATGGCAATCGGGGCACGTGGAGAAAAAGAGCGTGGAACGATGCACCTCCGGACTCCGGAAGGTCCGTCGGTGGGTTCACGTGCGCACCGGAACGAGTGTTACCACTGCTAGAGGCTCGAAAAGCAGCGCGGGTTTGCCGCCTCAGTCCCTTGCCTCCTCAGACTCGGGAGGCAGGCCGTCAGGTTTCCGGCTGCTCCAGCATGGCTTGCAGCTTCGGACGCATCTCCTCGGTGGGGAAGAGGCCGACGATGCGGCGTGTGATCACGCCGTTGGGGTTCACGATCAGGGTCGTGGGCAACGCCTGCAAAGGGCCCAGCTTCGACTCCAGTTCTGCATTGGGGTCGAGGACGACCGGGTAGTTGATGCCGTGCTTGTCAGCAAACGGCTTGACGGCCGAGGCGCCTTCGCGATCCAGCGAGACGCCGATGACGGTGAGCCCTTTTCCGCCCAATTCGTTCTGCAGATCGACAAGGTCCGGAATCTCTTTACGGCAGGGCGTGCACCACGTCGCCCAGAAATTGATGAGCAGGACGTTTCCATCTTGTTCGCCCAGCGCAATCGAAGAGCCGTCCAGCGTCTCGACCGTCACGTCGGGAAGCACCGTGCTGTCGGCAGACGACAGGCCGTTCTCTGCCGCGCGAGGGGAAGACGTGGACGGGGTCGATGTTGCAGTCGAAGAAGACTCCGGTTCCTCACCGGCACAGGCCCCGAGGGAGGCCAGCAGCATCAGGCCAGCGAGAAGACGGGTGGCAGAAGACACGAGCGAGGAGGACATAAGCGGAGGAGAAGTGGCCATTAATGTGACTCGCGGGCAACGTCACGGATCGACTCGGCGGTGATCGAATAGTGCGAGGCATCGAACACCGGTTCTCCGTCCTCTAGAAGAATCGCCTGGGGCGTCTCGTGCTGGATGCCAAGCCGGTCGGCGATCGTGGTGGACACGTCGCGTGCCTCCTGCACGATCACGCGGTACACGGGCGGATCCCCATCTTCGGTCAGTTTTTTTATCTGCCGGTTGGCCCGGCCGCTCACGGGACATGCGCTGCTGTGTTTGAAAATCAGAACAGGGGCCTCGTGTGACTGCTCCAGGGCTGCCATCCAGTCGGCTTCCGAGGTGAGGTCGTGAACCGAAGACGTCGTCGGCATGGGGTCGAACAGAGAACGAAGGAAATCAATCATACCTTTGAGGAATAGTGACGTACCTTGCACGAGCGTCCGTGATACATGGCGGGCGGTGAATCGTCCGTAAAGACAAGTCCCGCGTCGTCGTCCACTGTTACGCCTTCCGTCTATCCATTCTCCACCCGGGCCTCGGGGGGCCGAGGCAATCGCAGGTTGACGCTTATTGCGGACGACGGGATCCTGCGCCTGGGGGCAGGAGGGAAGAAGGGGATAGATGAAGGAGCGAGACTGCTTTCCTGTCCAGAAGAAGGGCGGCTCCCATGGACGGCGAGGCAGAATTCGATGGTTCCGCCCGGGGGCCGCGGAGCAGGAACGCAACGAGGCTCCCATCGTGAAAAGGTCCGCCAATTCTCGATTGCCTCTGTCCGACAGTTTGCAGCCATGGAATCCACCAATGCCGGCGCCGAGGATGTTCGCTGGTCGCTCGACACCCTGTACGCGAATCGCGACGAGCTCGAAGCCAGCTTAAACAAGGCCGACGAACGGGCCCAGGTCTTTGCCGATCGGTACCGCGGAGAGGTTGCTACCCTCGACGCCGAGGCACTGGCCGATGCCCTGCATGAACTGGAGAGCATCCAAGACCGTCTCGGACGCGCTTACGCCTACGCCTACCTCTCGTGGTCGACAAACACGAACGACGAAGAGCTGGGGGCGCTCCTGCAGCACGTCCGGGAAGCATACAACCGCATCCATCAGCAACTGCTTTTTTTCGAAGTCGAGTGGGCCGAGGTTGACCGCGAGCGGGCCGAAGCACTGCTGGCGGAGGATGTGCTCGACGACGTTCGGCACTACCTGGAATTGGAGCAGGAAAAGAAAGAGCACGTGCTCTCGGAGCCGGAGGAAAAAATCCTCTCCGAAAAGAGCGTGACCGGTTCCGGGGCATGGACGCGCTACTTCGACGAAACGATGGGCGCCGCCCGGTTCGAGCTGGACGGCGAGTCTCTCACGCAGCAGGAGATCCTTTCGAAGCTGTACGAGCCCGACCGCGACCTGCGGCGGTCGGCAGCGCAGGCCTTCACCAACGGTCTCATCGAGCATCAACGGACACTGACGTTCGTTTTCAACACGCTGCTGGCCGACAAGGCCTCCAACGATCGCCTGCGCGGCTACGACCACTGGCTGGAGAGCCGCAACGAAAGCAACGAGGTCGACGACGAGACCGTTGAGGCATTGATCACTGCCGTTACCGACCGCTACGACCTCGTCGCCCGCTTTTATCGCCTCAAGCAACGGCTACTCGGACTCGACGAACTGTTCGATTACGACCGCTACGCGCCGGTTGAAGAGGCTGAGGCGACGTACGCGTGGGACGAGGCACGTGATCTGGTGCTCGACGCTTACAACGACTTCCACCCCGTCCTGGCCGATACGGCGCGTCCGTTTTTCGCCGACGACCGCATCGACGCGGCCCTGGCGCCCGGAAAGCGGAGTGGAGCGTTCAGCCACGGTACGGTGCCGAGCGCCCATCCGTACGTTCTGCTTAACTACACCGGCAAGCCGCGTGACGTCCAGACTCTCGCCCACGAGCTCGGCCATGGCGTGCACCAGTCCCTCTCGCGCGAGCAGACCATCTTCCACCACGGGACGCCTCTCACTACGGCCGAGACGGCGTCGGTCTTCGGCGAGATGCTCGTCTTCCAGCGCCTGCTCCGCCGGGAGGACGACCCGGCAAACCAGCTGGCGATGCTGGTCAGCAAGATCGACGACACGCTCGCCACCGTCTTCCGGCAGGTCGCGATGAACCGGTTCGAGGCGCGCATGCACACGGCCCGTCGCGAACAGGGCGAGCTGCCGGCCGACTGGTTCTGCGAGGCCTGGATGGAGACGCAGCGCGACATGTTTCAGGGAAGCGTTACGCTCGGCGAGCACTACCGCCACTGGTGGAGTTACATCCCCCACTTCCTGCATACGCCCGGCTACGTCTATGCCTACGCCTTCGGGGAGCTGCTCGTCTTGGCTTTGTACGCCCGCTATCAGGAGGCCGGCGACGGGTTCGCCGACGCCTACCTGGATCTCCTCCGTGCCGGCGGCTCCGACTGGCCGCACCGCCTCGTGGCTCCGCTGGGGGTGGACCTGACCGACACGACGTTCTGGCAGCAGGGCCTGAGCGAAATCGAGGGACTCATCGAACGGGCCGAGTCGCTCGCCAGCGAGACCCCGATGCGCAGCCTCGCTTCCAACGGTGAAGCGTAACTGCCGCCTGCGACCGTCACTCTCTTCAGTGCTTCCCCTGCCCGTGTCGGATTCTCCTCGCCCCAGCAGCCAGCCAGCGTTTTGGGACGAGCGCTACGCGGCCCACGACCACCTCTTCGGGACCCGGCCGAGCCCGTTCGTAGAAGAGGAGGCCGAACCTTTGGAAAGCGGAAGCGCCGTGGTTGAGTTTGGAGCGGGAGAGGCCCGTACGCTCTGCCACTTGGCGCAGTCTGCGGGGCACCGCGTCACGGCTGTCGACTTCTCTGCAGTCGCGTTGCAGGGAGCCACTGCCCTCGCCGAGACGCAGGGCGTCGATCTCGAAACGATCGAGGCCGACGTGCGCACCTGGTCGCCGGCACGCGTGTGGGACGCCGCCGTCGTCACCTTTCTGCAGCTTTTGCCCGACGAGCGTCCGGCGCTGTACCGCTGCATCCGTCGTGTGCTCCGGCCCGGCGGCCTCATTCTGGGTGAGTGGTTCCGCCCCGCCCACCTCAACGGCGCATACGCCCGGGTCGGGCCGAGCCGAGCCGATCGCATGGTTCCGCCCGCGGAGCTGCGCGCCGCCTTCGCTGACGACGAGGTGCTCCGCTGCGACGCAGTGGATGTTCGCCTGGAGGGAAGTGGGCGCCTGCATGGCGAGGCCGCTGTCGTACAGTTCGTAGCCCGACGCCGCTCGTCGTACGGCGTGTGGTGAAGCGTCCTACAACAGAATCAGGGATTGGCCAGAATCCCTTCTGCAGTCTCCCGGGTTTCTTCCAGTAGAATTGTGCCTTACCCTTACAGTCCATTCGTTTCCCGCGCACGCCACCGACCGCCATTGGCTCATGCTTCAGATTCAAAACATCCTTCTCGCGCGCGACTTCTCGAAGGTTTCCGACCAGGCCCTGCACTACGCCCTCGACATCGCACGGCGCACCGGCAGCACCTTGCACGTGTTTTACGCGCAGGTGCTTCACGAGGACCCGTTTTCGGCCGGGGAGCGCCCCGAACCGGCGGCAGACTTGGAGACCATCCGGGACCGCCTATCCATGGGCGGCAACGGTGAGCCGCTCAGCGATGGGGAGGGGAAGGGAATCGAGATTGTGGAGGCGGTCGAGCGCGACGTCGCGGCGGCACCCGCCATCTTAAATTATGCCGATGTGCATGACATCGACGTCATCGTGCTCGGCACGCACGGGCGTCGGGGCATCCGGCGATTGCTGCTGGGCAGCGTGGCTGAGGAAGTGGTACGGCGTGCCGATCAGCCGGTCCTGACGGTGCGGGGCAGGGCCGAAGAACAGCCGATGTCCGATCTGCAGATCGGACGCATTCTCGTCCCGGTCGACTTTTCCGACTTCTCGCGAAAGGCGCTCCGCCACGCGCGAGAGCTGTCGGCCCTGTACGAGGCATCGATCGATGTGCTGCACGTCGTGGAAGAGAAGCTGCATCCGGCGTTCTACGTGGGCGGGGTGCAGTCGATTTACGACGTCGAGCCCGATATCGAGGCAAAGGCGACGGACAAGCTCGAGGAGTTCGTGACCAACACGCCCGGCCCCAAGACCCCCGTAAACCGGCACGTGCTGTTTGGCAGGCCGGCACACGGCATCGCCGACTTTGTCGAAGACGAAGGGACCGATCTGATCGCCATGTCAACGCACGGACAGACGGGGTTGGAGCGTTTCCTCCTCGGCAGCGTCGCCGAAAAGGTGGTCCGCCACGTCGAGTGCCCCGTCCTCACGCTGAAGGCGTTCGGCCACTCGCTCCTCCCGGCGCACGAGCTTCGCACCGAGGAAGCGCAGGAGTGAACGCGTGTCGCTTCCGTGCCGCTGAATCTGCCCCAATCTCGCTCTGCCATGTTTCACCCTGACGTCATTCTGCACCCGACCGACTTCTCCGAATCGGCCGCAACGGCGTTTCGCTACGCCCTCCAGCTGGCCGACCGGCTGGACAGCACCCTGCACCTCCTCAATGTGGCACCGACCTTCGGCGACGACCCGATCCGGGGCGCCTACGAAGCGAAACTGGACGAAGAGTCCTTTTACGAACAGATCCGCGAGCAGGCCGACGAGTTGGTGGCCCCCTTTCTGGAGGCGGCCGAAGAACGCGGCGTACCGGTCACCTACGTGCACCGACACGACGGCACACCCGGCGAGCAGATTGTGGAGTACGTCGACGCGGAAGCCGTCGAGCTCGTGGTGATGGGCACGCACGGGCGGGGCCGAATCCGTCGCGCGCTACTGGGAAGCGTGGCGCGAGAGGCGGTGCAGTACGCCTCCTGCTCGGTGCTCACGGTGCGCCGCGACGTCACGACCGATCCGCAGGACTGGTCTCGTCTGCTCGTCCCGGTCGATCTGTCCTCATTCTCCGCCCCGTTGTTACACACGGCCAAGGACATGGCGGCTGCGTTCCAGGCGAGCATCGATCTGCTGCACGTCGTGGAGCCTCTCCCGTTTCCGGTGCCGCTCGTGGGAGCCGTAACGATCCGCGACCTGGTTTCGGACCCGACGGAGCAAATTGAGAATCGGCTCGACGATCTGCAGAAACGCGTCGATGGGGGAGGTGTCACCGTTCGTACGCATGCGAGGGAGGGCCACGCCGCAACCACCATTTTGGACGCTGCCAACGAGCTCGACGCCGACATGATCATCATCGCCTCACACGGACTATCGGGCCTGGAGCGCATCCTGTTGGGAAGCGTGACCGCGCGCGTCGTCCGTCGTGCAGAGTGCCCCGTATTTGTGGCGCGCGTCGAACCGGAAGAGGCGAAAGACGAAGCGGACGCCATCTGACCAAGCCCGGACCTTGGCGTGCAGCCTACCTTCGAAACGGTCGGAGCAATGGCACATCAAGTCATTGATGCGCATAAATTTAGAAAAGTATTTCTACTTTTCGTAGCGGAGTCTAGACCGAAAGCCGACGCTGTCCTGGAGAGTTGAACTCTCCGGGAAGAGAAGCCCTTCCGGCAATGCAGAGTCGGACTTTGAATCGGCAGTGTCGTATTGTGAGGGTCCAGCGTTGCACTCCAGGAGTCTAGCGTTGGATTTCGGGCTCTCAGCGATGGACTTTGAGGACAGAGCGTTGCGTTCGTCCGAGGAGCGACGCGCTCGGATCTCGCAGTGTGAGGCGCAAAGAGGGGGCGGAGGAGGGAGATTGGAAGAGATTGGCAACGTGACGATTCACGTCCGATACGCGTGTCCAAAGAGCGTCCGCCTCTCATATCTGCATAGGAATTTTTCCATTCATACAGACCAAGAACCATGATTAAGAAAGTAAACAAGAGAGGAAGCGATCGAGTCAAAGTCACCTTCGTTCTCCCGGATAACCATCCATACGGGGACGATGTCCACGTAGTCGGAGACTTCAATGACTGGGCGACCGGCGAGAATCGATTCGTGCGCCGTAGCAACGAGACGTACAGCACGAACGTGATGCTCGACGAAGGGGAGCAGTATGCCTTCCGGTACTTCAGTGAGGACAACGACCAGTGGATCAACGAGGAGGAGGCCGACGACTACGTCGCCAACGAATACGGCGAGACCAATTGCATCCTCCAGACCTGATCAGTCCTTCTGTTCGACCTGGCTTTGGGCCGGGCACGTTTTCTGAAATTCCACAGCAGGCCCTCCGAACCGCGCGTTTGGTGGGCCTGCTGTATGTGATGTAGACCCTCCTGCGGATCTCGCTGACGGGGAGGACATAGACACATCCCTGCCGGGGCTGTAACGATCCCCGGTATGTTGAGACTCCCTCCACGGGGCTCTATGCGGTTCTTGGGTGCGCCTGCGACGCGGCGATGCACATGCCCGCGAGTCGCGGTTCGACGTTCGCGGACCGCCCGGCCCTTGCCCGCACGCTCCGAATGGCACGCACGGCTTCCTCGATCTCATGCTTGAACGCATCCGCAAGGAGTTTCTCGACATTCGCGCTGGCGAATGGCCGAAGGCGATCAGTCTGTCGCTGTATTTCTTCCTGGTAATCGCCGTCTTCTGGGTTCTCAAACCCATGAAGCGCGGTATCCTCCTGAATTATTTCGGGGATCAGCCGATCAACATTGCCGGATGGGTGCTATCAGGCGCGCAGGCCGAGCAGTTAGGGAAAACGCTCAACATGGTGATCGCCTTTGGGGTCGTCGCAGTGTTTACGTGGCTGGTCCGGCGGATGGCGCGACACCATCTCATCCTGCTATTCTGCGGCGTATTCGGTCTTCTCTTTGCCTTCTTCGGCTTCTTCATCGACCGAATGCAGTTGCTGGGCCAGACCGGTGTCTGGTCATTCTACGTGCTCGGAGACATCTGGACGACCGTCATGGTCGCCACGTTCTGGGCGTTCGCCAACGACTTAAATACCGGGAACGAGGCCGAGCGTCTGTACGGCCTCGTGGGACTGGGGGGCGTGATCGGCGGGTTCGTTGGCTCGTCCATCGTTGCCGAACTCGTGACCGATGTGGGGCGCGCCCCGCTTCTGTTCGGCTGCCTCGTGCCCCTTGCCGTCATCGGAGGACTGGTCGTCTGGATCCACGGCTACGAGACGAAGGAGGACGAACCGGACCCGTGTTGCCCCGAGGAGGAGACGGTGACCGAAAACGAGAGCAGCGCGCTGTTCGAGGGAGCCCGCATCGTGATGGCGTCGAAGTACCTGCTGGGCATCGCCGCGGTGCTCGCCATTTACGAGATGGTGTCGAACATCGTCGACTTCCAACTCGCCTCGATTGTGGAGCAGCAAATCACCGACTCGACGCAGCGCGATGCCTTCTTCGGCATTGTGGGACAGGCAACGGGTCTCGTTTCTATTTTCGTCCAGCTGGTGCTGACGTCCTTCGTCATGAAGCGATTCGGCGTGAAAGTGGCCCTCATGTTTCTCCCAGTGGCCATTCTGGGAGGAAGTGTCGGATTCATTGCCCTTCCGACCGCTGTCCTGGCGGGCATGATGTCCGTCAGCGACAATGCGCTGAACTACTCGATTAATCAGTCGGCCAAGGAGGCGCTGTACACGCCAACGTCCCAGGATGCGAAGTACAAGGCGAAGTCGTTTATCGACATGTTTGTGCAGCGCGCCGCCAAAGTGGCCGCAGTCGTCCTCAATCTGGGGCTTACCGCTCTGGTCATCACCGACGTGCGGTGGCTCTCGATCGCCGTGGGCCTCCTAACGATTGCCTGGATCGGCGTCGTTCGGTTCCTGGGCCAACGCTTCGACGAGCGAAAAGAGGGCGAAGAAGTGCAGACCGCCCCGGCGGCGTGACCGCCGTCGACTCTGGGAACGGGTCCGGGCTCCGATGGCCGGCCCCTACGACCGCGCTCAGTTGACTGTTGACTGGCGGCCGTATTCGATCCATACTTCGACAGCTCGGGCGGAGGTGCCGAAAGGCTGCCCGGCGTCTTCGTAAGCGGCGACGGCTCGCCGCCACTTTCGGTGCAGCGCCTCCCGGCGGTCGCGCTTCGGGTCCGAGCAAGGCTTGTCGTGAAAGAACGAGAACGCGTCGAGCATAGCGCGAGAGATTGGAAGGGAGACAGCACGAGCGTCGTCTACTGTTCACGCAAAGATCATACCCGCAGGGCGTCAGCGACGGTTGCGGCGTCCTTTTGCGGGGCGAACGCATCGCGCGAGACGTTCTCCTTGAGCACCACGCAAGTGCCCCGGGGAGAGACCACGAGATGCCGCGTCCCGCCGTCTGCGTTGGGATAGCGGACGACCACATCCGCGTCCGCGTCCTGGGCTTCGTCGCGGTAGGTCGCAATGGCATCGGCCTCGGGGGGAGCGTCCAGCGTGTACTGAGGCTTCAGGTCGGGCATGGCGAAAATACAGGGTGTATCAATTCGAAGGTCATTTGTACACCGGGCGTCCGTGCACAGGACGTCACAAGAAAAGGCCGCGAGAGGTCCGGCACGAAGTAACAGGAAAGAAACCCTCCAAGGCGCTCCGCACGACGACCCGAGCAGGGGAAGCCGG
>CAYFSC010000056.1:0-16474 GCA_964345695.1 uncultured Rhodothermales bacterium | reverse complement strand
CCGGCAATGGCGTTTCGCCCGAAGTGCGTGCCCTGCGGTCCGCGAAGAACCTCGATGCGCTCGATGTCGAGAAGCTCCGGGTTGATGGCGATGTCCGAGGACGACGGCGTCACGTTGAGGCCATCCACATACACGCCGTACGCGTTATTTTGGCCGCCGAGGTTGCTCACTCCCCGAATGGTGATGTCGGATTCAGAGCGCCGCCCGGTGCTGGCAAACGTGAGGTTGGGCGTGAGTGCCGCGTAATCCTCTACGGTCGACACTCGGTTCTCCTGCAGGTCGGCCGCGGTGAGCGCCGTCACGGATATGGGAACTTTCGACAGGCGCTGACGGCGGTTCTGGGCAGTGACGACGACCTCTTCAATCTCCACCAAGGCAGGCTGCAACACAAAGCGGAGAGTGCGGGTGCGGCCCGCTTCCAGCACAATGGTTTTCTCCTCCGCCTGATACCCGACGAACCGCGCGGTCACCTGAACCGGGCCGGGAGGAAGATCGGCCAATTCGAACTGGCCGTCGGCGTCGGTCGAAGTCCCATCCGTGCGGTCTCCCTTCATCACCACCACGTTGGCCCCGGGAAGGGGGCGCCCGCCTTCATCGACAACGGTCCCGGTGAGTGCGGCTGTCTGCGCAACCGCCGACGGCCCGCCCATCCCTCCAATTGCGGCAAGGATGGAAAAGAGGACGCACACACGTACGATGGGGCGTGGATCACCCACGGGCTCTTTCATAACCTGCCGAAAATGGGCTGCAATCATCGTGCGGAGGCGAGAAGAGACGCCGATTACCGTCGCGTCGCCGCCGCCATCTCTTCGAAGTCGAGTCCCTCGTACGTGAAGGACTGCGCCTCAAAGAGCGGCGTGCCATGCGCGTCGCGCCAGCTTTTGTGGAACGCCAGCTCGGTCTCCTCGGGCGGACGCACGTCGAACGTCACGGTGTAGGCATCGGTCGGGCTGCCGGGCAGCGACACGTTTCGGGCATAGTGCATCGCGTCACCGAGCGTGACGTGCGGGATGAGCGTGACGGTTTCGGTCGCGCCGGTCTCTTCGTTGGTGATGGTGGCAAAGAAGTGCAGGTAAGCGACGAACCCGCCGCGCTTCACGCCTTCAGGCACCTCCACGCTCTCATCGGTCGTCCAGGTCGTGAGCACCTCCAGATGCACATCGGTTTTGTTTTCGGCGAGGTTCTGGTCGTGGGGCGTCACGTCATCTTTCGGAGCGCCCTCAAACACGAGCTGGATGCCGGGCTCGATGGCCGCCTCGCCAATAATCATTTCCTGGGCGTGCGCCGGAACGCACAGCACCATCAGCAGCAAGAGAACGGTGGAGGTTATCCGGTTCATGGCGCGTGTAGGTTGGATTTGAGGGAGTAGCACTTGGGCAAAGTGTTCTATTCTTATTTAGACAGAGTAAAAATGGGAAAGCGGACACAACCGATTCAAGGTTGGCCCACAGACTTCCGACGCTCTTCACGTCCGGAGATGACCAGGCACAAGTGTACGTCGGGCGCGCAGATTACATGTCGGCCCCCCGGCGGCCTCGTCCCGACAGAGTACGGGTGCCGATTGCAGATCAGGCCCATGCAGAGCTCGGTCCGTCCCGAAGAATCGGTCCATCCCGCAGAAGATGTGTCTCTCGACGGGCGTTGAGCCGAACGGGACGGCGCCAGGAACGGCGATGCTGGGATGGACGACATGCAGGGCGATTGCATGACATGGAGGGCGATTACATGTGGGCAACCGCCGTCTCCACCTGGTCGAGCACCCGCGTTGTGAGGAGCGCTACGAGCCGCTGCTGCACCTCGCGTCGATGATCAAGGTAGAACGCGAACTCTTCTTCGGTAAAGTGCCCGGCGATCATCCCCACGAGCGAGCGTTTCAGGCCGCGGTCTTCTTTGAGAAGGCTGCGCACCAACGCCTCCTGGTCATCGCGGTCTTTATTCGCGAAGCCGGTGGTGTGCGAGCGGAGATAGCGTGCCACGAGCGGGAGGATGAGCGGAACTTGCAGCTCGCAAAGCGGCTCCAGCGTACAGCTCTCAAACCGCGCCATCGGGCGCTCCTCCTCAACGTCCACCGGCGCAGGGGGGCGGATGCGTCGGACGGCGTCATCGCGGGCCTCTGCGTCCAGTCCCCACAGTTCGGGCGTCCCAAGTTCGATGCTGTTCCCGGCAGGGTCGCGAACGTACAGCGACACGGCGCGCTCGTGATGCCGCCAGGAGGCGGTGTCTTCGATGGGGATGTCGTACTCGGCGAAGCGCGCCCGCCAGGCCTCCATCTGGCCGTAGGGGACGGCGAAGGCGGCATGGGCGGCCCCGTCGGCGCCATGGGCGGGCAGCGATTCGGTTTCGCGCGTCACCGCTGCGATGAACACGTGCACGATGCCGCGACCGCACCGAAACGAAAGGTGGCGCTCCGGCTCGTCGAACACGACGGGCAAGTCCAAGACGGTCCCGTAGAAATATCGGGCCGCCTCCAGATCCGAGGCGTACAAACTGGTTTCGAGAACGTGGGTGGGACGCATGACGCAGGAGCCGGTGTGTAGAATCGGTGAGCCGCTCGAAGTGCGATCAACCGTGGAGTTGGGGGTTATCGCCCGTCGACCCCCAACATTGATGCTTGTTTACGTGCGTTCATGTTCATTTTTGGCTCGATCCCGCCGAGCGCAGCGAGGGCCGGCGGTCATGCCCTTGCGGTGCACACGACCGCAGGGTGTAAAAACGAGCCTGCACCCATCACGGCCACGCGGGATGCCCCCCGTCCCCAGCGATGAGTCGGGCTGACTGCACTTGGTGCTTCGTCAACCGTGAGGTCTTGTGTCCTCTCTCCCGAACCGGTGCCTTGCGCCGTAGATTCACGGCAGGACGAGACGACTTCGGAGACCCGACCTTATCACGGCCGGCAGATCCCGGCAATCGGGCGCGTTCCACCGCGGCCGCCCCTCCAGACGTGCCGGCCGAAGACGCTGTTGTCACCGACGACTATGTCGGAGGCACATCGGGGACCTGGTCGCCCATTTTGCTCGAAGGCTTCGCGGCGCTGACCGCCTGCTCGTGATCGCCCGATTTCGGCCGGCTCGAATCGGAGTCCTTCTGCGACGGGTGCTCCGCTCAGTGCAAGCAGGTCTCGCTATAGAATCGCCTGCAGCGTGGACCATGCGATTCCCAGAAAAATGATCATCGAGAGCGGCGCGTGGACCCACCATCGGTCCGTCCAGATCAGCGTTCCGGCAAGCAACACCATCACTGCGTTGGTCATGATTTCTCGTTCGTTGACTCCATATCCTTCCCCGACCGCCCGGGCCGTCTGGCCTCCGATCTGGCTCGCGACAAGAAAGGCAATGAAGATTCCGAAGTACCACCGCCGGTGCGTATCGGAAAAGTAGAAGGCCTCCAGGTCCAGCGGGGGCGGATTGCTGGCATCTCTGCCGGACGCGGCCTGTCGTCGCGGCCTCTCCCACTCGGGGTCCGGAAGCGCAAACGCGCACGTCAGGTACAGAAACAGAAACGCGCCCAGAAACGGGAGGAAGAAGACCGAGGTCGCCTCCTTCACGTACGAAAACGAGTTCCACCACAGCTGGATCGAGAGCAGCAGCGTGGTGGCCGCCCAGAGAAGCGGGAGCCAGTGCCAGTCGACTGTCCGCTGGGGCCGGACGAGCTCTCGGACGCTCTGGGCGAGGTCGGTCACGCCGAGGCCGACGATGATTGAGAGCAGCGCGGCAATGTACTCCGGTTGGGTCATGGCTTGGGGGAAAAGACGCCGATAGAACGCGAGGCCTCCAGACAGGAGTAGCAACACGCAGGATTGTGCGTCTGCGTTTCACGGGGACGGCGCGCTGGACCTCCGGAGCACGGTGTTGACTGATGCCGGAAAAGCGCGGAGCTCATCCCATTGACGGCGCCCCCCGTTCCTCTCGGGCTTCCGCCGCGGACGGATGAATGAAGCGTGAAGACGAGGACTTCGCGCCTCCGATTTTCAGCACGGAAGGAGACTGGAGAGGATCCAACGATGCATTTCTAGATGCTGCAATTCTGCACACTGCCCGGCCTCTGGTGGGGGGCCGGGCATATTTTTGGGGCTTCGGCGCGGCGTAGAGAGGATTCTCTCCGCCGCGTCGCGGGCCTGCAAACCCCTTACCCCTTCATCAAAGCCGGTCCACTTTTTGCGTATATCCGCATATGTTTTGTAAATAGAATATTCTACCGTTCCTTGTTTTACGTCGGTCCCCCTGCGACGTCGGATGGCCTCTTCCCTCCTCCCCTTGCGCCGTGCTCTTTCCATCGTGATCTCCGAGCAGCCGACGCGTTCGGCAACGCGGACGGTCGTGGCGGCCTGCCACCAGATGGCTCGGGCGTACCTGCGCACGCGTCAGCGCGTCGGCAACCTGGACCGCCGCCTGCTGGCCTGTAGCCTGGACGACCTGGCCTTCGATGGCATCGCCGACCTCTTCGAGCGCGACAGCGCGGGCCGCTTCCCGGCGCTGCAGCACTATTTCGAGGACGTGGAGCTGGCGTCGTCCAATGAGGCGGAAGCCATCGGGGCACTCCGGCGGCTGGTCTTTAGCGCGGTGGGCGATCGGCTCTTCGAGTGCTACCGGGCGGCCGACCCGTCGCTGGGCCGTATCATTCGCACCGTGAAGCGGACCGCCCGGGGGCTGGACACCTGCACGCTGCGTCGGCACCAGGGACGGCTTTTTCTGATGGTCGGCGGCGCGACACAGGAGCCGGCCGGGCACCCTCTGCCGGCCGAGCGCCTGGAGGCTGCACTGGCCCCCCACGTCGCCGAGAGCACCTGCACGCGCGACCTGGTGCGTGCGGCCGCCACCATCTTGAATGAGACGCCGTCCCACCCGTCCTGGTACCCGGTTTCGCGGCTGGCGCAGGCCATTCGGGGCGCCACGGTACGCGTCGGGGACGCCGCTCGGTCGGATCCCGAGGTGGTGCACGCCGCGGACGACCGCTTCCGGGCCGACGAGTTGCAGCAGTTTCTCCGGGAGAGCGTCCAGGCCGTCAAGACCGCCAAGCGGGCCAGCTACGTCGGCCCGTCCTTCTCCGCCGAGACCTACGACACGTACTTTGCCGCAATCGAGACGTACCTGCGCGCCCAGTTGATTCCGGAAGGACGTCTGTGGCTTACCCAGCACGAGGCGCTGGCGGAGCATCTCCGCGGTCTTTCGCGCGATGCGTACCGCGCAACGCATCGGAGCCGCTTCGAGTACCTGGTTCGCCAAACGCGATCCGACTTCACCGAGCGCGTTCGTGCGGCCTGGGAACGCGGCGTGCCTTCGTCGGACCCCCCATCGGCCGCCCTTCCGCCAAACACCGCGTTCGAGGAGCATTCATCCGGAAACAACGTTCAGCACGACACCGGAACGGGAAGGACATCGGGATAGATGAAGAACCCGTTTTCATTCCTGCCTCCGGGCTGCGAGCGGCCCCGACGGGCTGGGGTCGCAGGTCAATCCCTGGGTGCAAATCGCCCCCAATCTTGGCCCGTAGCGCTGCTGCGAACCGCGATCGAGGACCGATTTTCGCCACGTCGTTGCTCGCTCCCGCCATCCAATCCAAAATCAAAACAGGTTCTCACATGCTGACCCTGCCTCCGCGTCTTGCACCGCTCGTTACCGCTCGCTTCTCATGACACCCGAGAGTGCCCATCATATCGAGCGCTACGTCCTCGATCCCGGATCGTTGACCCGCTCGGAGCGGCGCCGCGTTGCCTCGCTGCTGCGCACCGACCCCGCCGCGCAGGCTTGGTGCGACACGCTGCGCACCTTTTATGACGACCTGGCGCGCGAAGATGATATCGACGACCGCGTCGGTGCCTTCGTGGATACGCTGTTCTCGCCCCCGAATGTGCTGGAGCTCCACGCACGGCCGGCGGTGTCGAGCTCTGGTCCCACGGTGCTTGCCGCCGAGGCGCCGGCAGCCGCTCGCTTCGAGACGATCACGGCCCTGACCGCCCGCGGCGACGACGTTCTAGTCCGCGTGCTTCGCCATCGCGGCACCGGCGAAGGGCGTCTCTACGTAATCACCGGCGACATGGAGACGTGGGCCCACGCGCTCATTACCTTTCCAGAGGCGGACCTGCAGGTGCCAGTTGGGCCCGAAGGCCGGGCCACTGTGCCGCAGCTTGCCAGCACCGACACGGGCGCCCTCCGATCAGCCCGCGTGCATCGGATGCTGGCGGCCGCCTCCCTTCGTGGCTCCCGTCTGCGCGATCTACCGGACGAGGGGCACCTGTGCACACTTGAGACCGGCCATTCGCTGCGTTTTCGACGTCGCGGCGCGGTCCTCCAGATTCGCTCTGCGATGCATCCTGCCGAGGCCGCCGACCTGCAGTACGTCGTGCTTGCCGCCGAGTCGGCGGACGGCGCCGATTGCCTCGTTGTTGCGCTGGATGCGGGTCGGGGCCGCCTCCACGGTCGCCTCCCCGCCCCGAGCTACACCGTCCGGCTGTATGCCTGACGGCCACGACAGACCAACCCCTCCGGCAGGCGTGCCTCCGCACGCCGTCCCGCCCCTTCTCCGAACGGACGGATCTCCCGATGTGGTGGACGCCTCCTCACTTCGATCCGCGACAGATTGAGGACCTCGGCACGCTGAACCCGGGTCAGCTCGAGCAGCACTACCGCCATCTGTGTCAGAATCTGGAGCGGCGTGCCACTGCCGCCTGGCATCTGGCGCAGATGGCCCAGTTTCTGTGGCGCTGCCCACGCGACTATCCAGGCGTGGAAGCGTATCTTCTTGATCTGGAGCCGACGCTGGCCAACACTGCAGAGCGCTACGCACCGGTGGGCTGGCGCCCCGCCCCCCTCGCCGCACTGGCTGATGCCCTCCAGCACTTTGGCACACGTTGTCCCGATCTGGGCGACGACTGGCGGGCCGCCGAACTGCAGATTCGCCGAGGCGCGGCCCGCCTGTTTGCCTATGCCGGGGCTCTCGATCGGGCCCTCGAGACCTGGACCCACGACGAGGTCCGTCCCGCAGAAGCCCTCGGCGGTCTCGAAGGGGCTTCGCCCCGCGATCGTCTCCGCGAGGCAATCGACCGGGGTCGTGCTTCCACGGCCGAACGCCTCGAAGCGATCGACACCGCATGGGGCGACCCCTTTGGGCCGGGCGCGGCTCCTGTCGTCGAGCAGCCGGGAACGCGCGGCCCGTTCCAGCACCGGCCGCGGATCGGCGGCGTCCTAGACGTGCGCGTCGACCTGCTCGACCGGCGCGACGTGGATCACTTCACGGTGGAGGGCTACCGGTCGGGGCTGCTTACGCTCCAGCAGAGCCAACTGGATGCCCCGGTAGCGGCGGCCCGCCGTCTGCTGGCCGAGACCGCACCGGCCAACGCCGAGGCGCGGTGGGCTGGACGCATCAGCCTGCTGGGCAGCGAGAGCCAAGCCGCCGGCACCTCCATCCACCTGGCCGTGGCCGCTCATTTCTACGCCGAGGTGCTTCGGGCGATGGGCGAGCGCGTTCGCTCGGCACCGCGGGAAGGCGTTCTGCTCACCGGACGGGTGCGCCCCGACGGCACGGTACCGCCCGTCGCGGAAGACTCTCTGCCCCTGAAGGTACAGACCGCCTTCTTCAGTCCGGCACGGGTGCTGGTCGTACCTTCGGCCCAGGAACGGCCGGCCGCCGCGCACTGCGACCGCCTCCTGGACGACTATCCGCAGGGCGACCTCTGCGTGCTGGGCATCGAGTCGTTCCCCGACATGTACTACGATCGGCGCGTCACGCGTCGGGTGCGAATCGGTCGGATTCAGCACGCCTTTCAGCGGGTGCGCCATCACCGGTCCACACTGGCGAGTGGCGCCGTGATCGCTGTGCTTCTGGCCGTGATCGGCTGGATGTGGCTGGGCCCGATCGACCGCAATCCGGTTTCCGTCACGTTCGAAGGCGCCCACATGGTGCTCCTGAACGCGAGCGGAACGGAGGTCGAGCGCATCGAGGTCGGCGAGGAGGCGGTGCGTCGCACCCGGCTCCCCTCGCCTCTCCACCACGACCTGCAAGCCCTCGCCGACGTCACCGGCGACGGCCAGAACGATGTATGCTGGGTCGACTATCCGGGTCATTCAGACCGCCAAGTTCCAACCCCCCGTCTCAGCTGCAAGTCCGTCGGAGCCAGCGAGCCCCTCTGGTCGCGCTCCGTGACGTTTGACGTGTCGTTTCCCCGCAAACCCGAGGTTGTAGGCCGTCAGTTCGATGCACGTGATCTTCTCGTCGGCGACTTCGACGCAAGCGGCACACCGGAAGTCATCCTGACAGCCGTGCACCGGCCCTACTTTCCGGGGGTGCTGTGGAAGCTCGACGCGCAGACCGGGGAGGAGCTCGCCCGGTACGTGCACCCTGGTCATCTTAAAGACGTCGCTGCGCAGGACCTCAATGACGACGGGATTGTGGAGCTCCTGGTTTGCGGTGCTTCCAACGCATACGACCAGACGACTCTGTTCGCTCTTGACCCGCGATCCATGCACGGACACGCTCCCACCCGCGGCGATTACGGGGTAGAGGGGCTACCGAAGGCCGCGGAGGTGGCCTACCTGCGCATCCCACCGACCCTCGTTCATCGCACCCAAACGGAAAAGCGCAATTCGTGCCGGTATCTTAAGGTGTTCCCGGAGGAAGAGCGATTCAATCTCCGGATCTACGACGGGCAACCGCAGGAAGGGCAGGCGCACCCGTTCATCGTTCTTCATCTCAACCAGGCCTTCGAGCCGCAGGGCGTAGGGACAAGCGACGCCTACGACCGCCTGGCACGGCGGCTGCTGGAGACGGGCCGGATCGACCGGGCTCCCGATCACGACTACTTCCAGCGGTACCTTCGCGAACTCCGATACTGGAACGGCACCGAGTGGCAGGCCGAGCCGGTGGTGCGCTGGTCGGATCCCGCTTCGTAGGGAACAGAGGGACGCGGCTTGCTTCTTGCTTTCTAAACGCGTGCACCGAGGGTCGCCCGACCGTCGGTCCTGACCTCATCCTTCGTGCCCTCCTTCTCAGACGGTGATTGCCTCCTCATGCCTTCTTCCCCCGAACCGACCCGCGAAGACCTCCTGGATCTGCTGCAAACATGGATTGACGAGCATCCCGCCGGTGCGCAGCACACGAACCACCTGGAACGGTCGATTCAGGAGATGCGCCACGCAACCGCCCCGCGGACGGAAAATCGTGCCGATCGTCCGGTCCGGTTTCATGCACCGATGCTGGAATTCGCGCAGCACGTGGTCCGCCAGTGGGAGCATTTGACGACAGACATGAAGCAGACCGTGATGGACTGCCTCCAGGGCTACCAGCAAACCATGCACCCCGGGAGCGACGCCTGGACGTGCGCAGAGTAAAATCCACCTCGTTCGTAGGTAAAAACGCCTCGCCTCGCGCCCACGCCGGTTGCGTTTGTGTCCCTTCCCGACGTGTATTGGTGGATGTTATGTGAACACTATGGTTGCCATCCACCCGTACCATGTCCACCTCCGACGACCGATCATCGCCCTCTTCTCCGTCTTCGGATCGAGACGATTTTTTCTCCGAGTCTGACGACAGCGCGTCAAATGGGGAGGTCGCGGACCGATCGACTCGCCTCCTGGCCATCTTGATCGACGGTCTCGTGGCAGCCGCACTGAGCGTCGTCCCACTCATCGGCGGCGTGGCCGGCGTGGCGTACTACGTGGTTCGCGACGGGCTCCGCGTCGAGTTTATGGACGGACGGTCGATCGGCAAGCACGTGATGGGGATCGACGTGGTGCGGCTCGACGGACGACCGATGGACCTGGAAACCTCGATCCGGCGCAACTGGATGTGGAGCATCGGCGCGCTTACGGGAACCCTCGTCTACATCCCGATCCTGGGCTGGATGCTCATCCCCTTCGTCGCGCTGGTTGGGATTGGCATTGGCTTGTACGAGGCGTACCGCGTCCTGAGCGACCCCGAGGGGCGGCGCTGGGGCGACGAGATGGCCGGGACCCTCGTCGTTCGCTAGCAGGCCCTCGGCCTCCGGTGGCCCGTTCAACCGCCCCCCGTATCCCTTTCTGCCCGTTTCTTCATGCTGTTCCGTACCCTTCTTCTGCTTGCGCTCCTGAGCCTGGGCATGGTCTCGCCAACGGCCGCTCAGGTGAACACCGAAAAGATGCGGGCGCTCGACGTCGATGGCTTCCAGACGACCCTCGGCGGCGACGTGGCACTGCAGTCCGGCAACTCCGATCTCTTCGAACTGGGCGCGCGCCTCCGCTTCGACTACCGCGCAGGCCGACACTACACGTTCCTGACGGGGGAGGTGCGCTACGGGGAGGAAGACGGCAAGGCGTTTCGCGACCGGAGCTTCGGGCATCTGCGCTACAACCACCGCCTTAAGTCCTGGCTCGTCGGCGAGACGTTTGCGCAGCTCGAAAACGACGGCTTTACCCGCCTGCGGCTTCGCGTGCTGGCCGGCGGCGGGCTACGCCTCCGCTACGTCGACGCCGAGCGCGTCAGAATCTTTCAGGGCACGACGCCGATGTACGAGCACGAGAACCTGAAGCGCGGCGGCCTGGGCCCGCACCCGGCGGTGACCTCGGGCGTGCGATGGAGCAACTACCTGAATCTGCGCCTGCGGGTGTCCGCGTCGACCTACCTCCGACACAC
Organism: uncultured Rhodothermales bacterium; assembly: GCA_964345695.1. Classification (GTDB taxonomy): domain Bacteria; phylum Bacteroidota; class Rhodothermia; order Rhodothermales; family Salinibacteraceae; genus CAYFSC01. The sequence goes on along the minus strand of CAYFSC010000056.1, from coordinate 5,872 downwards.
CGTGTACGTTCAGCCACGCATTGACAACGTCTCGGACGTGCGGGTCCTGAACGAGACCCGCTTGGGGGTCGCGCTCACCGAACGCGTCAGCCTGGAGGTCACCTTCGACCTCGACTACGACAGTCGCCCTCCGGCCAATGTGGCAGATCTAGACATGACGCTCCGGAACGGCCTCTCAGTGTCGTTCTAGCAGCCCGAGACAGAGGCGGGCCGCCTACGTCGAGATGACGTGCACGTGAGCAAGCTGCGACCGGCGCACCGTCCGCCGATCTCCGTCGTCATCGGTGAGCGTGAAGGTGGTGCCCTCGATGTCCGCCACCGAACAGTTCGGCAAGGCCGTGCCGTCGGAGAGGGTGACGTGAACGCGTTGCCCCTGTTGCCGGGCGGATACGAGCTTCTCGTAGACGGATTTCATGAGTGTGCAGTGTTGTGGAGAACGAGTGCGCGCTGCGGTCGGGGCGTCACGGCATCGCTGTAGTGCCACAGGACGTCGGGGATGGATGGCCGGGGGGCCTCCCGCCGAGCCGAGCGACGCCCCTGAACGGTTGCTGTGCTCACAGACAGCGTCTTGTTGCATCGGTCGCGGTGGTGCGAGACAGGGCGGTTTCCACCCGCCTGGTGGCAGCAACAGTATCGTAACAAACCTCTCGATTCAGTTTTTGCTCCAGATGAACGCATTTTTCGATCGCAGGCCGCAGACAACCGACGGTTCCCTCGACACACGGTAGAGCGCGACGCGCCATCCCAGCTGCTCTGCCTGCATAGGACCACGCAAATGTTCCCGTGCGAAGCCCGAACCCGGCGCCCAAGACAGAGGAGGACAGCAGACCGGTGGCTGTCGCTTTTTGCCGTTTGTCCTACGTGCGGAGGCGTCGCCAGCGTTTGGTTGGACCTCCCCCGCTCCACTGGCATGGTGAGATCTGGCACGACGAGATCTGGTGTCCTGCCCGCTCCCGCGCCTGCTTGTGATTCAGCGTGATTCGACGCTCTGTTGGCCGGCGGCTTCTTCTGCGCGTGCTCGCGTCGGTGGGCGGCTGTCTGCTGGGACAGGGGGGTAAGAGGCAGCAGCCTCAGCGTCGCGGCGGTGCTGGTTGCCAGCCTCGCCGTCGGTGCGCTCGATCCGCGGCTGAGGCTGCCCGAAGTCATCACGGGGCTCGGGGACGGGGGCCTATCGTTGCCGCCGGCGCCTCCCCCGCATGCATCGCTGCGCACATCTCGGAACCGGGGCCTCGCTACGCCTCGCGCTCGATCGTCCACACGTACTCCAGAAGCGGACGGCACGCCTCCGCCAGGCGCACGACTTCGGCGGCCAGATCGGGCGAGCGGAGCTGAGCGTCGTCCACAAACGTGCGGGTGACCAGGTGCTTCCACTTCAGGTAGGACGCAAGGTCGGTGTCCCGGCAGTTGCTGAAGCCGCGCGGCATGCCTGTCAGCGTATCGTTCATGCTGTCCACTGGCAGGTCGCGGGCGGTCATCGTGTTCAGCATGCTGCGGAACCGCTCCGGGTCATCGACAATCGCCTGGCGGACGGGCTTCAGATACGACACGCTCGGCCGATAGAACCCGGCGGCGAGATAGCTGTGGCCGGGCTCCACATGCACGTACACGACGCCATCGCTGTCTTTTTCGCCGCTCCGGTCGAAGACTGCCCCCACGTTCGTTTTGTACGGGCGGTTGTCGTCGGTAAACCGAAGGTCGCGGTAGATGCGGAACCGGGACGTGTTCGGACGCCCCGTGAGCGGTAGGTCGGTGTCGGCGAAACGCCGTGCTACGTCGGCAATCAGAAACTTGAGCGGGAGGCGCACCTCGTCCTCGTACGTCTCCCGTCGCGCCTCGAACCACTCGCGATTATTGTTCGCGGGCAGGTCGCGCAGAAACTGGAGCCCTGCCGGAGAGAATCCGGGAAAGGGCGGGTACTCGTGAAGGGCTGTCGGCATGGAGATCGGGCGCGTGCATACAGGCAGTCCAATGCGCCCGTCAAAACGCAACGGCCCGGAGTGCGATCCCTGCGTTGGGTCACGCGCTCTTCCCGCGCGTGGAGAGCCCAAACGGCAGATACAGCGGGCAGGAGCCCACGGTGCTCGTGGCAAGGAAGACGACGGCAAGCGCACCGAGCACGATGGCCGTGGCGCCTCCAATCTGCCCAGTGAAGTAGAGGACGCCGACGCCGAGGGCGAGAGCGGTGCGAAGCGTACGATCAATGGTGCCCATATTCTTCGTCATGGCGAGATGCGGTCTGCGTGAAGCGATTGCGTGATGTTTACCCCACGATACCCCACGCGCTGGCACGCTGTCTGTGACCCACATCACACTTCACGTGAAGAAACAAAGAAGGGGGGGCCGGCGACGGAGGATGGAGAATAGCAGATGGGCGATTGGGATGCACAGCCAGCGCGCGATCCTCGATCTTCCGTCCGCCATTCTTTACCCTCCATCGTTTCCGGCGATACGCTGGAGATCTGTCTGATTTGTCACGGTGACGCGCCCACGCCCGAGCTCGACGAGGCCGTCGTGCTCGAGGTCCTTGAGCAGGCGACTGACGACCTCCCGGGCCGACCCGAGATCCGCGGCAATCTGCTCGTGGGTCGCCGCGATTGTGTCGCTCCCCGTTTCAGCATGAGCGTCCAGCAGGAGGCGTGCCAGCCGGGCGTCGAGCTGGTGGAACGCCACCTCTTCCAGCGTGGCGATGACTGTGTCGAGGCGAGAGGCAAAGAGGTCGAACACGTACTGCTGCCAGGCGGGATGCATGCCCATCCACTGCTGCACCGTTTCGGCCGGCACCACCCGCGCTTCAAGCGCGGTCTCGGCAACGGCGAAGGCGGGAAACGGACGGTCACTCAGGATGCAAGAAGTCGTGAGAATGCAGCTTTCGCCGGGATTGACGCGGTACAGCGTGATCTCCCGTCCGCCGGCGCCGCTCTTGTACACGCGGGCTGTGCCGTCGAGAACGAGGGCGAGGTGCGCGCACGTCGTCCCCTCCATGCAGATAAACTCGCCCGGCGACAGCGTCACGGCCTGCGTCTTCTGGCGCAGGGCTGTCCTCAGCGGCTCGCTCTGCGCCATTGTCGGGAAGTGCTCCGCGAGGAGGGACGAGTTCGGGATGGAGTCCATGGTGCGGGACGGATGGATACCGTGAACGGCTTGCGTACTGGAAGCGATCTCCTCCGCGAAAAGGAAGAATTTGTACACCGCGGTGAGTCTGTGGGTCCTGTCGATGGATCCTGAGCCGCGGCCGCCGTTAGGGTATGCGTCCGGGGTGCAGATGCATCCGCCTCCCTCATGATCGCCGCAATGGAGTGGTCAACAACTACTACACGCTGCGCGCCCTCGTTCGCGAGTGGCGCGACGCCCTCGTCGGATGCACGGTGGTCGACGTGTTCTCGCAGGTCAAGAACGAGCTGTCCGTCGGGCTGGCAGGTGCCGAGACCGACTGGATGCTGCGCTGCTCCGTGCAGCGCCCGCTGCTGTATCTGTTCCGCACGGAGGGCATCCACAAGGCGCGGCGCAACGTGGCGACGCTCTTCGAGAGCGCGCACGGCGAGCGGGTCACGGACGTCCGTATCGCCGAGCGCGACCGGCTCGTCTCGCTCGAGTTCGACGACGGACGCCGGCTCCTGTGGCAGATGTTCGGCGCAAAGGCGAACGTCTTCCTGGTGTCCGCGGGCGACGTCATCGAGGCGGCGTTCCAGGCCAGCGAGAAGCACGCGGGGACCGAGGCGCCGGACCCGTATCCGGCCCCCATGCCCGAGACGTGGGATGCGTTCGAGGACCGCTGGCGCACGAACCGCAACACGACACGGCAGGCCCTGCAGTCGACGGTCGCGCTCTTCGGGGCCGACCTGGCGCGCGAAACGATCCACCGTGCGGGGGTTGCCACCCAATCGCCGGAGGATTGCACGGAGGCGGAGCGCCGCGCCCTCTTCGAGGCGTCGATGGGCCTGCGCGCCGACCTGGACGACCCGGAACCGGTGATCTACGGGACGGGGCAATTTCCGGATGCGTTCTCGCTCGTCCCCTTGCAGCACCGCGCCGGGGAGCCCGTGGAGCGGTTCGACACGGTCGACGCGGCGGTGAGCCGCTTCGTGCGCCGCCGGCTCGCCGAACAGCACTACCACCGCCTGTACGACCCGCTGGAAGAGGCCCTCTCGGATGCGGCGGAGCACTACCGCCGCAGCGCCGAGCAGATGATGGAGGAACTCAGCAGCGAGAGCCGCGCCGACCGGTACGAGCGCTGGGGGCATCTGCTCATGGCGCAGCAGGACGCCGTCGACGACGGCGCCGAGGCGGTGACGATGCCCGACCTGTTCGAGGAGGGCGAGCCGGTGACGATTCCGCTCGACGAGGCCAAGTCCGCCGTCGAAAACGCCGAGCACTACTACGCCCGGGCTCGCCGCACCCGCCGCTCGCGCGAGGAGGCCGAGGCCCGGCTCGACGAGACGCTGGAGCGCGCCGACACGGCCGAAGCGCTGCTCGAGGCGCTACACGACGTCGACACGCTCGATGGCATCAAGCAGTTTCGCGCGGAGCACGAGTCGGACCTCGCCCCGTTCGTCAACCGCGAGGACGCCGACGTGCAGCGCTTCCCGTTCCGGCGGTTCGACCTCGGCGGCGGGTTCGAGGTGTGGGTCGGCAAGAATGCGCGGCAGAACCAGGAGCTCACGTTTCACGTCGCGCAGAAGTACGACCTGTGGATGCATGCCCGCGGCGTGCCCGGCTCGCACACGATTCTGCACCTCCCCAATCGCGACGCCGAGCCCGGCAAACGTCACAAGCACGTCGCCGCCGCCATTGCTGCCTACTACAGCAAAGCCCGAGGCAGCAGCGTCGTCCCCGTCATGGTCACACGCCGCAAGTACGTCCGCAGCCCCAAAGGCGCGGATCCCGGCGCCGTTCGCGTGGAGCGGGAGGAGGTGATTATGGTGGAACCGGGACTGCCGAAGTGACATGGGCGTTGTGCCTTGAACGAAGGCGGGAAAACGCACCTACGCTTCACCCACCGTCTCTTTTGCCCGGGGTCCGGGGATTCGTACGTTGATGCGGATTCAGCATTCGCCATTCAACACTCGCCACTCGACACTGGAATGACCTGGTGGGAAGCCATCCTCCTCGGGCTCGTGCAGGGGCTCACAGAGTTTCTGCCCGTCTCGTCCTCGGGCCACCTTGTGCTGGGCCAGCACGTCATGGGCCTGGAGGACAGCAGCGTCACGTTCGAAGTGTTCGTGCACTTCGGCACCGTGCTCAGCATCCTCACCGTCTACGGCCGCGAGGTGATCGACCTGACCCGCGAAGCCGTCAACGCCGGGCTCGATCCGCTGAGCGTGCCGGATCGGTATCGCGAGCGGGAGATGTTTCGCTTCGGCGCGTTCATTCTTATCACGCTCGTGCCCACCGGCATTGTCTACGTGCTGTTCAAGGACCCGCTGGAGGCGGCTTTTTCCAACCCGCGCTTGGCGTCCGGCATGTTGCTCGTGACCGGATTGCTCCTCCTGCTCACGATCCTCCGCCCGAATCCTGGCGGGAAGCTCGGTCCCCTGAAAGCGTTCGTCGTGGGCCTCGCGCAGTCGGCGGCCATGATTCCGGGCATCTCGCGCTCCGGCGCGACGATCTGCACGGCGCTCTACCAGAACGTACGGCCCGAGCAGGCGGCCAACTTCTCCTTTCTGATGCTGCTGCCGGTCGTCCTCGGCGCGACGCTCCTGAAGGGAATCGAACTCGTCGAGCAAGGCGCCACGGCCGACTGGCTGCCGCTGTTCCTCGGCACGCTCGTCGCCTACGTCTCCGGCGTCGTCGCCATCAAGCTGATGATCGACTTCGTGAAGCGCGGCAACCTGCAGTACTTCGCGTACTACTGCTTCGCCGTCGGCGGACTCGG
>CAYFSC010000055.1:8106-16590 GCA_964345695.1 uncultured Rhodothermales bacterium | reverse complement strand
TCGCGCCGGTGCGACCGACGGGGGACGTCAATACTCCACCCGGTCGTCGTAGTGCGCCCACGCGTCGAAGGGCCGATGGGCTTCCTCCTCCTGGCATCGCTCCATCGGGAGGTGGCGTTCGGTGGGCGGTTTCTCGATCTCCTCGTAGATGTGGTGGTCGTCGAATCCCGCCGCGGCTGCCTCAGTCCGGGTGGCAGCGTACACGACGCGGTCGAGGCGCGACCAGTACACCGCTCCCAGGCACATGGGGCACGGCTCGCAGGTCGAGATGAGCGTGCAGCCGTCCAGCCGGTAGTCGTCGAGGAGGGTACACGCCTTGCGGATCGCCGTGATCTCGGCGTGCGCCGTCGGGTCCGGCTCCGTCGTCACGCGGTTGGTGCCCGTGGCAACCATGGCGCCATCGCGGACTACGATTGCGGCAAAAGGTCCGCCCCGTCCGCTGCGAACGTTGTCGACGGCCAGGTCGAGGGCGTGCTCCATCAGGTTGGGGTCGGTCATCAGAGGCTGGGTGCAGTCAGACAAACGAGCGCCAAGGTCGTAAGGGGCACGTGGCCTTCCGTTCCCCGTGGTTGCGCCCCGGAGGCGAAAGCGTTTTCTTTTCAGATGCATGACGTACTGCTCTCCATCGCCAACCGGCTCGCTTGTTTATGAACCGACCGTCCCCCGTTCGTCTCGCCGACCGCACCGATCCGCTGCAGCAGAGCCACATCCGCGCCATCACGCAGAGGGTAAAGGAGGTCGGCGGCATTAACCTGGGCCAGGGCGTTTGCGACTTGCCCACGCCCGACCCGATCAAGGCCCGCACGCAGCAGGCCATTGCCGACAACGAGTCGGTCTACTCGCACTATGCGGGCATCGAGCCGTTGCGCAAGGCCATCCTCGACAAGGTGCAGACCGAGAACGACGTCCCGGCCGCGTCGGCGGACGAGGTGGTGGTGGGTGTGGGGTCGACGGGCGTGTTCGTGACGGCCGCGCTCACACTGCTGGAAGAGGGCGACGAGGTGATCCTCTTCGAACCGTTTTACGGCTACCATCGCAACATCCTGAAGCTGACGGGCGCCACCATCCGCTACGTGCCGGCCGGCGAACCGGGCACGCCGGTCGACTTCCAGGCGCTGGATGAAGTGCTCTCATCGCGCACCAAAGCGGTGATCGTCAACACCCCGGCCAATCCGAGCGGAAAGGTATGGTCTCGCGGCGAGTTGGAGCGACTCCGGGATCGCATGGAGACGCACGACGTCGTGGCCATCACCGACGAGATCTACGAGTACATGCTGTACGGCGGACGCGAGCACGTGTCGCTCGCCAGCCTTCCGGGCGCCTACGAGCGAACCGTGACCATCTCCGGCTTCTCGAAGGCCTACAACATGACCGGGTGGCGCCTGGGCTACGGGGTGGCGCCGCCGCCGATCGTCGAGAAGATGGGCCTGCTCAACGACCTGCTCTACATTTGCGCGCCGCGTCCGCTGCAGCATGGCGTGCTGGCCGCCTTCGAGGAGCTGGGCGATGCGTACATCGAGGAAATGCAGGCCGACTACGCCGCACGCCGCACCATGATGGGCGATGCGCTCGAAGACATCGGCATGCGCGTGCCCTGGCCGGCGGGGGCGTACTACATTCTGGCCGATTTCTCGCCCCTCTCCGAGCGCGACGGCTTTGCCGACGACCAGCAGGCAGCCGAGACGATCGTCCGCGAGGCGCAGGTCGGGTGTGTTACGGGGCGCTCGTTCTACCGGGATCCTGCCGATGGGCGGTGCCGTCTCCGGTTCTGCTTCGCGAAGGAACGGCCGGAGCTGGAGCAGGCATGCCAGCAACTGCGATCGGCATTTGGGTGAGACGGGCCGCGGTGCGTGGCACGTGTTGCGTGGAGCGCGACGTCCGAGCGACCGCGCACCGGTCCGCAACCAGAAACGAGAGGTCCGCAACCCAACCGAAACTCACACCGCGTCGGCGTCGAGCAGATGCACCGGCTCGTCGGCCAGGAGCGATCGCGCCTGCTGGAGGTCGTCGGGCGTGTTGCAGTGAAGCCGCAGGCGGGGCACGTCGGGAAGAAGGACCGCGTCGACGCGCTGCGTCTGCGCGACGTGGTGAACGAACGGGCCGAGCGTATCGGGGTCGCGCCCTGCATCGAGATACGGCCCGACGGCTGCCAGAGCGTCCTGCGTGAGCAGGTACCACGAGGGACAGACGCGGTGAGACGGGGGCGCCTCGGGCGCCTCGACGATCCGCTGCACGCGTGCTCCGTCGAGATCCAAGACGCTTCGCTGGCGCAGTATGTCCGGATCCGGCTCGTGGAGAGCAAGGACGCGCGATCGCGAGCCGTCGAACGCATTGAGAAGAGGAGCGAGTGGAAACCGATACAGGCTGTCGCCGCCCGAAACGAGCGCACCGTCGTCGGGAAGGCCGTCGACTCGGTCGAGGAGAAACCGGAGGTCGCCCAGCGCGCCGAGCTGCTCGTCAGGAGTTGTCACGCCGTCGTCGTGCACGTGAAGGACTGTGCCGCGCTCGGCGAAGCGAGGACGCCACGTGTCGGCCCACTCCCGGAAGGACGCTGCGTCACGGTGGTTCACGGCCAGGTGCACGGCGTCGAGGCCCTCGCCCTCCAGCAGGTCGGCAGCGAGGTGCCCGAGGAAAGACCGGCCCGCAATCGGGAGCAGCGACTTGGGCGTGTCGTCGGTCCGACGGCCCATCCGCGTTCCAAAACCGGCGCAGAGCAGGAACGCGTCCATCGATCGGTTGTGGGCTACAGACGTGCAAAAAGCGAGGGGGTGGGGGGCGTCCGCGGTCCACTGGGCGCATCAGTCCTGCTTGTCAGGCCTGCTTGCCCTGTTCGGTGAGGGCGTCCAGTACCTCCTGATGGAAGTGCCCGTTCGTGGCCACGATGCCTTCGTTTTTGGCCAGCAGCGGCGCGTGCGTCCAGTCCAGCGCCATGCCGTGCATGTCAGTCACGGTGCCTCCGGCGGCTTCCACGACGAGCGATCCGGCGGCGTGATCCCAGATGCGCTCGACGTAATCGGTGCCCGGGCGCGGGAGGCGGAAGTAGATCTCCGCATTGCCACGGGCAACCATCGCGTACTTGGCCTGACTGTCGATGCGCAGCGGTGGCACGTCGATGCCCAGACGCTGGCCTACCTCTACGGCCAGGTCGTGCGAGCTGTGCGCGGACACGTACGACTCGGTAAACCGGCCCTCGGAGGCGACCTGTGTATCGCTCGTGTGGACGGGGATGGGGCCGACCGTTTCATCGGCGTCGACGGGAAGCTGCAGAGCGCCCTCGCCGCGCACCGCGAGAAAGACCTGCCCCTTCGTCTCGGGCGTATCGACCGAGAAATCGTCGGGCAGGTTCGGGCAGCCAAGAGCAGCGACGCGGGGCCGCCCGTCGACGATCAAGGCCAGAGCGATTGCGTACTGGTCGCCACGGACGAAGCCTTTGGTGCCGTCGATGGGATCGAGCGTCCAGAAACGGTCGTGGTAGGACGTTGCGTTTCCGTGGTCGATCCAGCCGCACACGTCCTCGGCATCGGCGTCGGGGATCTGTGCCTGGACCCGATCCACAACCTGGTGCAGCACGTTCGCATGGTCCGCATCCTGTAGCACGGCTGAGTCTTCTTCCGCAATGACGGGGTCGCCTGGAAAGGCGTCCTTCAGCGCGCGGCAGATCAGCGCCTGGCTGCCAAAGTCGGCGACGGTCACGGGCGTGCGGTCGTCCTTCTCGAGCACGCTCGTGTCCATTTTGTGCTGGACCGTCTGGCAGAGCGAGGCCGCGGCGCGTACGGCCGCAAGGGCGACCGCGCTTTCGCGTTCGTAGACGTCAAACATAAAATCAGCGGATCGTGGGGCAGACCAGGAAACGCGTCAACATACGACCGACGCACGGGGCTGTTCGGATTCCGGTTTCTCGCCTTGTCGTTCTTGGTGCTGGTTCCGAGGCAGAGGGGGGCGAGGCTCATCCATAGAATCCTGTTTCAGATGCAGAGCGGGCGCCATCGAAGGCGAACGGTGCGCTTGAGCCCGACTCCGAACGGGGGCGTACCAGAAACCAGGAACCATCCTCTGAAACTGGCACGAACTGGCTTCACAAAACGGTCACGTGCCTCCGGCTTGACATCCACCGCAGCGCTTCCTACCGTGGGGGTGATATGAATCACGCCGACCCAACACCTGCTTTCCCCGTCGAAGGGACCGACGCCGCGACCGTTGACCACGTCGCGCTGGCGCTGGTGTATGCGTATGCCTTTTTCTTTACAGGCTACGTGTATTTTTATTTCTATGCCTTCGACATGGCCGGCGGATTCTGACCACACGTTCTTCTCGACTGTTTCTGCAACCCGCCGGCCGCTCTGGCCTGCGGGTTTTTTGCTTGTGGGCCGGACCGGGACCGCGCGAGTTCCCCCAACCCCATGATGCCTGATTCCTCCACCGCGCCCATGTGCACCGCCCTTCAGAACGCTCGCCAGCAGATCGACGAGATCGATCGCCGGTTTGTGGAGCTCCTCGCAGAGCGGCAAGCGATCGTCGACGAGATCACCGACGTGAAGGCAGAGACCGACCGCGACGTGAAAGACCCGGACCGCGAGGCCGAACTCCTTGACCGCCTGCGCGACAAGGCGCGCGAGCACGACCTTCCGCCCGATTTGATCGAAGAGATCTACCAGCAGATCTTGGCGTATTCGGTGGAGCGTCAGCGCCAGCATCGCGATGACCCTTCGAGTGGGGCTGCCGCGGAGGAACCGCCGCACCTGCGTCTCGTGGAGGCCGATGAATAGCCGCAACGCGGCGCGGCCGCCGTCAATAGAGGCAGCTGGGGGCGGATAGCACCGCCCTCCGTTCACGCCGCCTTCCGGTTGCGCCTCCGAAAGCGGCAGGGGATCGAGGTCTTCCCGCGCCCTTCTCGCATTCCGCTCCGGAAGGGGATCAGTACCCGTAGATCGAGAGGTCGTCGCGGCGCATGTGCATCGTGAGCACAATGGCGAGCATGGCCGTGTTGGCCAGGATCGCCGAGCCGCCGTACGACAGGAACGGCAGCGGAATGCCGATGACGGGCAGCATGCCCGTCGCCATGCCCACGTTGACGACGATGTGAATCAAATAGACGCCAACGACGCCGGAGGCGACGATGCTTCCGAAGGGATGCTTGATGTCCGTGCCCAGCTTGATGAGGCGAAGCAGCAGCCCGGCAAAAAGCAGCAGGACAACGAGGGAACCCAGAAAGCCGAACTCCTCGCCGATGACGCTGAAGATGAAGTCGGTGGACTGCTCCGGAACGTAAGCCCCTTGGGTTTGCGTGCCGTCCATGAAGCCTTGTCCCCACAGCCCGCCCGAGCCGATTGCAGCTTTGGACTGCACGAGGTGAAAGCCGACGCCCTGCCGGTACTCCTCGGCCTCCGGATTGGTGAACGAGACGAGCCGTGCGACCTGATGCGGTTGCAGGATGTAGGTGATGGCCACTGAGGTGACTGCGGCCACCCCGCCCGTGAAGGCGGCGGCCAGCGCCGTAACCGAGTTTTGCTCCGTGAACCAACCCATCCCTGCCGTGAACACAACGGCGAACGCGAGGGCAGCCGGCATCCAGAGCAGGGCGAGATATCCTGCGATCGCCGGCGAAACCATCAGGGCGATGACGTGCAGCGGGAGGCCGCTCCAGAACAGCATGATGGGCACGAGTCCGAAGAAGACGAGCGCCGTGCCCATATCGTTCTGAAGGATGATCAGCACCGCGGGAAGGACAATGAGCCCGGCGGCCTGGAGGGCGTCGCGCACGCTGTGCCCGACGTAGGAGCGGCGCGAGGCAAACAGCTGCGCGACAGCCAGGATCGTGCCCACCTTGGCAAACTCCGACACCTGCAGGCGAAATGGGCCCAGCGCAAGCCACGAGCGCGCGCCGTTCACTTCGGTCCCGAACCCGAGGGCCACGACGAGAAGCAGGATGGTGATGCCGTAGATGGGATAGGCTGCCTGCTGGTAAAAGCGAACCGGCAGCATGAGGGCAATGCCGATGCCCACCGCGCAGATGCCCACCCACGTGAGCTGACGGAAGAAGTTGTTCTGCACGCTCGCGCTCATGTATTCTGCCGCCGGGCCGTGCGTGGTGCTGTAGATAGCAACCAGCCCAACGCCCACGAGGGCCATCCAGGCCAGGAGCGTCCAAACGTCGAAAGTGTGATACCAGGAGCGATTCATGAACGAAGCGGGAAGGCGTGCGTCTCGGCAGAAGAACAGCTATTCCTGCGTGGATGACGCGGTGTTGGTGTTGACGATAGGCGGATCGTCCGGCGCATCGGCCGGAGGCGTCTCATCGGGAGCACCGCCAGGACCGGTGGGAGGGCCGGATTCCTTCAGGGGGGCGCTGCGCACCTCCTCCATGAGCCGCTTCACCCAGTGGCGCCGCTGCCACGTGCTCGTGTCGATGGAGCCGGTGAGGTACTGCTCCGCCATCAAGCTGGCGATGGGGGCAGCGGCGGTGGCCCCGTAGCCCGCGTTCTCGACTGCAACGGCGATGGCCACTTCCGGGTCGTCGAACGGGGCGAACAGAATGAATAGCGAATGGTCCTCGCCGTGTGGGTTCTGGGCCGTGCCCGTTTTGCCGCCGCTTGAGATGCCGGGAATCTGCACCCACTTGCCGGTACCGTTCTCCATCACCCGGCGCATGCCCTCGCGCACGGTGGCAAAGTGCTGCGCGTCGATGGGAATCTGTTCGGCCTCTGGGAGGGAAGGCGCAACGGTCTGCCCAGTCTCGGGGTGCACTATCTTACGAACGAGATGGGACGGATGCAGGGTGCCGCCGTTCGCAATGGCTGCGGTGTAGCGGGCCAGCTGCATGGGCGTCACGGACATGTCGCCCTGGCCGATGCCCAGATTGACGGTGTAGCCGGTCGTCCACCGGCCGTAGGTGTCGTTGAAGTAGGAGGAGTCGGGGATCAGGCCGGGCAGTTGGTCCCCCAGGTCCATCGGCACGCGCTGTCCGAACCCGAAGCGCTGAGCCCAATCGTGCCACGTGTTCACGTCCATCTGCATCATGAGATGGTAGTAAAACGTGTTGCACGAGACCTCCAGTGCCTTCTTGACATTGATGCGCCCCTCGTCCTTCATGCCGTGATTTTTGAACGTCCGACGCCCCACGCGATAGCCGGGCGGGCAGTCCACCTTCTGATCCGCCGAGATGATCCCTTCCTGCAGGCCCACGAGGCTCATGAAGGGTTTCCAGGTAGAACCCGGCGGGAAGCCGCTCATCGTGGCCCGGTTGTAGAGCGGGTCGGATGGTGCGGTGCGAATGCTGTCCCACGTCGCGGCCGAGACAGACTCCGAGAAGATGCTGGGATCGAAGTCGGGCTGACTGACGAGCGAGAGGATCTCGCCGTTGTCGGGGTCGAGGGCGACGGCGGCCCCGCGCTTGCCCACGAACAGCGACTCGGCGAGGGCTTGCGTGCGGTGGTCCAGCGCCAGGTGCAGGTTGTAGCCGCTCTCAGGCGCTTCGTCGCGGCGTCCGTTCTGGTAGGGCATGACCTCGGTGCCGCGCACGTTGACGAGTACAAACTCGCTGCCGGCCGACCCACGCAGCACCTCTTCGTACGACCTCTCGATGCCCGTTTTGCCAACGTAGTCGCCCTGCCGGTATCCGGCGGTCCGCTGCCGGCCGAGGTGCGCCTTGCTGATCTCGCGCACGTAGCCGAGAGCATGCGTGCCGCGCGCCTCAGTGTGGTAACGGCGGCGCTGTTCCACCTCGTACGACACCCCCGGCAGCTCGTAGATGTGCTCCTGCACGCGGCTGAAGGTGTCGAACGATACCTCGCGGAACGAGCGGCTGGGGCGAAAGGCGCTCCAGGCGCGGGCCGCCTCCAGCTTATGCGTCACCGTCGAGTCGGCGACGCCGAGCAGGTCGGCCAGCAGACCCGTCTTCGACGGATCGAAGTAGCGGGGCGTGATCATGATCGTGTAGCTCGGCTCGTTGTCCACGAGCAGCGTGCCGGTGCGGTCATAGATGGCCCCCCGGGCCGGTTCCACCCGTTGCTCGCGGACGGCGTTGCCCTGTGCCGCGCCGCGGTAGGTGTCGGAGCGGAGAAGCTGCAGTTCTGCACACCGGAGGCCCAGAATGGTCAGCACGACGACCACGACGGCTCCGTAGATCCGAACGCGGTTCTGATACTCGTCCATAAAACCCGTGTACAGCGTAACGGTGTGGGGAAAGCGCGGGCGCAGAGCCTGTAGACGTGCGAAAAACCTCCCGGCCCGCAGCGCGGTCCTCTGTACTCGCGCCGTGCGACCTGGTTGCACGTGGGCGGTCGTTCGTCATCCTGTAGAGTCCCGCTTTACGCGCGGCTCACGCCCACCTGTGAGGTAGAGCAAAGATTGGTCCAGCGAGGGCGAGCACGGGTGACGCATGCCCGACCGGCCGGGCCCACTTGTAACCCTCACGAACAGAACGGTCTCTTTCAAGGGTCGACCGAAAAGGGACTGGCCTGCCGATACCATCCGTCGCGAATCGAC
>CAYFSC010000055.1:0-8006 GCA_964345695.1 uncultured Rhodothermales bacterium | reverse complement strand
GGCATCTGGATTTTTGGCATCCGGCCCCCGTTTCCCGTCCTGCGAGCGAGCCGGGACCGCCTGAACCTCTGCGCACACCGGACGGTATGAGACACCGGCTTTGCGTGCAGTTTCCTTTAAGACGTCGCTTCGGTAAACTGTATCCTGTCCGCGAAGGGCAGACATGTGTTCCGTATTTTCCGAGTCTCCTCCTGAGCATCCCATGCGCCGCTTTCCCGTTCTGTCGAGCCTTGCCGTGGTCGTCGCTCTTCTTGTCACCGCGCACACGGCCTCTGCCCAGTATTTCGGGCGCAACAAGGTTCAGTACGACGACTTCGACTTCAAGACGCTCGAGGCCACGCACTTCGACGTCTACTACTATCCGGAGGAAAAAACAGCCGTGCACGATGCCGCCCGCATGGCCGAGCGATGGTACCGGCGCCACTCACGTACTTTCCTGCGGGAGTTCCGCGAAAAGAAGCCGCTGATCTTCTACGCAAACTCGGCTGACTTTCAGCAGACGAACGCTGTACGCGGCAACCTGGGGCAGGGCACCGGGGGCGTCACCGAAAGCCTCAAGGAGCGCGTTATCATGCCGCTGACGGGCAGCTACGCCGAAACCGACCACGTGCTGGGGCACGAGCTGGTGCACTCGTTCCAGTACGACATCGCCCTGCGCGGCGATGTGCAGAACTTTTCGCTTCGGCGGCTGCCGTTGTGGCTCGTTGAGGGCATGGCCGAGTACCTGTCGGTTGGGCGCACCGATCCGCACACGGCCATGTGGCTGCGCGACGCGGCGCTGCGCGACGACCTGCCGACCGTCGAGCAGATGACCACACAGATGCAGAGCTACTTCCCGTATCGGTACGGACAGGCCTACATGGCCTACATCGGCGGGAAGTACGGCGACGCGGCGGTGACGAATCTCTACAAGCTGAGCGGCCGGGCGGGCGTCGACTCGGCATTCGTGTATGCGCTGGGCATCCCGGCCGACTCGCTTTCGCGGGAGTGGAAGCAGGCCGTCCGCGACACCTACCTGGAAGAAACCGAAACGCGCACCCCGATCGACTCGGTCGGGAACGCCGTGCTGGGCACGCCGGGCGAGAAACAGGCCCTCAACATCTCGCCGGCCGTAAGCCCCGATGGGCGGTACGTGGCGTTTATCTCGCGGCGCGACATCTTCAACACCAACCTGTATGTCGCCGATGCCGGGACGGGGGAGATCATTCAAGAGTTGGAAGGCACCAAGTCAAACCCGCACTTCGACGCACTGCGTTTTATCAACTCGTCCGGCGCGTGGTCGCCCGACGGGCGGCGCCTGGCGTTCATCACGTTTGCCGAGGGCGACAATGAGATCAACACGTTCAACGTCGAAACCGGCAAGATCACGAAGCGCACGGCGGTGCAAGGCGTCGGGGCAATTGAAAACCTGGCGTGGTCGCCGGACGGGGAGCGCATTGCGTTCTCGGGATTGGAGGGCGGCATCAGCGACCTGTACGTGCTCGATCTGAAAACGAACGCCGTCCGCCAGCTCACCAACGATCGCTACGCCGACCTGCAGCCGACGTGGTCGCCCGACGGCGAGACGCTCGCGTTCACCACAGACCGCGGCCCGGAAGGCACCGACTTCGAGATGCTCAAGTTTGGCGCGTACCGCATCGGCACGCTCGACGTGGCGTCGCGGGAGATCGAAACGATCCGGCCGTTTCAGCGGGGCATGCACCACAACCCGCAGTTCAGTCCGGACGGGCGGAGCCTCTACTTCATCTCTGACCAGGACGGGTTCAAGGACATCTACCGCCACAGCATCGATGAAGACCAGACGTACCGGGTGACGAAGCTACAGACGGGGGTAAGCGGCATCACGGCGCTGTCGCCCGCGCTGTCGGTGGCCAGCCAGAGCGGACGCGTCATGTTCTCGGTGTACTCGAACAGCGGCTACTCCATCGTTGCGCTCCAGGCCGAGAACGCGCAAGGAACGCCGGTCGACTCGACGGTCGCCACCACCAGGAAGCAGCCGGTCGCCGGGATGCTTCCGCCGACGCAAGTGTCTGGCGGCCTGGTCGGCGATTACCTGGACGACCCCCTCACAGGACTGCCTGAGGGCCAGGACTTCACGACGTCCGACGCCAGCAACCGCCTGCAACTCGATCGCATTGCTCCACCCTCCCTCGGGGCGTCAACCGGAGGATACTATGGCGGCACGCAAGTCTACGGCGGTGTCGGGCTGTTCTTCAGTGACATGCTTGGCAACCAGACGCTCGATGTCTTCATGCAGGCCAACGGCACGTTCAAGGACATCGGCGGGGGAGGCTTCTACACCAACAAAGGCGACCGGCTGAACTACGGCGTAGGCGCCTTCCACATCCCGTATCGCTTTGGCAGCCTGGGGATGACGAACGCGGGCGTGCTGCGCCTCGTCCAGCGCATCTTTCGCACGCAGGTGAGCACCCAGGCCAGCTACCCGCTCTCGCAGACGCGCCGCTTCGAACTCAACCTCGGCGGGACGCGGTACGGCTACGACATCGAGGCTGACCTCTTCGATCCCCGCGTCGGCGGCTCGGAGGAGGTGGATCCGGAGCGGCTCGGCTTTCAAGAGCCCGATCCCATCTACCTCGGGCAGGCCGGAGTCGCCTATGTGGGCGACTTCTCCAACTTCGGCTTTACCTCGCCGCTGCAGGGCGGGCGCTACCGCTTCTCGGTCGCGCCCAACGCCGGCACGAAAACGTTCGTGAACGTGCTGGCCGATTATCGGCGCTACTTCTTCTGGGAGCCGGTGACCTTCGCCGTGCGGGGCATGCATCAGGGCAACTACGGCTCCAACGCCACGGGACGCGACATCCTTGACGGCGGCTTCGACGCCGACCTCTTCGTTCGCGAAACGTTGGGGGACCCTAACCAACTGGCCTTTGTGCGCGGCTACAGCTTCAACTCGATCTTCAGCGAGCCGCAGTGCCGCTTCGGCGGTGAGTGCGACATCGCCAGCCTCTACGGAACGCGCATCGCCCTCGGCAGCGCGGAGGTCCGCCTTCCCTTCCTGGGCAACGAGACGCTCGGGCTGATTCACTTCCCGTACCTGCCGACTGAGTTCGTGCTCTTCACGGACGTGGGCGTGGCCTGGACCAACGAAGACCTGCGGAGTCTCGACTTCGAGACGAGCGTCCCGAGCGCTGTGGACCCGGGCGTGCCGACGGGCACGACGCAGAACGCTGAGCCGCTCGTCAGCTCGGGCGTATCGGCGCGCGTCAATCTTCTCGGCGCACTCGTGTTCGAGATGTTCTACGCCCGCACCTTCCAGCGATCTCGCAACTGGGACTTCGGGGTTATCCTGCGACCGGGCTGGTAATTCGCGGGAAAGAGGGAAAGGGAACGAGGGACGAGGTCTCTCATCCCTTCCGTGCGCCTGCTTCTCCAGCGCCAACCAGAGCGCCCTGAAGCACGGTCACGGCCTGCCCGGCAAGCGTCACGCGGTCGGCCGCCGGATCGGCGAGGGAAACGCGCACGACGCCGCCGCGGCGAGACAGCTGGCGTCCCACCAAAGCGGTGCGCCCGAGCTGGGCGGCCCAGAACGGAGCGAGCGCGCAGTGGGCCGAGCCCGTCACGGGATCTTCCGGAACGCCCACGCCGGGCGCAAAGAAGCGAGAGACGAAGTCTTCTTCCGACGCGTCGTCGCCCGCTGCCGTCACGATCACGCCTCGCGCGCTGATGTCGCGTAGCGCCTGTAGATCCGGCGCGAGGGCGGCCACCGCATCGGGGCTGTCGACCTGCACGAGCACGTCGCGGGAGCTCCACCCTGCCGTTACGGGCGTCTCCACGCCGAGTGCCTCCAAGAGCGTCGACGGGACGTTATCGACTTCGACAGGGTCGCTCGGAAAGTCGAGTTCAATCCAAGGTGCGCTGCGCCGGGCCGTGAGGACACCGCTCTGCGTCTTGAACCGCAGGGGCTCGTTCGGCGGAAGGCCCGCTTCCGCCCACAGGACGTGCGCACTGGCGAGCGTGGCATGGCCGCAGAGGTCGACCTCGTCGGTGGGCGTAAACCAGCGCAGCCGGTACGTCGTGCCGCCTGTGCGACGCAGAAATGCGGTTTCGGACAGGTTCATCTCGGCGGCAACGTGCTGCATCCAGTCCGGATCGCGTGGCGTCGACAGCATGCACACCGCCGCCGGATTGCCTGCAAATACAGTGTCGGTGAAGGCGTCGACCTGGTACACAGAGGGAGGCATGGAGTGACTTCGCGCGTTGGGTGGAGCAGACGTGCGGGCAAGGTACGACGGTCGCGCGGTCAACACAACCGCGTGCGGGAGGGCACCCGGTCACTCCGTGAAGCGCTCCCCAAATCACGACGGCGGGAAACGACGCAGGACGACGCAGGTCCAATCCAGTGCCCCCTGTTCGTTTTCTCGTCTGCACGTTGCGCCCGTGTACAAGCTGTTCCGCCCGCTCCTCTTCCGTCTCGATGCCGAGCGTGCTCACACCTTCAGCCTCGCTGGGGCGCGTCTGCTGCAGGCCGCGGCCCTGCCGGCGGTGTCGTCCATACTTGGGTTCGAAGACGACCGGCTGGCGCAAACGCTGTGGGGGCACTCCTTTGCGAACCCCGTGGGCCTGGCGGCGGGGGCCGACAAGAACGCGAAGCTGGTTCCGTTCTGGGAGGCCGTCGGGTTCGGGTTTGTGGAGGTCGGGTCGGTGAGTGCGCAGCCGTCCGCGGGCAACCCAAAGCCTCGGGCGTTCCGCCTGCCCGAAGACGAGGCCCTCATCAACCGGATGGGGCTGAACAACGACGGCGCAGAGGCCGTGGCCCGGCGGGTGCAGTCCTACGCTGCCGACCGGTCGCGGCCGCTCGGGATCAACCTGGCAAAGACGCACAACCCGTCGATCATGGGGGATGCGGCCGTAGACGATTTCCGGACGAGTTTCCGGGAGCTGGCTCCGCAGGCGAGCTACATTGTGCTGAACATCTCGTGCCCCAATACGCGCGAGGGCAAAACCTTCGAGTCGCCCGATGCGCTCGACACGCTCCTGCGCACGATCCGCGACGCGCAGGCCGAGATTGAGGTCGACGACGTGCCCCTCCTGCTGAAGCTGAGTCCGCCCCCGAGCGAGCGCGTCGTGTTCGACTCGCAGGTCGAGGACGTGTTGGCTGTCGCGCAGGCGTACGACGTAGATGGCTTCGTGGCGACAAACACTGCCCCTGATCGGGCGGGCCTGGATGCCTCCGCCGATCGCCTCGCGTCCATCGGTTCCGGCGGCCTCAGCGGAAAGCCTCTGGCCAAGCGGGCAACGCGGCTCGTGCAGTACATCTACCAGGCGACCGACGGCGCGCTGCCCATCATCGGCGTGGGCGGCGTGCACGACGCCGATTCGGCGTACGCCAAAATCCGGGCAGGCGCCTCGCTTGTGCAGCTCTACACCGCGCTCGTCTACGAGGGCCCCGGCCTCGTCCGCCGCATCAAAGAGGGCCTGGTCGAAAAGCTGCGCGACGACGGATACGATTCGATCCCCGAGGCCGTGGGCGCAGACGCATGACGGAGGCGAGCGGTGCGCTTCACGCCGGAGATCGCTTCACGCCGGAGATTAAGCGCACGGCGAATCCCGGGTTGGTCCAAGCAGGAGAAACAGGCATGTCCGTTTCGGGTACATCGGCAATGCACGCGTGACCCTCGTCCACCAACCCACCGACGCCATGCCTGCACAGGTTGAGTTCGACACCATCTCCCAGTTGTTTACACGCCTGTGCGAGCGATATCGCGGAGCAGAGCGTCCCGTGCTCCGGTACAAAGAGCGAGGGGAAGGATGGCACGACATCACCTGGGAAGCCCTCGACGAGCGCGCCAAGGCGATGACGGGGTTTCTGCACGAGCGTGGGGTTCGGAAAGGCGACCGAGTGGCCCTTCTGTCCGAGAACCGCCCGGAATGGGCCGTTGCGGATCAGGGGATTCAGCGCCTCGGAGCGGCCAACGTGTCCATCTACACGTCGCTGCCGGCGACGAAGGTCGCGTACATCCTGCGGGACTCTGGCGCGAAGGTCTGCGTGGTGTCGGTGCCGGTGCAGCGAAAGAAGGTGGAGGAAATCTACAACGACTGCCCGGATCTGGAGCAGATCATTGTCATGGACGCGCTGCCGGACGATCCGCCCAAGGCCATGACACAGTGGGACGAGGTGATGGAGTCTGGCGCTGCGCACTGGGAGAAGCATGCCGAGGCGCTTTCCGGAATCGTGGACGACATTGCCCCGGAGGACGTGAGCGCGCTCATCTACACGAGTGGCACCACGGGCGAGCCAAAGGGCGTCGTGCTCACGCACCACAACTTCTGCTCGAACGTGAAGGCCGCGCTGCAGCGGGTGCCGTTCGGCGCGGACGACCACCATCTTTCGTTTTTGCCCCTCGCGCACGCCTTCGAGCGGACGGCCGGCTACCTCGCCGTGCTGGCGGCGGGGGCCACGATCAGCTACGCCGAGAGCATCGAGGCCGTCAGTCAGAACCTGCAGGAGGTGAAGCCGACGGTCATGATTTCGGTGCCGCGGATGTTCGAGAAGGTCTACACCCGCGTGACCAAGCAGGCCAGCGAGGGCGGCCTCGTCAAGCAAAAGGTGTTCGAATGGGCCGTGCGGGCCGGGAAGAAGCACGCGGCGGCGCAGAATGGAAGCGGAAGCGCCAGCCCGCTGTTGAAGGCGCAAAATGCGGTCGCACAGCGACTGGTGTTCTCCACCCTCCACGAGAAGCTCGGGGGCAACCTCAAGTATGCCGTCTCCGGCGGCGCAGCGCTGCCGAAGAAGATCGGCACCTTCTTTCAGGCGGCGGGTGTGACCATCATCGAAGGCTACGGCCTGACTGAAACGGCGCCGGTGCTCACGGTAAACCCGACGGATGCCCCGCGCTACGGCACGGTGGGGCACGTGCTGCCGGGCGTGCGCATCGGCATCCAGAAGCTGGACGGCAACGAGATGATCGGCGTGATCGACGGCAACGAGTATCCGACCCGCCTTTCGACCGCCGAGGGCGAGATCCTGGTGAAGGGGCCGAATGTCATGCGCGAGTACTGGAAACGTCCGGAGGAGACGCGCGCCGTCTTCGACCCCGACGGCTGGTACCATACCGGCGACGTGGGGCGGTTTAACGACGGATATCTGCAGATCACCGATCGCATCAAGCACATGATCGTGTCGCAGGGCGGCAAGAACATCTATCCCGGCCCCATCGAGGACGCGTTCAAGACGCAGCCCTGGATCGATCAGATCGTCGTGATCGGTGAAGACCGGCCCTTCCTCACAGCGCTCGTGGTGCCCGACTTCGACTCGCTCCGGATGCGGGCCCGCGACCACGACATCGACGAGTCTGCGTACACCGACGAGGAGCTTATCGAGCACGACGATGTGCAACAGCTGTTCGATCAGGCGTTCCGCTCGTACAACCGCGAGGCCGCTGCGCACGAGAAGGTCCGCAACTTCCACCTTCTGGCCGATCCGTTCACCGTCGACGACGGCACGTTGACGCCGACGCTCAAGCTCAAGCGCAACGCCATTCGGAAGCGCTTCACCGAGGCGATCGATGCCATGTACGCCAAGTTCGAGCGACACGGCGCCTGACCGGCCGTGCGGGAAACGGGGCCGAGGACCTTAGCGATGGGAGCCCCCGTTGAGAGTGTGGATAACGCTTGAACTCCAACGATTCAATCCGTAAAGCGGAGCGGTTTTGTGTCGCGATCGGATCCGACGTCGTTCGTGGCATTATAAGCGTCTGAAATTTTGACCTCGGGGCATGGCGCAGCTCGGTAGCGCGCTTCGTTCGGGACGAAGAGGTCGCCGGTTCAAATCCGGCTGCCCCGACATCAGAAAGCGGCTTTCTCCTCCGGGAGGGAGCCGCTTTTTCGTGTGTCCCCCAGTTGGAAGGAAAATTGCGTGCCAAGTAAAGGTCGGCCCGCTCTGCTGCCCTGGAGCACGCTCCAATCTGGCAACCAGAGCATTCGGTCCTTCTGTACCGGGCGGGCTTCAGGAAGAAGGCAGGCGGATGCAGAGATTGTATCGCCTA
>CAYFSC010000054.1:0-17049 GCA_964345695.1 uncultured Rhodothermales bacterium | reverse complement strand
GGCGGTTGCAATGATCGGTCGGATGGGCTCCACACGAGCGTAGCGAGGGCCGAAGGTCATGCCCTTGCGGTGCTGACGAAGTAAATCAAGTTTGGAGCGACGACGAGGGTGCTGTTTTGATGCCGTGCTTTGCTGAACCTCAACGATGAAGGCGTTGCTTCAACGCGAAGAACGTTGATGCGATTGCCCAGACTGGACTCCCGAAACTCGGAACCCAAAACTCGAAACCCGAATGCCGCACCTCTCCGACGACGATCTCTATTACTGGAGCGAGGGCACCCATTACACGAGCTACGAGGCGCTGGGGGCCCACCCCGACGACCAGGGCACACGCTTTGCCGTGTGGGCCCCCAACGCGCACCGCGTTTCGGTGATGGGCGACTTCAACGGGTGGGATCCGGACGCCCACGTTCTGGAGCGGCGCAGCGGTGGGATCTGGGAGGTGCACGTCGACGGCGCCCGCCCCCCTCACCGCTACAAGTACCGCATCCAGGCCAACTACGACGAGCTGGACCGCACCGACCCCTTCGCGTTCCAGATGGAGGCCCCCGCCGAAAACACCTACGAAGGCCTCTCGTCCATCATTACGGACCTCGACACGTACACCTGGAACGACGACGCGTGGCTCGCCAATCGGCAAGGGCCGGAGACCCTTGAGGGTCCGCTCTCCATCTACGAGATGCACCTGGGGTCGTGGAAGCACAAAGAGCACGGCGAATCCCTGTCGTACCGCGAGATCGCCGAGCCTCTGGCCGACCACGTCGAGCGCTGCGGCTTTACGCACGTCGAGTTTCTTCCGCTCGCCGAGCATCCGTACTATGGCTCGTGGGGGTACCAGATTTTGGGCTACTATGCCCCGACATATCGATACGGATCGCCGCAGGACCTGATGTACCTGATCGACGTCCTGCACCAGCGGGGCATCGGCGTGATCATGGACTGGGTGCCGGGCCACTTCGCCACCGATCCGCAGGGGCTCGCACATTTCGACGGCTCACATCTCTTCGAGTACGAGGACCCGCGGATGCGCACCCATCCGGACTGGGGCACCCGCGTATTCGACTTCGGAACGCCCGGCGTGCGCAGTTTCCTCATCTCCAATGCCCTCTTCTGGCTCGACAAGTACCACGTCGACGGCCTCCGTGTCGACGCCGTCGCTTCGATGCTCTACCGCGACTACTCCCGCGAAGGGGAATGGTCGCCCAACATCCACGGGGGGCGCGAGAATCTAGAGGCCATCAGCTTGCTCCAGGATACCAACGAGCGGGTCTACCAGGAATTCCCGGACGCGCTGATGCTGGCCGAGGAGTCGACGGCCTGGCCCGGCGTCTCCACGCCCGTGGACCATGGGGGCCTCGGCTTCCTCTACAAATGGAACATGGGCTGGATGCACGATACGCTCGACTACGTGAGCAAAGAGCCGGTGCACCGCAAGCACCATCACGACGAGCTGACGTGGACCCTCTCGTGGGCCTTCTCGGAGAACTACGTGCTGCCCCTCTCGCACGACGAGGTGGTGCACGGGAAAGAGTCGCTGTGGGGCAAAATGCCGGGCGACGACTGGCAGAAAGCAGCGAACCTGCGCGCGCTCTACGGCCAGATGTTCGGGCACCCGGGCAAGAAACTGCTCTTCATGGGCGCCGAGTTCGGCCAGTACCACGAGTGGAACCACGATCAGGAGCTGGAGTGGTGGGTGGCCGAGGAGGACCTGCATGCCGGCATCACAGAGTGGCTCAGCGACCTCAACGCGCTCTATGCCGAGCACCCGGCGCTCTGGAACGACGGCGAGGACGGGTTCGAGTGGATTCACTACGGCGACCGTGAGAACAGCGTCCTCTCCTACCTCCGCACCCACCAGGGGCGCACCCTTCTCTTCGTCGTCAACTTCACCCCCGTCGTGCGCGAGGAGTACCGCGTTGGCGTTCCGGAGGCCGGCACCTGGACCGTGCGCCTTAACAGCGACGCCTCCCGTTACGGCGGCTCGGGCATGCGCCCCACCCCGGCCGACAGCGAGGCCACCGCGGTGCACGGGCGCGAGCACTCCATCACGCTGACCCTGCCGCCGCTTGGCGTCCTCATCATGGAGCGCGAGTCCTGATCCGGGTCGCGTCCGTCGCGGGCCAGCCGTAGGGCTCAGCAACGCCCGAGGATTCGCTCCTCAAGCCCATCCCAACATCAGAACGGCTTGCGCCGTCGTGCAAGACCGGTGCACGCCCCTCGAAGAGTTTCCGTGTACTCTACGTGTACTCTAACAGACCATAATTCCAGACCACGATTCAGCGCTCATCCGGCGACCGGAACGACCCTCCCGGCCGGGTGGATGGGCTCCACACGAGCAAAGCGGCGGACGAGCACACCACGTCTGGAGCGACGGCAGACGTTGTTCTTGGGGTTTGCTGTCGAGGCCCATGGGCGATATCGCACGATCCACGCGGCACAACGCGCACTTAGAGCAGGAGCTGCACTTTTTTGTTGAGCGACTCGCAGTCGATGGGCTTTACAATGTAGTCGTCGACCCCCACCTCCAGGGCCTCCGAGACGTGCTCGGCGCGGTCCTTTGCCGTCTGCATGAGAATGGGCAGATCCTGGAAGTCGGGATCCTTGCGCAGGGCCCGCACCAGGCTGAGCCCGCTTGCGCCGGGCAGTCCCCAGTCCACGACCAGAAGCGCAAAGTCGCCGCCCACCAGTCGGGGCACGGCGTCTTCGGTGGTGGTTTCGACGCTCAGATCGTAGGTCTCGCCGAGACAGCGCTGAATAATGCGCGCATGAATCCGTGAGTCCTCGACGATCAAGATCTGAGGGGAAGAGGACGACATGGTCTAAGAAGCTCGTTTCAGACAGGCAGGGGTTTGCCCGAACATGTTCGAGGGGAGGACAGCGATGGGGGATACGGACCGGCGAAGCTGTCGGGCCCGCGTCTGGGTGGGACGGTGGCGGGCGAAGGATTACACGAGAGCGGCCACCTTGGTGCGCAGCACTTCACATCGAAGGGGCTTTACAATGTAGTCGTCGACGCCCGCTTCGATCGCTTCTGCGACGTAGTCTTCTCGATCTTCTGCGGTGAGCATGATAATCGCAGGCGCCGGGCCCGCTTCGCCCCCCCTCTGGAGTTCCCTCACAAAGCTCAGGCCGCTCTCTCCGGGCAATCCCCAGTCGACAAGCAGAAGATCGAAGGTCTCTCGCTCCAATCGACTCCGCGCCGCCTCCGCAGATTCTACGGTTGCAAGATCACAGGCGTCTGCAAGACACCGCTTCACAATCCGGGTGTGAATGAGGGTGTCTTCAATCGCAAGGATACGCAGTGGGGCAGCAGACATGCAACGCGGTACGTTCGACACGCAGAAGGAGACCAATGCGGAGGCCGACGGGCGCGTCTCCAGCGAATGCGAGGCACGCAACCGCGTGGGCGACGGCAGCCGAATCCTCCACAGAAAAGGAGGAATGAGCGGGCCTGTCGCAGGCCGCCCATTCCTCCGTTCGGGGTGTATGCTCGTGGGCCGAACGCAGGGCCCTTTCTTCAGATTCCCTGGCGGGTCGCCGCATCCGCACTGGGGACGACGCCACTGGACGGGGGGCGATTACTGGCACTCGTTCTCCAGATAGTGCTCCGCCCGCGCCTTGTAGTCGCCGTAAGCCGCGTCTTGGAAGGTCTGGCAGGCCTCAGCTTTATTGCCCAAGCGAAATTGCGACTCGCCGACAATGAAGTGATACTTCGCCGCGTCGCTCCGGCTGCCCTGGTGCATCGAAAGGCCCTCCCTAGCCGTCGAAGCGGCCTGCTGGTACTGGCCCTTCGCAAAGAGCGCAGAGGCGCGGTAGAAGAGCGACTTCGCGCTGGGGTCCACGTACTGACGCATCGTGTCCAGCGCCTCCAGCGCCGTATTGGCGTCCGACTCCGACGGGTTCTGCTTGCTGAGCGTCTGCGAGGCTCTCGACACAAACTCATCTCGGATGCGCTCGGTGGCGAGTTCCACGACCCGCGTGTTGCCGGTGCTTTCGCCGACGCTGATGGCCTCGCTCATGGCATCAAGTCCTGCACTCGTGCTGTCCATATTGACGAGCGCCAGGCCCTTACCGTAGTGGACGTAAGCGTCCTGCGACGAGTAATCGGTGCCGTGGTTGAAGTGGAACAGCGCCTGCTGGTAGTTCTCATTTTCTAGCGCGGTGTTGCCCCACTTCGTGGGCAGGTTCTGCTGAAACTGCTGGAGTTGCCCGAGCGCATTGCTCTGCTCCAGCTCCTCGGCCAGCGATATCGCTGTTTCAAGCTGGGAGTACGCCGTCTCGTAGTCGTCAGACTCCGCCGCCTGTTGGAAGCCCGCATAGGCCGACTTCAGCTCCTCCATCTTGGCGGCCTTGTCCCCCCCATTCTGGGCGAGAGCCGGGACGGCAGCGAGCGAAAACACCAGAGCCAGAACGAGGGCGGGTAGAACTCCCGGAAGACGCGAGACGATCATATGTTGGTTGTTGGACGTCATGGGATTGCGGGCAGTGTAATCAAGAGCGAAGGATAGAGTGAGGCCACACGGTATTTACTGCAAAAACCAGATCTCTACAACGTAAAGCCGAATCTGGTTCGTGTTTCCGACCGATGCCGTGGGCGAATCGGTTCGGGGTAGGCGGTTAGTTGCTCTCGGCGCGCTCCTGCACAGACTCGCGGTATTTCTCGCTGGCGAAAATCGCCACCTCTACGCGCCGGTTCTGCTGCCGGCCGGCTTCCGTTTCGTTGCTCGCGACCGGCTCGGTTTCGCCTTTCCCGAGGGGAGTGATGCGCGACGGGTCGATGCCGTGCTCGATCATGTGGGTCGCTGCAGCCTCAGCGCGGTCCTCCGACAACTGCTCGTTGTACGACTCGGATCCCTTGGCGTCTGTGTGGCCCACCACAAGGATGTTGGTTTCCTCAAATTCCCGCATGCTTCCGGAGAACTCGGTGAGATCCTGTCGCGCATTGGGGCGGAGCTCGGCCGAGTCGAAGTCGAAGAGCAGGCCGCTGTCGAACGTCACCTTGATGCCCTCCCCCACGCGCTCTACCTCGGCATTCTCTAGCTCCTCATCGAGCTCTTCGGCCTTCTTGTCCATGCGGTTGCCGATAATGGCCCCGGCCGTTCCGCCGACGGCGGCTCCAATGATGGCGCCCTCCGCCGTTCCGCCGGCCGCCTTACCGACCGCCGCCCCCCCGGCGGCTCCGGCAGCAGTGCCGATGACGGCGCCTTTTTCGGTATTGCTGAGGCTGCTGCATCCTCCCAACGGGAGCGCAAGCGCGAGCGTCAGAACAGCAACTGGCAGCCAGGAAGAAGACAGAGATCGCATAAGCAGGTTGGCATTGTTCGAGCAACAGGTTCATGAACGCATGGCGCAATGCCGATGCCAAGCCGGGCTGTCACCGTCAGCTCAACGCCTCGAACCCGAAGAGGGAGTCGGGGAGAGGTCCGCACATTTCGCCTCAACAAACGATACGGAGCACACATTGCCAATCTGTGACGATTCTGTTAATCGGTGCGCGGCGCGCTCTACCTTCGGGATCGCGCCGCGTGTCCACCACTGTGGACGACGGGTGACGTCCTGAGACGGCACGGCGGTGTATCACGGGCGAAACAGACGTGGCCTCCACGGCAGCACCGGTCGTGGGGAGGCTCTCGTGTTAAGCGACAGCAAGGATTCGCATTCGTATCCGTTCCCTCATTATCCTTCAGAGGATCTTCCAATGTCCACCGATGCATTCCGATTTTGGAACGGTATCGGTGTCTCTTTCGCCACTTTCGTTTCGAAGCCTTCGATGTCTATGAAACTCATTGTTCCCATGGCTGGGCGCGGCACCCGTGTCCGCCCGCATTCGCATGTGACCCCGAAACCGCTGCTCCGCGTCAAGGGCCGCACCGTCGTCGAACGCATCGTCGACACGTTCGCCCGCGTGCTTCCGGAGCCCCCTGACGAAGGCGTCTTCGTGCTCGGACCCGACTTTGGCGCCGACATTCGCGACCGACTGACATCCATTTGCGAGGCCCGCGACATGACGGCTCACTTCGCCGTGCAGCATTCGGCCGAGGGCACGGCCCACGCGGTGGGATGCGCCGACGAGCACCTCGAGGGCGAAGGCATCGTCGTGTTTGCCGACACGCTCTTCGCCATCGACGAGGACGTCGACCTCGGCGACTCCGACGTGGTCGTCTGGGTGAAGGAGGTCGAGGACCCGAGCCGCTTCGGCGTGGCCGTGCGCGACGGCGACACCGTGTCGCGCCTGGTCGAGAAGCCGGACGAGCCGATCTCCAACGAGGCCATCATCGGCATCTACTACGTGCGCGACCTGGCGAGTTTGAAGACGGAGATCGACTACCTCATCGAGCACGACGTTCGCGGGAAGGGCAATGAGCTTCAGCTCACCGACGCCTTCGACCGGCGTCTCCAGAAAGGCGACGTGTTCACCACCGCCTCGGTCGACGCGTGGATGGACTGCGGCACCATCCCGGCCCTGCTGGAGACCACTGGGCGCATCCTCGAGCGCGAGGACGACGACCTGCACCAGGGCACGATCGAAAACAGCGTGGTGCACAACCCGGTGTACGTGGGGCCGGATGCCACGGTGAAGGATTCGGTCGTGGGCCCGCATGTGTCCATCGAGTCGGGCGCTACGGTGTCCGGGGCCGTCGTGAAGGAGAGCATCGTCTTTCAGGAGGGCACCGTGGAGCGTGCGGTGCTTACCGACTCCATCGTAGGCCGGCAGGCCGTGGCCGCAGCCGTGACGGGCTCTGTCAACATCGGCGACCACTCGGAGGTCAACGCCCCGTAGCCGTCTCCCGACGTGCGCCGCTTTCGATTTTGGTTGAATTGCGGGCTGTCGCTCCGCCAGGGCCATCGTATGGCGCTGCGGTCGGAGCAGGCAGCCCGCTTCTTTGTTGGGTAAAAACGCCGGGAAGCGCGTCCCGGCGCATCGATCACAGCTCTCGTTCCCCATGCAGACGTATCCGGCTTCGCTGGAAGAAAAAGTAGGATTTGATGTCATCCGTTCCCGGCTCGCCGAGCAGGTGATCAGTCCGCTCGGGAAGGAGCGCGTCGAGACAATGAAGCCGGCCCGGACGATCGGCTGGCTGCGGGCCGAACTGGAGCGTGTCGAGGAGCTGCAGGACGCGTTCCGCTACGACGACGCGGTGCCGCTGCACCACGTCTACGACTTGCGCGACGTCCTCAAGCGGGCGGCGCCGGAGGATGCGTACGTCGACCCAGAGGACCTGAAGGCTGTCCGGCTGTCCCTCATCACGCTTCGCCGCCTGAAGCGCTATTTCGACGGCCGACGCCGGGACTACCCGCGCTTGGCCGACGCGGTGGAGCGCATTACGCCGCTGGAGGCGTTGGAGTCTCACATCCGGTCGATCATCGACGAGGACGGCTCGATCCGCGACGATGCCTCCCCCGAGCTGAAGCGGCTCCGGCGCACGATTCGGCAGAAGGAAAACGCCCTCCGCGACACGCTCGACGCGGCCCTCCGCGACGCGGTCCGCCAGGGGTACGCGACCGAGGAGCAGCCGACGATCCGCGCGGGGCGCATGGTCATTCCGGTACGTGCCGAGGCGAAGCGCAAGGTGGAAGGGTTCGTGCACGACACGTCGGCCACTGGGCAGACGGTGTACGTCGAGCCGGCAGCGTGCCTACAGCTCAACAACGAGGTGCGCGAGCTCAAAAGCGACGAGCAGCGCGAAATCGAGCGCATTCTTCGGGAGGCCACCGCCCGCCTGAGCGACGAACGCGGCGCCATGGAGGCCAACCTCCGCGCCCTGGCACAGTTCGACCTGCTGCAGGCCAAGGCCCGGCTGGCCAATCGCCTCGACGCGGTCGTTCCGAAGCTCAACGAGGACGGCGTGATCGACATTCATGAGGGGCGCAACCCGGTGCTGGAGCTGCACTTTCGACAGATGGACGCCGGCGAAGACGGGTCGCGCGGTCGCGCGGCGGCCGAGGAGGCGGTCACCCCGCGTGAGGTCGTTCCGCTCGATCTGACGCTCGGGCGCGACTTTCGGACCCTGGTCATTACCGGCCCAAACGCGGGCGGAAAGACGGTCGCCATGAAGTCGGTTGGCCTGTTCGCGCTCATGCTCGCGTACGGATGTCCCCTTCCGGTGGCCCCGCACTCCTCGATGCCGCTCTTCGACCGCCTCATGGTGGACATCGGCGACGAGCAGTCGATCGAGGAGGACCTGTCGACCTTCAGCTCGCACGTGGCGAATCTGAAGGAGATGGTGCGACATGCCGACGACGATACGCTCGTGCTCATCGACGAGGCCGGTACTGGCACCGACCCCGACGAAGGCGGCGCGCTCGCGCAGGCACTGCTGGAACGCTTGACCGACGCCGGGGCCCGCACCATCGCGACGACCCACCATGGCACGCTCAAGGTGTTCGCCCACGAAACGGAGGCCGTGGAGAACGGGTCGATGGAGTTCGACCAGGAGACGCTCCGCCCCACCTATCGGTATCAGGAGGGCGTGCCGGGATCGTCCTACGCCTTCGAGATTGCACAGCGCATGGGCCTCGACGACGCGCTCCTCGACCGGGCCCGCGACCTGGCCGGCGCGCAGAAGACCGCCATGGAAAACCTGATCGCGACCTTCGAAGAGCGCAACCAGGCGCTCGAAGAGGAGCTCTACCAGGCCAAGACTGCCCGTAAGAAAGCCGAAACCGAGCGCGAACGGTTTGAGAAAAAGTGGCGCAAGCTGGAGAAAGAGCGGGACGAATACCGGCAGCAGGCCCTCGAAGAGGCCGAGCGCATCGTCAACAATGCCAACGCGCGGATCGAGCAGACCATCAAGGAAATCAAGGAGGCGCAGGCCGAGAAAGAGGCGACCCAGCAGGCACGCGAGCGGCTGGAATCGTTCAAGGAGAACCTGCAGGAGGAAAGCGAGCAGGTCGAAGAGGAGCGAGAGACGGAGGCCGACGACCCTGACGAATCGAGCGAGCCGGCTGGCGACGGCCTCGACCGGCATCCGGATGCTCCCATTCACGAAGGCGACCAGGTGGTGCTCGACGACGGCACAACGCGACTGGACGTGCAGGACATCGAAAACGGCGAGGCCGTGGTGATCATGGGATCGATGCACATGCGCGTGGACGTGGATCGCCTGACGCGAGTGGGCGGCTCGGCGGCCGAGGCCGAGACGGTGCCTTCATCATCGGGCGACGCCTCGATGCGATCGCTACAGGCCAGCCCTTCCATCGATGTGCGCGGCCAGCGCGTGGACGAGGCGCGGTCGAACGTGCAGCACTTCGTGGACGACGCCATTGCTGCCAACCTCGATACCATCGAGATCCTGCACGGCAAGGGCACGGGTGCGCTGCGGGCGGCCATCCAGGAGATGCTGCGGCAGCGCAGTGACGTCGAAAACGTGCGCGACGCTCCGATCCAGCAAGGGGGCGCTGGCGTCACCCTCGCCGACCTCACGTAGCCGGCCGTCCGCCGGAAGTCGGCCCCAGGTCCGCGGAACCTCTGACCGTGCGAAATGTCTGCTCTCAACGACGGACAGCGTCCAGGGAAGTGGGCAATCCCTACGGCCGCGCTCCCGTCTCCCCGCTCCTCCCTACCCTCACTGCCCCCAGGCGGCGACCGGGCGGGCGCTGTAGGACGGCCCTCATCGGCGCACGCCCCGCCCCGGTTGCTCCGGAAGCAAAACGATCGTCCGATCGCTGTCGTATAGATCGTGAACTCGGAGATTGGGGCAGCGGCTGGCTTGTTTCTTGTAGTCGTTGCAGTGTCTCTGTATCTTTCGGAAATCGTTTCCACGATTGAACCCAACGCGCCGGATGTCGCCTCTGCGCCTGAGCTTGGTTTTAGTGGCGCTCGGCTTTACCGCCTCGTCCGTCTTCGCCCAGTCGTCCGCGCCGGACACCACGGCCTCCCTTCCGTCTGTCGTGGAGCGCGTGCAGCGGGCTCTGTCCGCCGGTGCCCCCAGCACGCTGCTGACCCCCGCCGCCGACCGCGTCGAGATTACCCTGTTCGGAACGCGCACGTTTTACAGTCGAGACCAGGCCTTCTACGTCCTGCAGAATTTTTTCAAGGAGCACGGGCCGCGTCGCTTTGCGGTGCAGGACACCGTGCAAACCGAAAGGACCTACTTCGTCACGGGCACCTACTGGCACACCCGCGACGAACAGCCGTTGCGCATTTTTGTCCGACTGAGTGCCGCCGACGCCCGGTGGAAGCTCCAGGAGGTGCGCATCGGAACCGAACGGCGATGACTGCCCATGGCACCCGTGCAGTCGTTCTTGCAGTGCGATGACAGCGGAGCATAAGCATGTCCTTCCTCTCTTTCGTGCGACGCGCCCCGTATCTCTGGGGAATCGGGGGAATGCTGCTCGTCGCCCTGGCGGTCACGTGGGGCGCCCAACTGCGGGCGCAACAGGCCCTTCGCGGCACCGTCGACACGCGCCGCTCGGAAGTTGCTCAGGACGCGCTCGACACCGTGCAGGAGCGGTTCGGCGCCCTGCAGGACCGCTTGCACCTGCGGGCGCGACAGCTTGCTACCGACAGCGTCCTCGTTCGCGCGTTGCAGACCACGTCTACCCCCGGACGGCGTCCGGACGGCGTAGCCGAGCGGGTCAATCGGGTACGCCGCGACGCGCCGTCTGCCCTCGAAGTCTACGACGCCTCCGGGCAAGTGCTTGCGTGGAACGGGCTGCAGATCTCCCAACGAATCGGGCATGACGCCGCGCCGGACCGACGCCGCACCGTGGTGGTGTCTGAGGGCGACGTCCGAACGGCCCTGGCCGTGTGGCATCCCGTAGTGGATGCCCAGCAACAGACCGTTGGCGCCGTGCGCGTGGTTCAAGTCGTGCGCTACCAACCGACGATCCAAAATCGCTACATCCGGGGGCACAGCCTGGAGCAGACCTGGTCCGACGAAACCGGCGAGTCGGTGAACGTCGCCTGGCGCCCCGACACGACGGCCGCCCCTCCGGCACTGCATCGGTGGCTGCGGAGCCAAGACGGCTCGGTTCTGGCCCGCGTGGTCGTCGAGAAGCCTACAGCGGAGCGCCTCATTCAGCAGACGGCCACCTTCTACGGCGACTGGATCGCACTCTGGACCACCCTGCTCCTGCTGTGGATCCTGGGCAGCGGCTGGCGTATGTACGGGGTTCGCGTCCGGCGCGATGCCTCGCTGTCGGCCCTCACCAAGCATGCCGGCACTTTTCTGGCCATCGGCAGCGCGTGGTGGGGCCTGCGGTACGTGCTCCTCGCCTGGGACGTGCCGGCTCGCTGGACCGCCGGCGGCGGACTGTTCGCCCCGCTCTTCGACCCGACGCACCTCGCCTCGCCCGTCGGAGCTGGGCTCATGCGCTCGACGGGTGACCTGCTCATCACCGGCATCTTTGCGGTGGTGTTTGCCCTCGGACTGATGCACCTCGCCACCCAACACCGGGTATCGATCGACTCCATCCGTGGGCTTTTCGACCAGATGCAGGACCGATCGCCCGAGCGCCCCTCGTCCACGCGCTTTTTGATCGTCGTCGTGGGCACCACCGGGCTGATCCTCGGCATCCTCCCCATCCTGGCAAAGTTCGTCCGCCGCGCGGTCGTCGACAGCACTCTCGACTTCTTCTCGCGCACCGGGCTTCTGCCCCAGCCACTCGTCCTTGTGGTGCTGTGTGCGCTTTTCATGCTGGTGGTGGCCGCCGTACTCACCGGGATCGCCATCGCCTGGATCTCCATTCGGCTCCTGCTGCGCTACCTGCCGCTGCGCTGGTCGCGAGGCATCCCCATTCTGGTGACGGCGCTGGTGTGGGTCATCGGGGTTGGAGGATTTTACATCGGGCTCGAGGGTGGCGCGTGGGTCCCCTTTCCGGTGACCATGATTTTCCTCGGCACCGTAAGCACCACGGCAGCGTTCGGGCTGATTAGCACCGGTCCGGACATCCGCCACCTTACGCTGCGCACGCTGCTCCCCTCCATCCTGGTACTCACGTTTTTGTTGTATCCGCTCCTGTACACGGGCATGGACGCCCAGCGGCGCGAGAACATGGTGGAGGCCGTGGCGTCGTTCGAGGCCGGGCGCGATCCGCGGGTGCTGTTCTCCATCGAGCAGGTGCTTCAGGAGGCACGCGACAATCTCCGGCGTGCTTCTGACGTTGACGCTCCCCGCCCCGCGCCGATGGACTCGGTCGCCACGCGGCTCGTCCGCCGCTCGCTGCTGGCCTCTCTGACGGCCTACGAGGCCCACCTCGCGCTGCTGGACAGCACGGGCACGGTGCTGTACCGCTATACGGCTGCCGGTCCGGAGACGCAGGGACCGGCGTCCGCGAGCGACCGTCGGGCGTTCGAGACGCTGCGGCCCCTGTCGCGCATCCAGGGCGGGCGGCCCGTGGTCGAGCAGATGGAGGCGGCCGCCCAGTCGCGCTCGGCACGGACCGGGCGGTTTCTGTACGCGGGCCTCACCCGGCTGGATGCCCCTGGCGACCCCGACACGGTTCCACAGTGGGTGCTCATGCAAGTGGTGCCCCGGACGCTGCTGCCCGGCGTGGGCACCGGCATCCCGCGCGTGCTGCTCCCCACCGGGTCGTTCAGCGACCTGTACGCCGACCTGTCGCTGGCCGAGTTTCGCGACAGCATTCTGGTTCGTAGCCTTGGGCGCGACTTCGGGCGGACCCGGCTTCCGGAGCAGGTGCAGACGGCGCTGGAGACCGATCCGTCTCTGTGGCGCCGCGAGACGGTTCAGGACCGCCAGTTCCTCACCTACTACGAGCGGACCCAGGACTCGGCGGCACAGCAGGTTGTCGCCTCCCGGATCCCCGCTGTGCTCACATTCGACCACCTGTACTATATTCTCCGGCTGGCAGTGGCGGGGCTGTGCGTTGGCGCTCTGCTGTACTTGCTCGGCGTGTATGCGCGCTATCGAGAGGGGCTGCTGCCGGCGCCGCGCGTTCAGTTCCGCAACAAAGTGCTCAATGCCTTCCTCGTGGTAGGCATCGTGTCGATGGTTGCGGTGGGCGTGGTGGGCGTGCAGGTGGTGACGCGCGAGGACGCCCGCGTGACCGAGCAGCGTCTGCAGGATCAGCTTACCCGCGTCGAAGAAGTGCTGGCGCTGGAGGCCCGCCCGGGCGAACCGTTGTACCAGGTCGCTCGGCGAACCGACATCGACTCGCTCACCACCCGCGTGGGGCTCGATCTGCGGCGTTATCGCGGCGGCATGCTGCACGCCACGAGCCGCCCCCGTCTCGTGCGCGACCGGCTGGTGGACCGGCGTCTGCCGGCCGCGGTGTACGCGGCGCTCTACGACGACGCCCGCCGCTTTGTCATGGCCGACGCGTCCATCGGCGGCTTCGAGTACCAGGTGGGATACCAAGCCCTGACCGACGCTGAAGGGCAGCCGCGCGTGGTCATGGCCGTGCCGACCCTCGCCCAGCAGGAGCGCATCCAGGAAGAACAGGCGCGGACGCTCGCCTACCTGTTTGGCGCCCTGCTGATCCTGGTGGTCGTGGTGATGCTGACGGCACTCGTTCTGTCGGACGCGCTTGCCCGGCCTATCGCTCAGCTCCGCGAGGGGCTGGAGGCCATCGGTGAGGGCCGCTTCACGCGCGTGCTTCCCGTCAACACGCGCGACGAGATTGGCGACCTCGTGCGCACGTTCAACGAAATGCGCGAGCAGCTGTCCGAAAGCCGGCGCAAGCTGGCGCAGCAGGAGCGCGAGATGGCGTGGCGCGAGATGGCGCGGCAGGTGGCGCACGAGATCAAAAATCCACTCACGCCCATGAAGCTGTCCATCCAGCACCTGCGACGGGCGTTTCAGCGAGCCAAGCCCAACATTCCGGCCGACGCAGACGAGGACGCACGGCAGTTTGCCGACATGTTCGACCGCATCACGTCGACTCTCGTGGAGCAGATCGAGTCGCTCGTGCGCATCGCCAACGAGTTCTCGTCCTTCGCACGCCTGCCCACAAAGGTGCTGGAGCCGCTCGATCTCAACGAGGTCGTCGAAGAGGCCGCTCGCCTCATGCAGGAGGAAGACCCCGACGTGACCGTAGACCTCGATCTCCATGACGAGCCCCTCGTCGTGGAGGCCGACCACGAAGATCTGCGGCGCATCTACATCAATCTCATTAAGAACGCCATCCAGGCCATCCCCGACGAGCGCGACGGCCATATTGACATCCGCACAGCCCGCACCCACAACGGCGACGGGCAGCCGTCGGCGCGCAGCCTCGTGATCGACAACGGAACTGGCATTCCTCCGGCACAGCGGGACAAGATCTTCCAGCCCAACTTCTCCACGAAGACGAGCGGAACGGGACTCGGTCTTGCCATTGCCAAAAAGAGCATCGAAGAGCTCGACGGGGCCATCGGGTTCGAGACGGACGAAGGCGCCGGGACGACCTTCTGGGTCCGCCTGCCCTTGGCCGACGGGAACGCGAACGGCGACCCGTCCGACTGACGCGCCTTTCGGACCGGTGGCCCTGGGCCCTGACTCCGCAACTTGGAATGCGGATTCCATTTTCCGCACCCTCCTCGCCTGGGCATTTTACGAAAGGCCGTCTTTTCTCCTCAATGGACTTTGCACGCATGCACGCACCCAACGACTCCGCTTCCATGCAGCCCTGGTGGGGCACGTTTGAGTTGGACAAGGAGCAGGCGGGCCGGTGGACGATGGGTCCGACGACGCTCTGGGTGTTCCGAACGGCGCAAGAGTGGCGGGTTCTGTACCGCGCCGAAGGCGATCCGCTGCGCGGCGACAGCGGGGTTGTGGTTCCGATCGACGACGAGGCATGGCGTGCGGTGGAGGCAGAAGCCGACGGGGACGCGTCCGTCAAGCGGCAGCGCCACAGCTTTCGGTCCACAGCGCCGACCGTGACGCTCCAGCCGGTGCCCGCCGACCGTGCCGTCGTGGTGCGTCCGGAGCATCCCCTTTCCGTTCCCGCCGGCGAGGAGGTCACGCTCTACGTGAGCACTCCGCTCTGGATTCGCGTCGAGACGGCGTCGAAGGCGCTGCAGGAGATTCCCTCGCACCGGCCGTCCGATACGTGGTTCGGCCCGTCGACGCGCGAGGGCGAGCTGTGCTATGCTTCTCGCACCGCCGGGCGCCTTCGTCTCGCCAATCTTCCCCTGCGGATGCACCGCGCGGTGACGCCGCTCCTGGTGCGCAACGGCGCGGACGAAAGCCTTCCGCTGGAGCGCGTGCACGTTCCAACGCAGTACCTTGCTCTCTACCGAGCGGAGGACGATGTCCTCTGGACGCAGGCGCTCACGGTCGATCGAAAGAGAAGTGGGGAAGGGGCCGAAGTACGGGTGGAGACCGGAGCGCCGAAAGAAGCTCCTCGGGCTACGCGGCTTCAGGAGCCGCGAGAGGAGTTGAAGAAGGGCCTTGTGGTAAGCACGTTTCGTGCTATTGAGGCACTCTTCGGCTCCGGATGAGGGCGCCGCGAGGAGCCCCTTTATTCGTCTTCTTTCGCATCCATTCCCATCTGTACCATGGAGCAGTGGTGGATTTTTCTGGAGCAGCTGGCAACCAGCGAGCAGGTGGCGGGAGTTGTCCGTGCGATCATCAAGGTGGGCATTGGGGTTATCGTCGCCCGGCTGGCCAGGCAGGCGGCGTCGCATCTGCTGTCGAGCCAGACGGATGCGCACCAGGAGCTTCTGGCGCGGCGGATTACGTTCTACGGCATTCTTGGTCTCTTCGGCGCTTCCGCCCTGTCGGAGTTGGGGTTCGACCTCGGGATTCTGCTCGGGGCGGCCGGCATTCTAACCGTGGCCCTCGGGTTTGCCTCCCAAACCTCCGCGTCGAATGTCATCAGCGGTCTTTTTCTGCTGGGCGAAAAGCCGTTCGTCGTGGGCGACGTCATTCGCGTGGGCAACACGGTGGGCGAGGTGCTGTCCGTCGACCTGCTGTCCGTGAAGCTGCGGACGTTTGACAACCTGTTCGTGCGCCTGCCCAACGAGACGATGATCAAGTCGGAAATTACCAACCTGCGGCGATTCCCGATTCGTCGGTACGACCTCCAGGTGGGCGTGGCGTACAAGGAGGACATGCGCGCTGTCCGCGACGTGCTCACGGACGTGGCCGACCAGAATCCGCTCTGTCTGGAAGAGCCGGCGCCCATGATTCTGTTTCAGGGGTACGGCGAGTCATCGCTCAACTTCCAGTTTTCCGTATGGGCAAAGACAGAAAACTACCTGGATCTCCGCAACACCATTCCGGCCGACGTCAAGGAAGCGTTCGACGCCCGAGGCATTGAGATCCCGTTTCCGCACCGGACGCTCTATCCGGGCAGCGTGGCGGATCCATTTCCGGTGCGCGTCGTGGACGACGAGGAGACCGCGCCGCCCTCTGGCCCAGGCCCATAGCCCACGTATCACAAATCACGCAGTACGCGTCGCGCATCACGAATCACAAGGCATGTGCTCATGAGAGTCGTCGTTATCGGAGCGGGAGAGGTGGGATTCGACGTCACACGTATGCTCGCACAGGAGCAGCACGACGTGAGCGTCGTCGACATTGATCCCGACGTCCTCCAGACCGTAGAGGAGCGGCTGGACGTGATGGCTGTGCATGGTAGCGGCACGTCGGCCGCCGTGCTCGACGAGGCCGGCATCAAAGACGCCGACATGCTCGTGGCCGTGACGGCCATCGATGAGGTGAACATCATCGCTTGCATGATGGCCGACCGCCTCGACGTGCCCACCACGATTGCCCGAACGCGGACCGACGACATTGCGCACACGCAGTCGGTGCTCAAGGCGCAGGACTTCGGAATTGACCTCGTGATTCATCCCGAAGAAAGCGCCGCTGGAGAAGTCGCCCGTCTGATCCGCCGCGCCAGTGCTACCGATCTGCTCACCTTTGCGGAAGGGCGCCTTCAAATGGTCGGCATCCGCCTCGACGAAGACGCCCCCGTTCTGGGAAAGACCTTGCGGGTGGTGGTCCAGGAGCACTCCGAAATTACGTTCCGTATCAAGGCCATTGCGCGCGACATCCGCACGATTCTCCCGCGTGGCGACGAGCGCCTGCAGACCGGCGATCAAGTGTTTGTGCTGACGCGGCCCAAATACGTCACGCCGGTCGCGCGCATCCTGGGCGAAAA
>CAYFSC010000053.1:0-17099 GCA_964345695.1 uncultured Rhodothermales bacterium | reverse complement strand
CGACGCCGAGTGCGGCGGCCTGTCCGTCCGGACATTTCCGTCTGGAAACGCACAAACAGGCCTCCCTCGCCGTTCGACTTTGATTCCCCGTATCGCGTTGATCGTCCACCGCAAATCGACAGTGCCATGAGTGAGTCGCGCACATTTCAGAAGGAGTCGATCACCGTTGCATTCATGATGCAGCAGCTCCGCGAGACGGTGGGCGTCGAAATCGAGCCCCTGAACGATGCGGTGGAGGCGCCAGAGCGCGACGTGACCGAGGGCAACCTGCATCGGCCCGGCCTGGCTCTGGCCGGGTACGTCGAGCTTTTTACCTACCAGCGCGTGCAGATCCTTGGCAACACCGAGCACCGCTATCTGGAGCACCTCGACGCATCGAAACGGCGCGAGGCATTTCGGAACGTCACGCAGTTCGAGGTCCCGTGCATCGTGTGCACCGCCGGAAACAAAATTCCCGACCCGCTGCTGCAGCAGGCCACCGATGCGGGGATTCCGGTGTACGCCACGCCGCTCCCGACGGTCCGCTTCATGTCGACCCTGCGGGGCTTCCTCACCGACCAGTTCGCCCCCCAGCAGTCCGTGCACGGGTCGCTCGTGGATGTATACGGCATCGGGCTTCTTCTCATCGGCAAGCCCGGGATTGGCAAGAGCGAGGTGGCACTCGACCTGGTGGAGCGCGGGCATCGTCTCGTGGCCGACGACGTGGTGATCGCCACGAAGCGCGACGAGTCGATCCTCATGGGCTCCGGCACAGATCTTGTCCAACATTTCCTTGAAGTGCGCGGCCTCGGCCTCGTCGACGTGCGAGCCATGTTCGGCATTCGAGCCATCCGCTTCCAGAAGCGCATCGAGGTCGTGGTCAACATGCACCTGTGGGATCCCGACGAAGAGTACACGCGCATTCACATGGTGGAGGACACCCACGAAATCCTCGGCGTCGAGCTTCCAATGGTGCAGGTGCCCATCATTCCAGGAAAGAATATTACGGTCATCTGCGAGGTCATTGCGATGAATTATTTGTTGCGCCACTACGGGTACGACCCAGCCGAGGTCTTCACCGAGCGGCTCCGAGAGCGGATCCAGCAGGATGACGCCCGCCGTCCTCGCCGTGGCATCGAGTACTTCGAGCACGACTACGAGTAGGCCCCCTGCGCGGCCCGGCCGTGAGTTGACATCACACAGGCGCTCACCTATACTGCCTCGACGATGCCCGGCGTCCAACTTCGACCTGCGAGCAACGGACGCCGGTCGGCGCAACGAGCCGCAGACTCGCACGGGCGGAACGCGCGACTCGAGTACGGCCCCCTCTGGAACCCCCCACCTGCGTCCATGAATCACCACGACACCTACTACTACGATCCGGAGCGGTGCACCTACGTGAAGGCGGAGCCGACGTGGATGCAGCGCATAAAGCCGCTGGCCGGGATCATGGGCGTCGTTCTGGTTCTAACGGCGCTGGCCGTTGGCGTGCTGGACGCCCAGTGGATCGTGACGCCTGAGGAGCAGGCGCTCAAGACGGAAAATCGGAAGCTCCAGGCGCAGCTGGCGGAGGCAAACGCGAAGATGAACACGCTGGCGGGCCGGCTGGACAATCTGGCCGAGCGCGACCAGGAACTGTACCGCACGCTCTTCGAGATGGAGCCGATCTCGAGCGACGTTCGCGAAATGGGGGTGGGAGGGACCGATCCGTATGCGTCCTTCAACCGCTTCAGCAAAGATACAGCCCAGCTCCTGAAGGAGACGGCCTCGACGCTCGATCAGCTAGAGCGCCAGGTGAGTCTGCAGGGCGCCAGCTACCGCGAACTGGCCCGCGTTGCGGAAACTCGGGGCGAGCGCCTGGCGCAGCTCCCCGCCATCCGCCCCGCCAACGGGTCCATCGTGTCGGGCTACGGCATGCGCCATCATCCCATCCTCAAGGTGCGCAAGATGCACGCCGGCGTCGACTTCCTGCTGAAGCGCGGCACGCCCGTGGTGGCGACGGCCAACGGTATTGTGAAGAAGACGGGTCACACATCGACCTACGGCAAGTACATCGACCTGCGCCACAAGGCCGCGGGCTACGTCACACGCTACGCTCACCTCTCCAAAATAGGCGATGGCATGCGCCGGGGCGTCTCGGTGGAGCGCGGACAGCAGATCGGTCTGAGCGGCAACACCGGGCGCTCCACGGGACCGCACCTGCACTACGAAGTGCGCGACCTGGACGGGCGCACGCTGGATCCGATGAACTTCTTTGTGCCGGACATGAGCCCGGAAACCTTTCACCGGCTGCAGCAGCGCAACGACACCTACGAAGCCGACTCGAAGCGTGGCGACGCGCCGGCGGACGACAGTACCGAGCTGTCAGGGTAGCAATGGCAACCCATCGATGACGCCCTATCGATGACGCCCCATTGGCGGTGCGTGGAGATCGAGGGGGTACCGGACAATAGCACAGGAGACCCCGGCGCTGCGAGGAACCCTTCTTTTCGTCAGGCGAACACTATGCACGTCGCATGATCGATAAGCCGCGAGAACGGGCCGCATGTGGCGCGAGGCTGTTTCTTTTCGCATCGACCGTGCTCTTTGGCGGCAAGCATGACAATCTTCGCGCATTCGGTTCTTCTTCCGCGACGATGGGTTCCAGGCGGTGGGCGGATGCGAGCCATCGGCACCCTGGCGGTGCTTCTTGGGGTGGCCTGGAGCCTTTTCGGAGCCGCGGCGCAGGCCCGAACTGGGGGCGCCGTTCCCTTCGCCGCTGCCGACAGCTCTGACCGCTCGATCGTCGGAGCCGTACGCATCGAGGGCGCCACGCATTTCTCAGAGACGCAGTTGAAGCAGCGCATCCGCACCGCGCCCAACCGCCGTATTCTCGGCATCCCGGGCGTCACGTGGTGGCGGTGGATCTATCAGCTGGGGGATGCCGGCTGGATGTGGAGCCCCATCGGTTCGGCCCTGAAGGCCAGCGGCGAGCCGCCCGCATACATCGACTCAACCACGATCGAGGGGGACGTGGAGCGCCTGCGCCTCTTCTACCAGCAACAGGGCTATCGGGAGGCGCAGATTCAGGCCACGGTGCAGCCGATGCAGCGCTCGGAGCACATGGCGGTCGTCTTCCGCGTCACGCCCGGTCCGCCGACCATCATCCGCCGGGTTCGCTACAATGGCGTCGGCCACCTCACAGCCGTGCAACAGCGGCGCCTGTCGCAGGAGGCGGTGCTGCGCCTGGCCCCGATGGACCCGCAGCGCCCGCTCCGCCGCGAGGCGCGCAGCCAGCGCTACGAAAAGCCGCTGCTGCTTCAGGAGCGGCGGCGCCTGCTCACTTTCTTGCGAAACGAAGGCTATGCCCGCGTCTCGCGCGACTCGATTCGAGCCGTCATCTATGAGCCGGCCCCCGACACGTTTGACGTCACCTTCCGCCTCCGCACCGGGGCACGCTATCGCTTCGGCGACGTGCAGTTTGACGTGACTGGTCCCGAGCCGAACGCGCCGGTGCGCCACGACACGCTGGCCGTCCCGGTCGATTCCAGCGGCGGACATCCGCCGCAGGTGCACGCGCGCATCGCGAACGATGGGCGGTTGGGAACGGCGCTGCTGCGCCGGAGCCTCCAGTTCCAGCCGGGAGCGTATTACAGCCGCGCGCAGGTGCTGGCCACCAAGCGAAAGCTGGAGAGCGCCGGCGTGTTTGCTTTTACCAACATCGCCCCGCAGTTCCAGGACGTTCGGGTGGAGCCGCGATCCGGGTCCCGCGCGCCGGTTCGGTACGTGCCCGTCCGCATCGAGGCGCGGACGCAGCCGCGCCACCAGGTGCGAGCCGAAACGTTCGCCCTTCAGCGCGAGGTGGTGACCGACGTCGAGAACGAGTTGGGGCTCGGCGTCGGCCTCACTTACGAGAACGCCAACGCCCTGGGCGGCGGCGAGGCCCTGCAGGTGAGCACCTCGGCGTCGGTGGCCACGGGCCTTGACTCGACGCTCGTGACGTCCGCCCAGTTCGAGGCCTCCACGTCGCTTACGCTGCCGTATCTGGTCCAGCCGTTCGATCGCCTCGGTCGGCTGTTCGATCTGGAAGACGCGCGCACCCGGATTTCCCTCAATTTCCTGACGGCCCGACGCAACGACCTGAGTCTGCGCGTGCGGGGACGCGGAAGCGCGCAGTTCCGCCTCGTGATGGACCACACGCCCACCCTGCAGTCGCTCGTCGATGTCTACGACGTGAGTCTCAGCAACCCCGACACGTTGCGCGGCTTTCAGCGACGGTTTCTGGACCGCGTCCTCGGCGTGCCAGGAGACGACACGGGCATCCAGGATCCGGTGCAGCGCACGCAGATTTTGGAGGACTACACGCAGCCCCAGATCAACACCGCCTTGCGCTACACTCTGCGGTCGGCCACAGCAACCGCGCTGCAGCGCAGGCGCGGGCATGTGTACGAGGCGGCGGCCGAGGTGGGCAACACGCTGCCGTGGACGCTGGACCGCCTCGTGTTTACGCCCGACACGCTGGAGTTCAGCCTGCCCGGACTGGCGGGTGGCCCGGCGCGCCCCGACACGACGCGCGGCGCCGTGATCCTGGGCGATCGTCTCATCTACCGGCCGTACATGCGCTTCACGACCGACCTGCGGCGGTACCAGCCCCTCAGTGCCGGCACGACACTGGCCATGAAGCTTTTTGCCGGCATCGCGCAGCCGATCGCTCGTCCAGACATCGTGCCGTTCGACCGACGCTTCTTCAGCGGCGGTGCCTCAAGCGTGCGCGGATGGCGCCTGCGCGAACTCGGTCCGGGCGATGCCAACCTGAACATGAGCGACTCCGCCAACGGCGACATTGCCAACATCTTGGGCGGAGACATCAAGCTGGAAACCAGCGTCGAGCTCCGCACCACGCTCTTTCGCGACGTGCTCGCGGCGCGCTGGATCGGTGCCACCTTCGTGGACGCCGGCAACGTGTGGTTCGGCCCGCGCAATCCAGGACTGAATACCCCGGCCGGACGCAGCAGCAACCGCGACGGCAAGTTCCGCGTCCCGGAGTTTCTGAGCGAGGTGGGCATGAGCACGGGCGGAGGCCTGCGTCTCTCGTGGGACTACCTCCTGGTCCGGCTCGACCTTGCCTACCCGCTGCACGACCCCTCGCCGTCCAACGACGACATCTTTGCAGACTCGTTCAGCGGGCCCCTGCTTCACTTCG
The DNA here is from genome assembly GCA_964345695.1 of uncultured Rhodothermales bacterium. GTDB lineage: Bacteria > Bacteroidota > Rhodothermia > Rhodothermales > Salinibacteraceae > CAYFSC01. The sequence goes on along the minus strand of CAYFSC010000053.1, from coordinate 11,938 downwards.
GCATCGGCCACTCGTTTTAAGAGAATGGATTGTCGATGATAGAATTCAGACATTGAACGTCAGGGCGAGGTCCGGCTGGCCCCCTCTCCAGTTGCCGTTTGTCTCCTCGAACCACCTCCGCATTCGCCTCATGTCAGCGCTTCGGACCGTCTATCAGGCCGGGGAACGGCTCTATCGCCGTCTCTTCCGCCGCGGGCTCGACGCCCGCACACGTGAAATCGTAAAGGTGCTCAAGTCCGTTCCCGCGTTGGAACACCTCTCCAAACGGGCGGCTCTCGCCATGGCGGAGGCCGTGCACCGCCGCACGTACCAGCGTGGGGAGTCGCTGTATTACCAGGGCGATCCGGGGCTGGGGCTCTACATTGTGGAACGGGGCACCGTTCGGCTCCTGACCGAGCCGGAGCCGGGCCTCACCCGAGAGCTACGGACGGCCGAGGCGCCCAGTGTGTTTGGGGTGCTCTCCATTCTCGGCGACTTTCGGCGGATGGAAACGGCAGAGACCGTAACCGAAACGCGGGTGCTCGGCTTCTTTCGGCCCGATCTTAAGAACGTGTCGCGTCGCGATCCGAAAGCCGGGGCTCACATCACGATGGCGCTGGCCCGGTGGATCGCGGCTCAGCACGTCGACCTTATCGAGCACCTTGCCGAGCGCGACGGTCATGAAACCGCCATGCAGGCTTACGTCGAGGCCCACGCCGGAACGTGAGCGTGTTGCGGGTGGGTGTCGTGTTGTGCGTTGTGGATTAAAGGGCAGCGGAAGAATGAATCGTTGTTGCCACGACGCTGCCCGGTCGAATCAGCGCGCGGGCTGCGAACGTACGCCTTTTTCTCTGCGTAACAGCACTATAGTCTGCGTGCCAACGCCACAGTCGAACGCCCGCTCCAAATTCGACATCCGGCACGCATTCTCGAAGTGCAACACTCGGGGCGTAAGACCTGGAACTTCAGCCCCGAAACGCCACGCGTGGAACCCCGAACCAGAACCTAGAAACCCGAAGTGGGTCCTCTTTCTCGTCTGAACGAGTACTTTTGGCGCTACAAGCACCTGTTCGTGCCGGGCCTGCTGTGCACGATGATCTCGGCCGGCTTTCAAATTACGGTGCCCATGGTGGTGCGGCAGGCCGTCGACAGCATTCCGCGGTTTGTGCGTCTCTTCAACGTGTTCGAAGGCACGGCGGCGCAGGGTCCGCTCTACGGCTACTTCTTTGTCTCCCTGCTGATGTTTGGCGGCGTGGTCATTGGCCTGTCGGCCATCAGTGGCATATTCATGTTCCTGATGCGCGAGACCGTCGTCGTCGCCTCGCGTCACATCGAGTACGACCTGCGGAACTCGCTGTACGACCACCTTCAACAGCTATCGCCGTCGTTCTACCAAGAGTATTCGACCGGCGACGTCATCACCCGCGCCACCGACGACATCGAAAAGGTGCGGCGCTACATCGGGCCCGCCATCATGTACGTCACGCGCTCCCTCGTGATGGTGCTCGTGGCCGCCAGCGCCATGTTCATCATCTCCCCGAAGCTGACGCTCTACGCCCTCGTTCCGATGCCGCTCCTGGCCGTGTCGGTTTTCTTCATGGCTCGCATGGTGCACCACCGCAGCGACCGCCTGCAGGAGCAATACTCGGCCCTCACCAGCCGCGTGCAGGAGGCCCTTTCGGGCATCCGCGTGCTGAAGGCCTACACGCGGGAAGATGCCGAGGCCGAAGCGTTCGACGAGGAGAGCGAGGAGTACAAAAAACGAAACCTGGACCTGGCGCTCGTCGAGTCGGCGTGGCGGCCCTCGTTTCTGCTCATGGTCGGATTCTCGACGATCATCGTCGTTTGGATCGGCGGGCGCCTGGTGGCCGAGGGCGTCATTACCATCGGGAATATCGCCGAGTACATCATCTACGTGGGCATGATGACGTGGCCTGTCGCCTCGCTCGGGTTTGTGATCACGATGATCCAGCGCGCCTCCGCCTCGGTCGTACGCCTGCAGAAGATCCTGGACACCGAGCCCGACATCGCCGACGGCCCGCAGACCGACCCGTCGATCACGGAGCTGGAGGGACGCATCGCGTTCGAGAACGTGACGTTTGGCTACGAAAATGAGGCCGAGCCGGCGCTCCGGGAGGTCAGCTTTGAGATCGATGCCGACGAGACGCTCGCCATTGTTGGGCGCACGGGGGCGGGCAAAAGCACGCTCGTCCGCATGATCCCGCGCCTGCTGGATCCAGATGAAGGCACGGTGCGCATCGACGGGCACGACGTGCGGACGATCCCGCTCGACACGCTGCGGCAGGAGATTGGCTGCGTGCCGCAGGACGTCTTCCTGTTCAGTGACACAGTGGCCAACAACGTGGCGTTCGGCAAGATTGACGCCTCCGAAGACGAGATCCGCGAGGCCGCCCGCGAGGCCGACCTGCTCGACAATGTCAGAGAGTTCACCGACGGATTCGACACGTACGTCGGCGAGCGCGGCATCACGCTCTCCGGCGGGCAGAAGCAGCGCACGTCCATCGCCCGCGCGCTCATCCGCGATCCGCGCATCCTCATCTTCGACGACGCCCTCTCGGCCGTCGATACCGCAACGGAGCGCAACATCCTGCAGTCGCTGCGCGCGCGGCAGGGCAGTCATACGCTCGTCATCGTCAGCCACCGCCTGAGTGCCGTCCAGGAGGCCGACCTCATCCTGGTGATGGACCGCGGACGCGTCGTGGAGCGCGGCACCCACGATGAATTGCTCGACCGCGATGGCCTCTACGCCGACTTGTACCAGCGGCAGTTGCTGGAGGAAGAGATCGAGGCGATAGGATGAAGCCGCGTTCTGAGTCCGGAGGGCCGGGAAGCAGAAGGCTCGATACAAAACGAATCGTCTACGATCACCATGACCGAAAAAGAGCGAGCCGTGGCCGATGCCGTTCTCCACTGCCATGACGCGATGGAGGGTGGAGAGGCCGAAGAGATCCCCACGGATCGCATCCTAACGTACCTGTGCCAGGAGCACGGCTTTGCGGAGTCCGAGGACCGGTCCTTCCTGGGAGAGGTGCTGCACCGATATCACGGCGACCTCTGGATTATCGGAGAGCAGAGCGCCGGGCCGCTCCCGACGTACGTGTTTCTGATCGAGGAAATGGCTGGAAAGATTGAATGGGACGTGCTCGGCACCCGCTGACGCTGTGCTCGAGGTCCGCCGGGCTTTCGGCCAACCGTTCAGTGTGGTGGACAGTCGAGTCGGCAGGGAGGACCCAGACCGGGCGTGTGGACGGAGACCGCGGCAGGGCATTCGCGTGGCGCGCTTCTTGATCTCCTGGGTGACACGCCGATCCCGGTCGGCATCGCCGAACCTCGTCTCCCGATCCTGCCTGCCATGCGTCTCGTTCTGCACGTTCTTCCTGTCGTTCTCGGTCTTCTGGTCGCCGGATGCCAAGACAGTGCGGTTGGGCCGCCCGGTCCGCGTGGACCGCGGGGGCCGGCCGGCGAGCCAGCCGTTACGTCGTTCGTTGTGGATTTCGATGTGAGCGAGGCGCCCGTGAACGGGCTCTTCGTGTCCGCGTCGTACGACGCGCCAGAAATCTCCCCGAGCGTGGTGGAGTCGGGCATGGTGACGGCCTACGTGCGCGAACAGGGGACGTGGACCGCGCTTCCCTACACCTACGGCGTCGAGTCGCCCGACCTGCCGGCGGTCGATTACACGGTGACGCTGGGCTACGCCTACGAAGTCGATTTCGTCGAGGTCTTCTACGAAGTCTCAACCCCTGCGGCCATCGATGCACTCTCCGATCAGACGATCAAGGTCGTGGTGCTGGACGGACGTGCCTCGTCCCACGCGAACGTCAACTGGTCGGATTATGCGGCGGTGGCCAAGCGGTTCGGGCTCTCGAACTAACGGGCGTCGGCCGGTCCGGTCTGCCGAGGACGGAGCACCGGCGCGCCATCTCTGTTCCGAAACCCGCACGTTCTCTTTCTCCTCTACCCACCGCATCGGACTGTGGAGCCCCAAGAGTATCCTATCGACGGCGTTTTGGACCTGCACGCCTTCAACCCGAGCGAGGTTGGCGACCTGGTGCCCGAGTATCTACGCGCCTGCCGGGAGAAGGGCATTCTGCGGGTGCGCATCGTCCACGGAAAGGGGACCGGTACGCTGCGACGGAGTGTGCGCGCCATTCTCGACCGGCATCCCCATGTAGAGACGTACGAGACGGCGAAGGATGCCAGTTCGTGGGGCGCCACCATCGCCTACCTGGAGGCCTCTGACGATCCCGACACAGGATAGTCGCCGAGGATCGCCGCCCAGGATCGCATCCGAACGGTGTGGTTGCTACCTTCGAGTTCGCCTCTGCATCCAACGCTCGGCTGATCGTTTTCGCGGCATGGGTCGCCTCGCATTATTCGTACGTCTCGCTGTGATCGCCGCGATTGGGCTCGTCGCGACGACGGGGACCGCTCAGTCCCAGGCGAGCGAGCCGCCGTCGACGCGCGGCGTGGTCTGGACGCCCCCACGCTCCCCGACGGCGGCGCAGCAGGTCCTCCGCCGCATGGCGGCGACAGGCGCGACGGCCGTGCGACTGACCCGTCCTGTGACGGCGTCGAGCGTGCTGGCCCTGGCCGACACGCTGGGACTGGCGCTCTACGTTGATCTTCCCGTGGCGTATCTCTCGGCTTCTGCGCTGAACGACACCCTGTCGTTTGCCCGGCGTCAGCTTGACTCGGTGCTCGCGCAGGCCCGTCGCCACACGTCGATTCGGGCCGTCGGTCTGGCCCGGGGGGCCGACACCACCATGCCGTCGGCCTGTGCGTACTTCGATGCCCTCACGCAGCACGTCCGCACGCGGTCCGATCTGCCAACGTACTACGTCACGCCGTTCCGCCCGTCGGCAGACGCCTGCACGGATGCGGTCGACCTTGTGTTGGCGGATCTGGTCGGCACGTCCGATCCGCAGGCGCGGTGGAACCAGTGGAGACAAGTGCATGAGGCCGTGGGCATCGGTGCTGTGGGCCGAGGGACACGAGCGGGAGCCGGCCGTGGGCTGCGGGTTCCGGCGTCGCCCGAACGGCAGGCCCGGTATCTGGAGCGTCACCTTCCGCCCCTGCTGGAGGGAGACAGGCAGCCTCCTCTGTTCGTTTATCGGTGGAAGGATCGACCTGTGGTCTCTACGGTCCGCCGGTACGGATTGCACCGTGCAGACGCGGCGTCCCGTCCGGCAGCACGCGTCGTGGAGGGGATCTTCACGGGTCGGCAGCGTACGTTTGCCTTTCCGCAAGGAACGGCCCCGGCCGCCGGCGCGCCATGGCTCGTCATGATCGGGTGGGTGCTCGTCGCCGGACTCGGGGTGCTCTACGCGCAGTACGGGCAGGTCCGGCGCACCCTGTCGCGGTACTTTGTATCGCACGGGTTCTACCGAGACGGCATCCAAGGCGGGCGCGACCTCGCGCCGGAGGCCAGCATTGTGCTTCTCGTGACGGCCCTGTGCGCCCTGGGCATGGGAGCCATGGTGGCAGTGCGGGCGTTTGGCACTGATCCGGCGGTGCACCACGTCCTGGCCGTGTTGCCGGACGGACCTCGACAGGTGGTGGCCCGATGGATCGAGGCTCCCGTGACGTACGGTGTCGAAGTCGGGGTCGGGGCGGGAGTGCTTCTGGGCGCATGGGGCACCGGTCTGAGCCTGGCAGCCCGTCCCTGGAGCGGGCTCTCGGCCCCGCAGGTGCTTATGCTGCTGGCGTGGCCGCACTGGCCGGCGCTGCTCGGGCTGGTGGTCGCACTCGCGCTGGCCGCGCAGAATCCTGCGACAAACGGTCTGCGCATCGCCGGCGGATGGGTCGGTGGCGGGCTTCTGCTCTCCGCCTGGATTATGGTGCGCGTGCTGCGCGACTACGTAGCCGTCGCGGATGTACCGCGCTCGGTTGCAGGGGCCCTCGCGCTGGTCAGTCCTCCGGCCGTGGTCGTCCTTGCCACCGCGAGCTTGGTGACATATTACGACGTCCCGGTGCGCTTCCTGTACCGGCTTCTAGTTCTGACATGAGCGCGACCTGCGATCCATCGGCCTCGTGGAGGCATGGCCCGGACGGCGAGCCCGTTCCATCGTTTAATCGGCCGGCACAGGAGAGGCGGTTTCGGCAGCGGCAGACGATGACACCCAGTGCCGCTCAGCCGGCTCGGGCGTCAGGCTGGACCAGGTGCGCTCCACGAAGTCATAGAACGCCTGCTTCTGGTGGAGCCATCCGAAGTGGAGGGCGAAGGGCGTCACTTCTTTGTAGTCTCCCGACCCCGGGAGCCAGGTAGCGAGGTTAAGGAGCGCGTCGCGGATCGACGCCACAGGAAGCCCGCGCAGGTTGTAGATGGAGCGTACGGTGTAATAGCGGCAGGTGACGTCCGTGAAGTCCGGGTCGTGGTCGGTGAGGCCGTCGATGTAGTCGAGTTGCGGACTGCGGCGGCCCTGCAACCAGGGAAACACGGGCAACTGGAGCTTGCTCATCGCCATGGCCAGGCTCCACTCGCACGACTCCTCGCGACGTCCCTCGTTTAGGCGGCTTCGGAAGTGGGTTTCGTCGGCATGGTCGAGATAGTACGACGCTGCCTCCGCCACATTGCGCGTGCAGGCATCATCCTGGGTGTAGATCATGCCCGCCTGAACGCGTGGCAGGTGCGTCAGATCGAAGCGGCGGAGCGTACGACGGCGCCGGCGCAGGAGAATGTCGGCCACCACGCCGAGGCCTTTCGGCCCGCCGAAAAAGTGATCGGCCCGCTCCAAACCCGTGGCCGTAAACGCATAGGCCGAAAACTGCTTCCAGAGGGGATCCGGATTGCGGCACCACACCATGTCCGCGTCTACAAACAGCGAGCGGTCGAACACCTTGAACCGGTCGAGGGCATGCTTGAAGCCGACAATCGACCGGTTCTCCGGGGGGAGCGTGCGGACGACGTCGAAGACGTCATCGAGGTGCCAGCGATTGAGGCGTTCGCGATGCTCCTCGGGACACCAGAGAGCGATGGGGCGGGTCCGGTCGTGCCGACGGATCGTATGTGCCGACACCACGGCATGCCTCAGGTAGCGTTCAGGGCCGTAGCAGTGAAGAACGTATCCTTCGGTGGGGGAAGACATGGTGTGCACGGGAGTGGACATTCAGGGTGGACGGCACGAATTGCGAGGGCAGCCCGTGGGTTCCAACGGGGTCAGTCGCTCTGGTTCTGGGCCATTGCTTCGTCGCGTTTCTTCTGCAGCACCTTCATGAGCGCGTCGAAGCCCCGCTTGCGCAGGAAGGTCTGGTAGGAGCGCGCGTAGCTCTCGGCGGTACTTACGTCGTCGATGATGATGTCCTCGGCCAGCCAGGCGTCGTCCTTCCGCTTCAGAACGTATTCGACCGGGGTCGACGTGCCTTGGTACTCCGTGGTGGTGCGCACGAACGCGCTGTCGCCCTCGACGGTGATCGTATCGTAGGTGACCCTGGAGTTGTAGACCTCTAGGTCGGCGAGGGACTGCGCACGCACGACGTCGCGGAAGACGGACAGAAATTCGGAGCGCTGGTCGCTGCTGAGATCGCCCCAGAACGGTCCCAGCGCGGTTTGCGCCATGGCTCGGAAGTCGAGCACGCCGTTGATCAGCGTTTTCAGTTCTTCGCGCTGCTGCTGGGTATAGTCCGTGGAGCCCCGCAGGATCGATTTGATCTGCTGGTCGCGTTCCTTCAGCATCTGCTCGATCTCCGCGGCCGTGTCGTTCTGAGCGCGTTGGCCCAGGACGGGGGTGGCGCCGAGCCCCAGCAAGAAGACAGCGACAAGGCCCAGAACGAGAGTGCGGAGGCGGGAACGTAGGCCGGTGTATGTCATGGTGAACAGAGGTCGGTCCAAATAGCGGGCGAGGCGGCGCATCCGGGCCGCGACGGGGATCGTGTCATCCATCGGGGGAAGATTCAAGAAGCATGCCGGACCGTGCGCGGTCGGCGAGCGTGCCGGTGGCCCGAAGCAGGCGGAGGACCGCCACGTTGTAGCGCTGCACGGCCTCGTAGTAGCGTGCCTCGGCCTCCAGATTGGCCCGCACAGCCTTAACCAGATTCTCGGTGTCGCCGATCTCCATGTCGAAGTTGATCTGCTCGGTACGCAGCCACTCGCCGGTGGTCGTCAGGTCCTGGTCGCGGGACTGCACGTTGTTCGAGGTGACGATGACGTCCCGGTACGCCTGCTCCACTTCGAACCGCACGAGCTGGCGCGCGGCCTCTTGCTGATCCTCCACAGCATTGAGCTCGGCGCGTGCCTGCTCGACGCGCGCCCTCGTCTGCGAGAAGTTCAGGTTCTGCTGGATGCCAAATCCGGTTCGGGTGGAGCTGCCGCGAAAGGAGTCGCCGATGAACGCGTTGTCCTGACGCGGACGGTCGGGCAGCGTAAAGCTGTATCCGTAGGAGGCTTGAAAGCCCAGTTTCGGATAGTAGTCGGACTTTGCCACGTCCACCTGCGCCTTGCGGGCAGCAAGGCCGGCCCGGGCCTGAGTCAGTTCCGACCGGTGCTCCATCCCGAGCGCGATGTAGTGCGCAAGCGAGTCGGGGTGAATCGTGAAGTTCACGGGCGTGAGGTCGTCGGCCGCAGGCTCGACGGGCGTGTCATCCGGAAGAAACAGCTGCCGCCGAAGGGCCGACCGGGCGGTCTGCACCCGCTGATCGACTTCAACGGACCGCCGGTTGACTTCCTCCTGCGTGAGCCGCACCTGAAACAGATCGGCCTGGTCGACATCCTCGGCCCCCTCGTCGAGCAGGCGGTTGACCTCCCGCTTCGCGCGCCGCACGACGTCCTTGGTGCGCCGGGCCAGCCGGTCGAGCGTCTCGGCCAACAGCAGCGAAAAATACGACTCCCCGGCGCGCATGGCCACCTCCTGCGCCTTCTGGTCGACGCGGCCGGCCTCTACGTCCACCGCGTGCCGCGCCGCGCGAATGGTGCCCGACAGCTCGCCCCACGTCCAGATCGGCTGTCGAATCGACGCCTGGGCGTTGCTGAAGGGCCGGAGGGCGTCGATGGACCAGTCGTTTTCGATCTCCGGGTTGAGGTAGAATCGATCGTCCGGCAGAGTATTGGACGACGGCACGTCCAGCCCCGGAGCAAACGAATGGGCGGTACTCAGCGAGAAGTCCGTGAGGAACCGGTTCGCTTTGGCTTCCTCATGGCGAGCCGCAGCAAACCGCCGCTCCGCCTGCCGCTGATCGACCTCGGGACTCTCCGCAAGAGCGGAGACAATGGTTTCAGTGAGCGCGAGACGGACCGTATCGGTTGCTGTGCGCGACAGGTCGGTGGACTGGCCCGGGGAGGAACCGGGGGTGCTCATCCACAGACCCATCCATACACCGACAAGAAGGAGGTAGCGCGCGTTCATGCGAAAAGACATCGTGTACAAAGGCGCGAGCGCTCATCCGGAAGGCACCGCCCCGGCCAGACACGCCCGTGAAGCAAATTGATCCATCAACACTGCGCCGCGCAGCTACGGACGAAGGTAACATCGAAGACGTAACGAGAATGCGACTCCGCCTGGGCACTGCAGGAATGGATATTGGGAATTTGCTCGGCTACATTCTACCGTACGTATCCATCTGTTGTGTGCATCCATGATCACAAACCATCGGGCAGCCATGTCGGCACGGTCGAATAATCCGCAGTCCCTGGGCGAGCTGCTCGAAGACGTGATCGAGCGGCTCGGCGTGCAGGAGAAAGTCGACGAAGCGCGCGTGGTCGATGCCTGGGCCGCGGTTGCCGGCGATCAGGTCCGGAAGGTCACTGAGTCCGCGTGGATGAAGGGGGGAACGCTGTACATTAAGATCGCTTCGGCGGCCTGGCGGCAGGAACTCCACATGAACCGGCGGGCGTGGAGGCAGCGTATCAATGACGAACTCGGGAAGGAGGTCGTCGAGAAGATGGTCTTCCGGTAGAACGCTGGCGCGCGGCCCCCTGCTATCCGTCGAACGCGCGGAAGGCCACAGACGTGTTGTGTCCGCCGAAGCCGAACGCGTTGGACAGTGCCACCGTCACCGAGCGCTCCTGCGGCTCGTTAAAGGTGTAGTTGAGGTCGCAGTCCGGGTCGCCCTCCTCAAAGTTGATAGTGGGCGGAACCACGTCGTTGCGCACCGCCAGGATCGTTGCGATTGCTTCAACCGCACCGGCGGCGCCCAGCAGATGGCCGGTCATGCTCTTCGTGGAAGACACGTTCAGCTCGTAGGCATGGTCGCCGAAGACCTGTTTCAAAGCCTTCGTCTCCGCCACGTCGCCGAGGGGGGTCGACGTGCCGTGGGCGTTGATGTAATCCACGTCGGCAGCGTCGATGCCGGCATTATTCAGAACGCGCTCCAGCGCCAGTTGGACGCCGCCGCCGTCGGGGTCAGGCGCCGTAAGATGGTACGCGTCGGCCGACATCCCGATGCCCAGCACCTCGGCGTAGATGGTGGCGTTGCGGGCCTTGGCGTGTTCGAGGTCTTCGAGGAACAATGCACCGGCGCCTTCGCCCATCACAAATCCGTCGCGCTGCGCATCGAACGGGCGAGAGGCTCGCGCCGGCTCGTCGTTTCGGGTCGACAGCGCGCGCATGCTCGCGAAACCTGCGATGCCCAGCTTCGTCACGCACGCGTCGGTACCGCCGCACACCGCCCCGTCGATCTCGCCTCCACGAATCAGGCGGTAGGCGTCACCGATGTTGTGATTGCCCGTCGCGCAGGCCGACACGGTGGCATGGTTCGGGCCGCGGAACCCGTAGCGCATCGCAATCTGGCCGGCGGCGATGTCCGGAATCAGCATCGGGATGAAGAATGGAGACGTGCGCGTCTCGCCGTGATTCAGGAAGTACTCCGACTGATCGCGAAACGTCTGGATGCCGCCGATCCCACTTCCGTACGCCACGCCGATGCGGTCTTTGGCCGCCTGGGCGAGGGCGTCGACGTCGATGCCGGCATCGGACAGAGCCTCGTCGGACGCGACAAGGGCGTACTGGCAGAAGGGATCCATGCGCCGCACCGCCTTCTTGTCGAGGTGGTCGGCCGGATCAAAGTCCTTGAGCTCGCAGGCGAAGGTGGTGCGCAGGCCTTCCGGGTCGAACGACTCGATGGTACGGGCTCCACTTGTCCCGTTCATCAATCCATTCCAGAAGGCGCCGGCGGAGTGGCCGATCGGGGTAAGCGCCCCCATCCCGGTGACGACAACCCTGCGTGCGGAAGAGTCCATGGGCGATGCAAACAGCCAGTGGCAAGAGCGAATCGAAAGTCAAGAACGCGTCGGCGCGGTCCGACTCAGACGCGTGCCCATCCATCAAGGCACCGTATCCGAGATGCAGTTTGATGGATGCGGCAAACAGATTGTTACGACAAAAAACCCGGCGAGTCGCGCTGAACAGCGAACTCACCGGGCGAGCCGTTCTCCAGAAGCGCGATCCTCTACTCGGTCTTCTCTTCCAGATACGATACTGCATCGCCGACAGTTGCGATCTGCTCGGCCTCCTCATCGGGGATGGTCAGGTCAAACTCCTTCTCAAACTCCATAATAAGCTCGACGGTATCGAGCGAGTCCGCCCCGAGGTCATTCGTGAACGAGGCGTCCGTGGTTACGTCGGATTCGTCGACGCCCAGCTTCTCCACGATGATCGACTTAACGGTGGCTTCAATGTCATTGGCCATGATTGGCACCCTCTTGGTGATTCGTAGTCAAAACGTCAGTTGGTGGGTCGAGACAGGCTCGCCCACGTCAAGATCGCCAAAACCTACAACCGGAGCGACGGAGAAGCAATGCGGCGGATTCGTTTGATGTAGACTTCGAAGTCCACGATGTCGCAACGAAGTGCTGCCGGAAGCGCTTTGGAAAGCGGAATCAGCAATTTAACAGAGGCTCCGTTGGGAATCTTGCCGGACCTGCGTACATTATGCGTCTACGTTCAGCGCAGATGCGGCGATCTGGGGCAGGCCCGTCCGGCTTCTTTCGTCCGTGCAGGCCGAAAGG
>CAYFSC010000052.1:0-17312 GCA_964345695.1 uncultured Rhodothermales bacterium | reverse complement strand
AGTCGTTTCGGTCTCGATGAGTCGGGCGCTCCGCAGGATGACCGCAAGGGCCTCCGGACGACGGCGGACGCGAAGCGGCCCAAATCATCGGTGTTTGAGGGAGCGCAGCGACGTCCTGCGGACAAATCTGCAGTGTCACAGGAAGGAGAAAGCTCCGTAGCGAGTCCGGTACGTATCCCGACATTGCGACTTGGAGTCCGTATCATGCAGCTACGACGGACCGTTGGGCTCGGCGGTAAATGCCGTCGGTCGGCCGGCTTTCCCGCTCTTGCTGGCGATCAGGTAGGCGGCCGTGACGGGCGCTCCCAAGTCGCCGGCCCCCTGCTCGACGGCGGTGCGGACGTACCACTCCGGTCCCTGATAGGCGATGCGCTCGAGCAGGTCGTCGCTGTCGAGATCCGGCGGGAATCGCAGGGAGAACGTGCGGCGCGGCTCCATGGCTCGGAAGCCGGCCTCCGTCAGCGCCGTGACGAGTGGGTCCAGGGAGTCAGCTGCGTCGTCGTCCACGTCAACCGTCAACAGGATGTGTGCCATGGGGGGAGGGATTCGTCAAGGTCTGCCGACCGGATTCACTCGCGAGACGGGACGCATCACGTGAAGGCATTCTCCCCCGTAACGTCCTGGCCGACAACGAGCGTGTGCACCTCGTGGGTGCCCTCGTAGGTGACGACGCTCTCCAGGTTGTTCATGTGGCGCATCACCGGGTACATGCTGGTCACGCCGTTGCCGCCCAGCATCTGCCGGGCGGAGCGGGCCACTTCGAGCGCCATCTCGCAGTTGTTGCGCTTGGCGAGGGAGACCTGCTGCGGGCGCATCGTGCCGGCATCTTTGAGCGTGCCAAGGCGCCAGTTGAGAAGCTGCGCCTTGGTGATCTCCTGTACCATCTCGACGAGGCGCTCCTGCATGAGTTGGAAGCCGCCGATGGGCCTGCCGAACTGCTCGCGGTTGGCGGCGTGCTGCCGGGCGGCGTCGTAACAGGCCATCGCCGCGCCCACGACGCCCCAGCAGATGCCGTAGCGCGCTTGCGTCAAGCACGAGAGCGGCCCCTTCAGGCCTTCGATGTCGGGCAGGCGGTGGGCGTCGGGCACGCGCACGTCGTTGAGCACCACCTCGCTCGTCACTGCAGCACGCAGCGACCAGGTGTCGTCGATGGTCGGGGTGGAGACGCCGTCGCGGTCCGTTTCGACAAGGAAGCCGCGGACCGTGTCGTCCTCGTCCTTCGCCCAGATCAAAGCCACGTCGGCGATGGAGGCATTGGTAGACCAGCGCTTGTGGCCCGTGAGGACCCAGTCGTCGCCGTCACGGTGGGCGCGGGTCCGCATTTCGCTTGGGTTGGAGCCGACGTGCGGCTCCGTCAGTCCAAAGCAGCCGATGGCCTCGCCCGCGGCCAGTTGCGGCAGCCACCGCTGGCGCTGCGCCTCGGAACCGTACTTCCAGATCGGGTACATGACGAGCGAGCCCGTCACCGAGCAGAAGGAGCGCAGGCCCGAGTCGCAGCGCTCCACCTCCTGCATCATCAGCCCGTACACGAGGTTGGAGTGCCCGCCGCCCCCGTACTCTGCCGGCAGGTTGGGGCCGAGCAGTCCGCGGTCCGCGAATGCCGGAATGAGGAATTCCGGGAACGTGTTCTGCTGCGCATGCTCCTCGATGATCGGCTCGACCTCGTCGGTGATAAACGCCCGCACCTCGTCGCGGATGGCCGTGGCGTCTTCCGAAAGCAGGTCATCAAGCCGGTAGTAGTCCGGTGCGTCGAAGTTGGCCGGATCCCAGGTGTGCGGCGGGTCCGGCGTGCCATTCTGAGCAGACACCGGCGCGGGGGGCGACGAGGTAGGCATGAGCAGAAACGGTTAATGGGCGGAGAAGAGAGCGTTTGAACCGATGCGAACGCACGGCCCGAGCCCCCAGACAGTTGACGATGGATCTCCGGACGCCTACGTTCTGCAGGAGCCGAAAGGGTCACGTGTGACTCGGTACGCGGTTGCTACGGCTTACTGGAATGCATGATTCTCTCCATCCGTCTTCGACTTTCTCCGTTATGGTTCCCCGTTCCGCGATTCTGAGTGTTGGCCTGCTTCTTCTTGCCGCGGTTGCCGTCGCCCCGGTCCACGCGCAGACGGATCCGCGCTACGGCGCCAGCTTCCAGCTGCTGGGCAGCACGGCCGACGACAATGTGGGCACGGGCCTTCGGTTTCGCGTATCTGTGCCCATCAACCGCGATGTGTCGTTCGCCGTCGGCAGCAGCCTCACCGGGTTCATCTTTGAAGGCCAGGACGAAGCGGACTTCGCCATCGACCCCCAGGCGTCGCTCATCGTCAATGTCCCGCAGGGCGGCGAGGAGGGGCTCTACTTCTTCGGCGGCGTCGGTGCCTACGTGCCTCTCGGCGACAGCCCGGCGGAAAGTGGGCCGGTGTTCCACTTCGGTGGCGGCAAGGTGTGGCTGCTGCAGGAAAGCTCGCTGTTCCTGGAGTTCAACCCCGGTTTCATCATTGCGGACGAGAGCACCGAGCTGCTCGTTCCCATCCGCATCGGCGTCATCTTCTGACGGCCCCTCGGACTGAACGACCCTCGGGCTCGTGAGTACGTGTGGGAGCTGTTCTGGCCTTGCGTGGCACTTCAGTGCACCGGCTTTGCAAAACCTGCGTTTCTCCCGTAGATGGCGTTTCCGCTTCCGTTTGACGTGCGCGGGGCCCGATTCGTCGGGCTGTTGGCCCTGGTCGCTGCTCTGGCGGTTCCGACTTCCGCCGCGGCCCAGGATCCACTGTATTTGGTGGACGAGTCGACCCGGGTGCGCGAGCTGTCGTTTCGGTTCGTGGACCACCAGACGTTTGCCGCCGACCGCCTGCGCCAGCAGGTTTCCACGAAAGCCCCCGGCAGCTTCCACTGGCTGCGCAACACGTTCGACTTCCTGCCGCTCGTCCAGTCTCGCACCTATCCGTTTGATCCCGTCACGCTCCAGAAGGACGTGGTGCGGCTCCGGCGGTTCTACCAGCAGAACGGCTTTCTGCACCCTTCGATCGACTACCCGCTGGCGCAGTACGATACCACCTCAAACAGCATTCATGTCGTCTTCACGATCGAGGAGGGACCGCCGCTCATCATCCAGGACACCGGCTTTTTCACGGCCGACAGCACGACCTACGCCGTGCGTCAGTTCCAGGGCGGGCGCCGCAAGGACTGGATTGGGTTCCGGGATCGGACGTCGTTCAAACTCGGCGAGCGCTACACCGAGTTTCGACGCATCCAGATCGAGGATCAGGTGCGCTCGTGGCTGCGCGACCAGGGCTTTGCGTTCGCCCAGGTACGCTCCACGGCCCGCGTCGACTCGTCGGCCAATGTGGCGGACATCCGCTTCTACGTCGACCCGGGGCCGCAGGCACGGTTCGACCGGATTGTGGTGGAGGGCAACCGCTCGGTCGATCGCTCGGTGGTGATCCGGGAGCTGCCGTTCAAAGAGGGCGATCTCTTTTCGGCCTCGACGATCTCGCAGGGACAGCGCCAGCTGTTCGGGCTGAACCTGTTCCGCGTCGCGCTTGCCGACGTGCCGAGTCAGCCCCGCGACAGCACCGTGACGGTCCGCTATCGCGTGCGGGAGGCCAGCATGCGCACCCTGTCCGGGGAGATCGGCTTCGGGGCGCAGACTGGCGTGACGACCGAAGGCAGCTGGTCCCACCGCAACTTTTTCGGCCAGGCACGAACGCTGAGCATCGGTTTCACCGCCGAAACCGGCCTGCCCGAGAATCCGCCGGCGTTTTTGCCCGACTTCCTGTCGGGCACCGCCTCGAGGGAGCCGTCGCGGCTGCTGGGCAGCACCATCACGCTTCGGCAGCCGTATCTGTTCACGCCGCGTCTGTCGGGCTCCCTCAGCCCGTTCGTGCGGGCGCGCCTGAACGACAAGCTGGCCGCCGATACCACCCGCTTCCTAGACATCAACGAGCGGCAGTTCGGTCTCAACACGACGCTCGTGTACGACCTCCCCCCGTTCCGGACGGTCTCGCTCCAGCACTCGTTCGCTCGTACGGAGCAGTTCACACCGATTGACTTCGAAGATGACGACCGCACCGAGTCGGTCGAAGCCGACCTGTTCAACAAGAGCGTGCTTACACTCAGCGGAACGGTGGGCAACCCCGATGACTTCCTGGAACCGTCGCGCGGCGTGATCGCGCGGCCGTCGCTGACGCTCGGCGGGGCCGTCATGCAGTCGGACGTCGAGTTCCTGCGCACGAGCACCGAGGTGACCGGCTACCTTCCGCTGACCGGCTCCCTGTCGGCGGCCCTCCGCCTCTTTGGCGGACACCTCCTGGCGCTGGGCGGCAGCCGCGAGGCCCTTACCGTCGACCTCGACGCACCCGACGAGCGAATTTTGACGAACGTGAGGGCACAAAACCGGTTTTCCGACTTTCTTTTCTACACGGGCGGCGGCAGCAACGTGCGCGGCTGGTCGCCGCAACAGGGCGGGGGCAAGGCCTTGCGTCCCTCCACCATCGCGCAGGACGGTTTCGTGTACGAACCCATCGGAGGACGCACACGGGCCGGACTCAACCTGGAGCTCCGGTTTGGGCTTCCGGGTCTCGGATCGAGTTGGCAGGCGGCCACGTTCTTCGATGCGGCCTACATCTCGGACGGCGACCTGACCCTCACCCCCTCGCCCCGAGCGTCCGACGTGCTGCGCCGGCCGGATGGCGGCCCGGTGGCGACCGACCCCGAGCAGTGGATCGCGGGCACCGGCGCCGGTTTGCGCCTTCAAACGCCCATCGGATTTTTGCGCCTCGACCTCGCATACAAGCTCAACCCCGACGAACTGGACCTGCGGCGCCCCCGTGAGGTGGCCGAGGCCATCCGCAACGACCGTCCGGTCTCGAGCGTCGATACTCGGTCCATCCGTCGCTTTCGCTTGCACTTTGGCATCGGCCGTTCCTTCTGACCGCCGCTCGCAGCCCCGGGCTGTCCGCGGAACGGTCCTGCCCACGCGCTTTCTCTGAACGCTTTCCTCCTGCCTGTGAACGAACGTGTCGAACAGACCGACCCGGCGGATGCCCCCGCGCCGGACCCGACTGGGTACGGACGTGTCCTTCGCGGCCTGCGGAATGCCGTCGTGGGCGGTCTTCTTCTGCTCGGCACGGCGCTGCTCGTCCTGCAGATCGATGCGGTGTCGACGTGGACGGCACAGCAGCTGATGGACCGCTTCAACCCGCTGCCTGGCACCCAGCTGACGGTCCAGCAGGTCGACGGAACGTGGCTCGGCTCGCTGCGCCTCATCGACGCGACGCTCACCCGAACGGATTCGACCGGGGCGCGACAGCGCATGGCCCACGCCGACACGGTCGCGGCTTCCTACCGCCTCGTTCCCCTGCTGCTGCAGAGCACCCTGCACGTCGAACGCGCCACCGTCGCCGGGCCGTCGCTGACAATGCGGCAGGCGCCCGACTCGAGCTGGGACTGGGCGCGCCTTCTCCCGGCCTCCGACGACACCACGGCGTCGGGCCTGGAGGTTCGCCTCGATCGGGTCGACGTGCGGAGAGGCGGATGGTCGGCTTCCTTCCACACGCAGAGCGGACGGGACTCGACGGCCCGCGTGGCCGGACTGCGAGCCGCTCTTCGGGACGTGCGCACCGGTCCCACACTCACGGCAACCCTCGACACGCTCGGCCTGCGCGCTCGCGTGCCGGGAGACACCACCGACCTGACTCTGGGCACGCGAGCCCGCCTGGCCCTCCCCCACCTGACGCTCGACACGCTCCGGCTGATCTCGCCGCGCAGCCGCGTGCACGGCAGCGGACGCCTGCATCTCCCGACCGACTCGGCCGACACGCTGGACGACGTCCGCTTTCGCCTGACGGCTGCCCCGCTGTCTTTCCGCGACGTGGCCAGTCTGCTGCCTCCGCTCGGCCTCGACCCGTCGGAGTCGCTGACGCTCGACGTGCGGGGACGCGGTGCCGGGCGGCTCGTGACGGCCACCGCCGAGGCCCAGTTTGCCGACGGGGGCCGGCTCGTCGCCGACGCCCGGGCCACGCCCTACACCGCAGCCCCGACCGATACCGCGACGCTGCGCTACGTGCTGAACACTCGTATTCGCGATCTCACCACGAGCCTGCTCGGCCCCCGCGACCCGTCCGCGAACCGGCTGAACGCGCGCCTTAATCTCGACCTGCGCGGCCCGTCGATCTCCGCGCTCAGCGGTTCCCTACGGGCCTCTCTCACGGAGACGGCGCTCTTCGGCGTGCAGACCGACTCGACGCGCCTCAACGCGGCATTCACGAACGGCAGCGCTCGCGTCGAGGTGCAGGGCCAGGCGTTCGACGCCCCGTTCTCGGTCGATGGGTTCGCGCGCCCGCTTGACGCTGTGCCCACCTTCAACGTTTCGGGACGCGTGCAGGCGTTGGACGTGGCCCGGCTTGCACCCGACGCCGGCATCGAAAGCCAGATCGCCGGCGAGGTGCAGATCAGCGGGAGCGCAACTGGGCCCGCCGGCCCGAACCTCGGGGTGCGCGTCGACGTCGCGCCATCGACTCTCGCCCTCGGTCGCATCGACGACGGCACGGCGGCCCTCCGCCTGACCCCCGATACGCTGCACACGGACATCGACCTCTCGCTGCCCGACAGTGGACAGGTGCACCTTGCCGGACAGGCCGCGCTCGATGGATCGGAGCGGTTTCGACTGACGCGCGGGCGCCTCCGCAATCTCAACGTCGCGGCCTTCCTGGGCGACTCCACGACGTCCGCCGTGTCGGGATCGCTCGCCGTGCGCGGCCGCGGCCTGACCCCGGCGTCGATGGACCTCGATGCCTCTTTGCAGCTTCAGAGTGCCCGGTACGCGCACTTCGCAGTCCGGTCGTTCGACGGATCGGCTTCGCTTCGTGCCGGACGCCTCGCTTCCACCCTCTCGCTCACGACCAACAGCGGCGCGGCCCAGGTCCAACTGGAAGGACGCCCATTCGCCGCCACGCCCCGCTTCTCAACGACGAGCGGACAATTCGAGAACGTTAACATCGGGCCCCTTCTGGCCGACACCACGCAGAGCAGCCAACTGAGTGGCACCCTCCAAGCCACGGTACGGGGCACGACGCCCGAGACGATGGTGGTGGACGGGCGCGTGGAGCTTGCTCCTTCCCGCTTCAACCGGGGACGCATTGGCCAGGGCACTCTCTCGGCGCACCTGGAGGAAGGCGTCCTTACAGCCTCGATGGAGGTGGACGGGCCGTCCGGCCGCACCGCCCTCGCCGGCCGGGCCGCGCCATTCGCGGATCCGCTCTCTTTCGCCCTCACCACCGGCGAACTGGACGCCCTCGATCTGCCGGCCTTTGCAGGCGTTTCAGGAGCCCAGACTGCACTTACAGGAAGCCTGACTCTGGACGGACGCCAGACCCGCGACGGCGTTTCGATGGACGGTGCCCTTCGGTTGTCGAGCTCGCGCATCAACCGGGCTTCACTGCCCGACGGACGCCTGACGGTGTCGGTCGAGGGCGACCGAGCCTCGCTCGACGGACGCGCAGCCGTCGCGGGCGGGCGGATCCGGCTTCAGGCCTCGGCCGAGGCGCTCACCACGGAGCCGTCCTACGACGCCACCCTGTCGGCGGCCGCCCTGGACCTCGACGCGCTCGCCGGAGCCGATTCCTCGCTGGCCGCCTCCGTCGACTCCCTGCACGGGCACGTATCGGGAACCGGGTTCGACCCGCGCACCCTGGCCGTAGAGGGCACCCTCCACGGCGAAGAACTCCGCGGATCCAACATTCGCGTGGCCTCCCTCGACCTGCGCAGCCGCTTCCGCGACGGCGTTCTGCAGGTCGACACGCTGAACGTGGCCTCGAACCTCGTCCTCGCACGCGGTGGCGGCACCGTGGCGGTATTCGACACGACTGCCACCTCGCGCTTCGACCTGACGGCCGACGTCACGGGCATCGCCCCGCTGCGATCGATGCTCGGCGCCGACGCGCTGTCGGTAACCAAGGGAACGCTCGAGGCCCACCTATACGGGAGTGGGGGCGCCCTTCGCTACGACGGCGAAGCGGACCTGCAGAACCTCGTGTACAATCAACTCCGGCTGGCCGATCTCTCGCTCACCGTCAACGGCGAGGGCGACGTTTCGTCTCCGGTGCAGCGCATGGAGGCCATCGCCTCGATGGGCTTTCTCACGATGCCCGGCCTCACGGTCGAGCAAACAGACGTGACCGCCACGCTCGACTCCTCACTGGTCGACCTGACGGCCACGACCCGTCTCGACCGTGAGCACAACGTTCGCCTCGATGCCCGCCTCGATCCACGTCCGGGACGTCAGCGCGTCACCCTGCGGGCCTTCGACATGCGCTTCGGACCCGACCGCTTTCGCCTGCTGCAGGAGGCTTCCATCGCGTACGGCGAGGCGTATCGGGTGAGTGGGCTGCTCCTCGCCAGCGCCAACCAGCAGATCGCAGCCGACGGAGTGATCGACTTCGACGGGGCGCAGAGCTTCATCGTCACTCTCGAGCAGCTCCGCCTGGGCACCCTCGCCGATCTCTCAGGACTGACCGGCCTGGGTGGACGCATGACCGGAACGGTCGACCTGAGCGGCCCGGCCACGGCCCCGCGTCTCACGAGTCGTCTCAACCTCGACATCCGATCAGGCGACGATCCGGTGGGGACGCTCGACCTGGGCATCGACTACGACAGCTTGGCCATCGGCCTCGACGCTACCCTCACCCATGCCGAGCGTGGGACGCTCACCGCCAGGGGCACCATCCCTTTCGACCTGCGCCTGTCCGCCCCCGCGTCGGGCGAGACGGTGGACGTCGCGTCGCGCTCCCTTCAACTGACGGTTCAGGCCACCGACTTCTCGGTCGGCTGGGTCGACCCGTTCATCGACCCGACGCAACTGCGCGACGTAGGCGGCATTCTGACCGGCCAGGTCGACATCCGCGGCTCCCGCGCCCAGCCTCGGTTCGACGGACGCCTTAGCCTGACGGGCGGCGGCGCCTACCTTCCCAGCACGGAGGTTCGCTACCGCGATGCCCGGGCCACCCTCCGCTTTTCGGGCGACCGCGCCGAGATCACGGAGGCCCGCATCGCCACGCCCAATGGCGGCCGCCTGGAGGCCGAGGGCGGCATCACCTTCTCGGCCCTCACCCTCGGCGAGTTCGACCTCACCCTGTCGGCCGACAACTTCGTCGCCATCGACACCCGGGCCTACCGCGACGCGGTGGTCGACGGCGACATGACGCTCCGCGGCACCACCCGCCGTCCGGTCCTGAACGGCACCGTGGTGCTCCAGAGCGCGAATGTTTACTACACGGAGGCCCTTGCCGAGACGGAGCAGACTGATCTGGCTACGGTTCAGCTGTCGCAGCAGGACCAGCTCACCCTCGAGCAGCGCTTCGGCCTCCGAGTGTCGGCGGCCGACACGACCACTTTCGACACCTACCAGGCCATGGCCATGGACCTGTCGGTCGAGATCAGGCGGGACACGTGGCTGCGCTCCAACGGCACGCCGGAGCTCAACATCCAGTTTACCGGCGACCTCGACCTCACGAAAGCCTCCGACGAGGACGCGCAGGTGTTTGGCTCCATCGAAGTTGTGGAGGGGCAGAGCACCATCCGCCAGTTCGGCCAGCAGTTCGACCTCACCGAGGGCACGCTCACCTTCAACGGCGACCCCTCTACGCCTTTCCTGCGTGCCACGGCGGTCTTCGAGCAGCGGTCCCGGCAGGCGCAGGAAGCGGAAGTAACCATCACCCTCACCCTCGAAGGTCGGCCCGACAATCTGGACCCGTCGCTCTCGTCCGAGCCCCCGATGGAGACCCGCAACATCCTCTCGTACCTTGCCACGGGACGCCCGGCCAACCAACTGCTCAGCGGAGGCACCGAAGGCGGCGGCCTCGCGACCCGCGTGGCGCTGGGCCAGGCGACCAATTTCGTGGAGAACCTCGCGGCCAGCGAGCTCGGGCTCGACGTCGTGCGGGTTCAGATCGACCCGAGCGGCAGGTCGTACCTGACGGTGGGCCGGTACTTTACCCCGCGCTTCTTCGTCTCCATCGAGCAGCCTGTAACGTCGCAGACCTCCGGCGAAACGGCTTCCTCGACCGCATTGGTGCCCGACCTCACGCTCGAATATCAGCTCACGTCCTACATGCTGCTGCGCATCCAGAACCGCCAGCAGTCCCTGAATACCAATCTGTTCGTGGAGTATGCCTACTGACGTGGACCGGGCACGGACCCGGACAGGAGATGGGATTCGCAACCCAGACACTGCGACCCGTCGGCCTCCTCCGTCTGCGCCCTCGACGCGCAACGCGCAGCGCCCAACCCCAATGCCCCCTTGTCGCGCTGAACTCTCCTCCGCGTGAAGGGTAGCACGCACCGAACCGACCTCCGCCACGACGCACGTCGTGCCGATGCCTTCGCAGCCCGAGCCGTCCTCTTCTACCGATCGGCCCGCTCCCGCGGACCGGCCGCCGTCGACCGATCGACCCGCGGGCGATGACGCCCCGAACTCCGCCTCCTTCTTCCAGCGGCTGACGGCGTTCGAGACGGTGCTCATCGCCGGGGGATTCGTGCTTTTCCTGGTGCTGCTGTACGAGATGGAGGTGCCTCCGCGGCCGGGCAGCTTCCTGAACCCTCCGCTTGTAGCCATCGCCGGCGCGGTGCTCTTGTGGCCGCTGCGGCGCCACCAGGCCGTGCGTGCCCTGCTGCTCTCGGGCGGTGTGCTGCTGTTGCTGTGGGCAATGGACAAGGTGAGCGGAGTGCTCATCCCGTTCGTCGCCGTGTACCTCCTGGCGTACCTGCTCAACCCTGCCGTTGAGCACCTTGAATCCCAGTACGACGTGCCCCGCTGGGCCTCGTCGCTCGCCATCACCGGACTGGTGATCGGCGCCTTTACGCTGGTGCTCGTTATCCTTGTGCCGAGCATCACGACGCAGCTCGAAACGCTGTCGGATCGCGTCCTCGCCACGGTCGATTCGCTACGCACGTGGCTGGCCTCCTCGGCCATCCTCGACACGTTCGAGGCGTCGGGGCTTGCTCAGAAGCAGGAAGTGCTGGACCAGCTGCAGCGCGTCGTTCGGAACCAGGCGCGCCAGCTTCCCGAAACCATGCAGCAGCTTTTGTCGTCGCTGGGCTCAGTGCTGGGCGCCGTAACGCTGATGGCCCTCGTCCCGGTCCTGCTGTTCTACACCCTCAAGGACTACTGCCAGATTCGCGATGCCCTCGTCAGCCTGTTCCCGACGGCCGCCGGACGCCGCGACTATCTCTTGGACGCCGGGAGCATCGTGGGTCGCTACCTGCGCGGGCAGCTAATCATTAGCCTGATCGCAACGTTCAACGTCAGCCTTCTCTTCTTCCTTTTCGACGTCCCGTTCTGGCTGCTTCTCGGGCTGATTACGGGATTTCTGAACTTCGTGCCGAACCTCGGCGCGATCGTCTCGATGGCGCTCAGCTGCGTTGTCGCCTTCATCTTTGGCGGCTGGTTCGAGGTGCTGGTCGTCGTGCTCGTCCTCCTGGGCCAGGCGCTCCTGGAGCAGAGCATCCTTACCCCCAACATCATGAGCTATCAGGTGGGGCTGCACCCGGTGCTCGTGCTGCTTTCCCTGCTCATCTTCGGCACCTTCATGGGCATCTTCGGCCTCCTCATCGCAGTGCCCGTCACGGCCATTCTCGTAACCATCTATCACGCCTGCCGTGAGGATCTGACCCTCGAACTCAAGGACTACGACCGGCGTCCGGAACCGTAACGTATCGGTCCACTTTTGCCTCGTACTCCGCTGCGCGATTTCCTCCGCGGCGGTCCAGTTGGCGATCGCCCGTCTGCTTTGTAGGTTCTGTTCGCATTTTGCCGCATCCTGTTGCACAAAATTGCAGGCTTTCCCCCCTTGACGCGCACCTTCCGAGCTCCACGTACGTTCGATCCCTCGTATTCGCTGCTCGGCCGGGCCTTCCGATACTGGACCGGCGATCGTCTTCGGGGTGAAGCGCTTTTCCTCCTGGCCCTCACCGGAGGAGCGCTCGGGCTGCTCATGGTGCATTACCTGGGCTGGGCCCTTCTGCAGACGCTCACCGCCGGCGATCCTGGGAGCGAGTGGCAGATCTACTTCTGGGGCGGGCAGGTCGCATCCGTCCTCCTGCTGGTGGGCCTCGGAGGCATCGGCTTTCGGCCTGGCGTGCGCGTCACCGTCGACAACGATCCTGCTCGCCTGGATCTTCGGCAGGGAGGCTGCGAGCGACAGGTGCCGCTGGCAGCCATCGACGACGTCCAGCGGATCGACGCGCGTCGCTTCCACAGGCACGAGCGCCACTACGCCGCAACCGACGTGTTCGCCACACCCCCTGGCGAGACGGTGCTGCGGCTCGACACAGCGCACGGCCCGATCGTGGTCGGCCTGCCGTCGGACGACGAACTCGACGCCCTCCACGACGCCCTCGTCACCGTCGACCGGGAGGACCCTGTCGCCGTCCCCCGCTCGTAAGGCGCGAAGCGAGCGGCGCAGAAGAAAATCGCCTGGCCCCGAGGCGCCCGCGCTCTTCATCCCGTTCTCTCATCACGCCCCGCCCAACCTGCTTGCAGTTCACCCTAAACGACACCTGCGCGACGACGGCAGCCCGCGCCGGAACGCTCACGACCGACCACGGGACCGTCCAGACGCCGACGTTCATGCCTGTCGGTACGCTCGGCAGCGTCAAGGCCGTCGAGCCGCGCGAGCTCCGCGCCGACGTCGGCGCACAGATGATCCTCGGCAACACCTACCACCTTTTCCTTCGCCCCGGCACCGACGTCATCCAGGCGGCCGGCGGTCTGCACCGGTTCATGCAGTGGGACGGCCCGATCCTCACCGACTCGGGCGGCTTTCAGGTGTTCTCACTCTCCAAGCACTGCACGATTACCGAGGAGGGCGTCGAGTTTCAGAATCACCTCGACGGCGACACGCACCTCTTTACGCCCGAGCGCACCATCGATATTCAGCGCGCCATCGGCGCCGACATCATGATGGTCCTCGACGAGTGCCCCGCCGCCGACGTCGACGAAGACTACGCCCGGCAGTCCAACGATCTCACCGTCCGCTGGGCGGAACGCTGCAAGGAGCGCTTCGAGGCCACCGATCCGCGGTACGGCTACGAGCAGGCTCTCTTCGCCATCGTGCAGGGCGTCGTCTATCCCGAGATCCGCCGCGAGTCGGCACGCGCTCTGGTCGACCTGGACTTCCCCGGCTATGCCATCGGCGGGCTCTCCGTCGGCGAGACACACGATCAAATGTATGCTATGGTGGAAACCGTCGCCCCGCTCCTCCCGGCCGATAAGCCGCGCTACCTGATGGGCGTAGGCACGCCGGAGAATCTGCTGGAGAATGTGGCGCGCGGCGTCGACATGTTCGACTGTGTGATGCCGACGCGCAACGCCCGGAACGGCACGATTTTCACGACCGAGGGGCGCATTAACATCAAAAACGCCCCCTTCGCCGACGACCACTCGCCCGTCGACCCTGGCCTCGACACGTACGCGTCCGCTTTCACGAAGGCCTACCTGCGCCACCTGCAGAAGTCGAACGAGATCCTCGGCCTGCAGATTGCCACCCTCCAGAATCTGGCGTTCTACCGATGGCTGATGGGCACCGCCCGCGAGCACATCCTCACCGACACGTTTGCCGACTGGAAGGCCGAGATCTTGCCCCGCATCACCCGTCGACGGTCCTGATCCCATCGCCCTCCTCCAAGACGCTCGGCCAACGCGCTTTTGCCCCGGCGTCGTAACTCTTGCCATGCACGGCTCCCTCTGCGGGTCGTCCTGAACCCACGTTTCCCGGCCACGTATCACTGCCCCGATACGATGTCGGCGTCCCTTGACCAACCGAAACGCGACCATGAAGCAGTTCGACGTTCCCGTCTTCTACAAGAGCCCCGTCATCTCGACGGTCAAAGACGCGCGCCAAACGCTGGACCCGCGCAAGAACGATTTCTCGCCGTCGGTCATCGACTTTGGGCCGGTGCGCTTCAAGATCGCCCGCCATTTTGGCTTTTGCTACGGCGTGGAGAACGCGATCGAAATCGCCTACGAAGCGCTCGACGAGCATCCCGACAAGCGCATCTTCCTGCTGTCGGAGATGATCCACAACCCGGATGTCAATGAGGACCTCCAGGAGCGCGGCATTCGGTTTCTGCGGACGACCCAGGGCGAGCAGCTCATCCCGTTCGACGCGTTGACTCCAGACGATATCGTTCTCATTCCCGCGTTCGGAACCACCCTGGAGGTCGAGCAGGACCTGCGGGAGCGCGGCATCGACACCGAGACGTACGACACCACCTGTCCCTTTGTGGAGAAGGTCTGGCGCAAAAGCAGTCAGATCGGAGACGACGACTACTCCATCGTCGTACACGGCAAGCGGTACCATGAGGAGACGCGGGCTACGTTTTCGCATGCCAAGGAGGAGGGCCCCGTCGTCGTTATCCGCGACATGGGAGAGGCCGAGAAGCTGGCCCAGGTCATTCGCGGAGAGAAAGGGGCCGACTTCTTTTACTCGTACTTCGAAGACCGCTACTCGGAGGGCTTCGATCCCGAGGCCGACCTCCGGCGGCTCGGCGTCGTCAACCAGACCACCATGCTTGCGTCCGAGACGGAAGCCATTGCCGAGCACCTGCGACAGGCCATGATCGACCGCTACGGCGAGGCCGACGTCCAGGAGCACTTCGCCGACACCAGCGACACGCTCTGCTACGCCACGAACGAAAACCAGAACGCCACCCTCGAACTCCTCGAGAGCGGCGGCGACCTCGGCATCATCGTGGGCGGCTACAATTCGTCGAACACGAGCCATCTGGTGGAGCTCTGCGAAGAGCACATGCCTACGTATTTCATCCGGGGTGCCGGAAAGTTCGATGGGCCGACCGAGATCCGACACTTCGACCTGCACGAAAACGCCGAAGTGACCACCGAAAACTGGTTCCCGGTCGATGACACGCCGGTCGACGTGGTGCTCACCTCCGGCGCCTCCTGCCCCGATGCCTTGCTCGACGAGGTGATCCGTACCATCATCGCCTGGTACCCGGATGCCAAACCCGTGGACGAGGTGCTCAAACCGTTCAAGGATGCCGCGGAAGCGTAGTCGGACAGGATCCGGTGCCAGGCTTCGGTGGGGGTGTCACCGGCCCCACTGCCGCCCCCTGGACTGCACCGCTTGACGCTTCACACAGAGGATTGTCATGGCCTGGTACGAAGAGTGGTTCGGCACCGATGCTTATGCCCTGGTGTACGGGCATCGGGACGAGGACGAGGCCGCAGACATGGTCGACCTGGTGGAAGAAGCCGTGTCGCCACGCCCCGGTGCGCGCATTCTCGACGTGGGTTGTGGCCGCGGGCGCCACGCGCGTGTGATGGCCCGACGGGGATACCGCGTGACCGGGATCGACCTCTCCGAGCGCTCCATCACCGAAGCGCGCTCGGCGGCCGAACCGAGCGATGGCAACCTGACCTTCATGGTGGGCGACATGCGCGACCCGGTCTGCGAAGCGTGCTTCGATGGGGTCGTCAATCTGTTTACTGCGTTTGGTTATTTTGACGAGGACGCCGAAAACAAACGCGCCCTGGCGGCCATGGCCACGGCTCTGGTGCCGGGCGGTTGGTGGGTGCAGGACTTCCTCAACGCCCCACGCGTTGTCGAGACGCTCTCCCCGGAGGACACCGACAAGACCAACGGCATCACCGTCACGCAGCGGCGATGGATCGAGGACGGACGCATCCACAAGGAGATTCACCTGGACGATGGCGACTACCAGGAAACGTACCGCGAAAGCGTTCGCCTCTTCACGCTCGAGGACCTGGCTGCCTTGTACGACGAGGTCGGACTCGACCTGACCGACACGTACGGCGACTACGATGGTGCTCCGTACACGCCGGCCTCCCCTCGGCTCATCCTCGTGGCCCGGAAGCACGACGAATAGTGCCTTCGCCCTCCCAACATTCAACCTCCCAACCGACCAGCATTCGACGCACATGGACCGCGCCCTTCGCTACGCCGACGATCACTTCGACACGTTCACGCATCAGTTGGAAAACCTGCTGCGGATCCCCTCCGTGAGCACCGATTCCGCCTACGCCGACGACGTCCAGCGCGCGGCCGACTGGCTCGTTGAGCACCTGACGTCGATTGGCGTCCCGCACGCCGAGGCGGTGTCGACCGGGGGCCATCCCATCGTCTATGCCGAGCACGTCACCGGCGACGACAAGCCGACGGTGCTCGTGTACGGCCACTACGACGTGCAACCGCCCGATCCGCTCCAGGAGTGGGACACCGATCCGTTCGAGCCGACGCGCCGCAACGGCACGCTCTACGCTCGCGGCGCGTGTGACGACAAGGGGCAGATGTTCATGCACCTGAAGGCGCTGGAGTCTTATCTCGAAGCCGGGGAGGAGCCCCCCGTCAACCTCAAGTTTGTCATCGAGGGGGAAGAGGAGACCGGCTCGGTGCACCTGGCCCCGTTCATCGCCAACCACACGTCGCAACTCGAGGCCGACGTCGTCTTGATTTCCGACACGGCCATGTTCGCGCCCGGCGTGCCGTCCATCACCTACGGGTTGCGCGGCCTCGCCTACGCCGAGGTGACGCTGCAGGGCCCGAGCCGCGACCTGCACTCTGGCATCTACGGGGGCGGCGTGGAAAACCCCATCAACGCGCTGGCCGACCTCCTGTCGCAGCTGCACGACGCGGACCATCGGATCACCACCCCCGGCTTCTACGACGACGTGCGCGACCTCACCGAGGAGGAGCGGCAGACCTACGCCGAGCTTCCGTTCGACGAGGCACGGTGGACGGACGAGATCGGCGTGCCGGAAACGAAATCCGAGGCGGGCTACACGACCGTCGAGTGCATCTCGGCGCGGCCCACGCTCGACGTGAACGGCATCTGGGGCGGCTACACGGGCGAGGGCGCCAAGACGGTCCTCCCCGCGAAGGCCCACGCCAAAATCTCGACGCGCCTCGTCCCCGACCAGCGCCCCGACGACGTGTACGACAAGCTGGAGGCGCACCTGAACGCCCTCTGTCCCGACACGATGACGCTCACCTTCCGCCGCCTGCACGGCGGAAAACCGGTTTTGGTTGACACCGAGTCCGCCGCGATGCAGGCGGCGAAGGACGCGATGGAAGCCGTCATCGGCACCGAGCCGTTTTTCGTGCGCAACGGCGGCTCGATTCCCATCGTCGCCGACTTCAAGGACTACCTGGGCCTCGACAGCGTGCTCATGGGCTTCGGCCTGGACTCCGACGCCATCCACTCGCCCAACGAGCACTTCGGCCTCGACCGCTTCCGGCAGGGCATCGAAGCGATCATCCGCTTCCACGCGCGCTACGCGGAGTCTCATG
>CAYFSC010000051.1:0-17437 GCA_964345695.1 uncultured Rhodothermales bacterium | reverse complement strand
AGGGGTTCAGGATCCTGCACCTCCGCCGGATCCACGCCAGAAGTGCAGCCCGTCCCCCAGAGGACGACAGCGAGACACGCAAGCAGAAGTCGGGATCGAAGCATGAGTACAATGCGTGTTGGAACGGAGGCGAGCGCGGCCGGGCGCCTTGGAGGGATTCGCGCGGCGCGACCGGATCTGTCAGCGGTTCTTGAACGTTACGCTCGTCCAACGACGAGGTTTGTCTGTACAACCGCCGGGGACGGGGGTTCGGAGGTGACGACTTGACAAATCGGCAACGATTCGTTGATTTACAAGGGCTCTTCCGGCCGTGCTCTAGCCCCCACCGCGCGTCCCTCGGCCGACGGGCTCCCGTATGTTCTCCCCGTTTCTTCTGTGTCTTCCATGGCTCGCCTGCTTCGCCTTTGTCTTTTCCCGGTGCTTCTGGGCATCGGGGCGGTTGGATGGACCGCCTGCACGCCCTCGCCGCCCGACCCGTCGAGCACCGCTTACAAAGACGTGGTGTCGGCATTTTACACGGGCGTGGCGGCCATCCAGGTGGGGGAGCTTCAGCGGGCCCGGCAGCAGTTGGACGAGGCCGCTCAGCTCGTCTCAAATGAGCCGGCCATTCCGGCCAACCAGGGCGTTCTGGCCCTGCGTCAGCGTGACTTCCAGACCGCAGCCGATCGCCTCGCAGACGCCCGTGACCTCGCGCCCGACGACGCGCAGATTCTCTTCCTCTCCGCCGAAGTGGCGCGCGAGAACGGCGACTTGGAACAGGCCGCCACGTTTCTCCAACGCGCGCTCGACGCGGACTCGTCGCTCGTTCCCGCGGCGTACGCCCTCGCACAGGTGCAGGAGCAGCGCGGCGACGCGGCCGCGGCACTGCAGGCCACCGAGCGGCTGACGGTCCTGGCGCCGGGGAATCTCGTGGCCTGGCTCACCCGCGCTCGTCTCGCCGCCAAGCAGGGCGCAGCCGACGCGTTTCGCTCGTCGCTTTCGCGGATTGACACGCTCGTGACGGCCGCCCCGGAGCGGGCCCGGCGCGCTCTGCAACAGGTCCAGTCGCTGGCCGAGGACGGATCGCTGCAGCAGGCCGCCACCGAGATCGCCTTTCTCGAAACAGCCCTCAAGCCGCTTCCCCTCTACCAGCAGAGTCAGCGGGCCGTGGCGACCGGGCCCGGCCGCAGCGACCTCCTGCTGACCCGGTTCCGTTGGATGCAAACCCCAACGCCGCAGCCTGCCCCCATCGATTCCGCACTGGCCTTTCCGGCCGACACCCTGGATCAAGGCGCGGGGCCTTGGTCGTGGGCCGGAACGCTCGCGCTACTCGGCGAGAGCCCGCCCAACGTCCTCGTCGCCAATGGCGAGACGGTAGAGATCGGGCTCGGGTTTCAGCGGACGCGAGAGCTCTCGTTCCCGGGTGGAGCGTCCAACACGGCCCCGGAGCGGCACGGCATTGCTGGCCTCGATTACGATTACGACTATGACCTCGACGTCGCGCTTGCCGGTCGGGGCGGCGTACGGCTGTACCGGCACGGACGGAACAGCCAGTTTGAAGACGTAACGGCCGACGCGCTCCCGGCCTCGGTGCGCCAGACGCCCGCCGTAGGCGCATGGGCCGCCGACCTCGATATGGAGGGCGACGTGGATCTCGTCGTGGCCCCCGTGGAGGGCGCCCCCCTCGTGCTCCGCAACAACGGTGACGGCACCTTCGAGACGCAGCGCCTCTTCGACGGCGTCGAGCGCCTGCGCGACTTCGATTGGGCCGACCTCGACGCCGACGGCGATCCGGACGCCGTCTTTCTCGACGCCGACGGGCAGCTTCATGTACACTGGAACCATCGCCGCGCCGTGCCGCGCTTTCGCCCTGCCTCCCTACCGTCCCCCCTCGACCGCGTGCTCGACGTCGGGGTGGCGGACGCGGACCAGGATGGCTCCCTCGACCTGATTGCCCTGCACGCCGACGGCACGCTCCGCCGGCTCTCCTACACCGACACCGGCTGGACGACCGCCGCGATCCTGTCGTGGGACGCTTCGCTGGCGGACCGATCGGTGGACGACGTGCGCCTCTTCACCGGCGACGTCGACAACAACGGCGCGCTCGACCTCGTGGCCTCCACGCCCGACGCCGGTCAGGTGTGGCTCCACGGCCCCTCGGGCTACTACGCCTCCGACGCCGGGCTCGACGGGCACGTGTTTGGCGTGGCCGACGTGCAGGACCGCGGCCGCCTCGACCTCGTCGCGCTCACCGACGACGGCACCGCCGTGCGCCTCGCCGGGCAGGGCGAAAAAGACTACCAGTCCGTACGCATGCAGCCGCAGGCCGCCCGCGCCCAGGGCGACCGGCGCATCAACTCGTTCGGCATCGGGGGCGAGGTGGAGATGCGAGCCGGACTGCTCTTCCAAAAGCAGGTCATCAACGGTCCGCTTGTGCATTTCGGCCTCGGCGAGCAGGTGGGCGCCAACGTGGCGCGCATCCTGTGGCCAAACGGCACCGTCCAGGCCGAGTTCGATCTGCTCTCAACGCAGACCGTGCAGACGCGCCAGCGCCTCAAGGGCTCGTGCCCGTGGGTCTTCACCCACAACGGCAAGGACCTGCAGTTCGTGACGGACTTCCTCTGGCGCACGGCCCTGGGCCTCCGGATCAACGCGCAGGGCCCCGCACAGGTCATCCACAGCATCGACTGGATCAAGATGGGCGCCGATGCCCTCGCCCCGCGCAACGGACAGTATGACGTGCGCATCACGGGCGAGCTGTGGGAGAGTCACTTCTTCGATCACGTGTCGCTGCTGACGGTCGACCATCCGGACGATACGCGCGTCTTCGTCAACGAGACGTTTCGCCTGCCCGCCCCCGAGCAGACGCTGCACGTAACCGGGCCGCTGCAGCCCATCCAGACGGCCCTCGACCTGGAGGGGCGCGACGTGACGCGTACGATCCGCGAGCGCGACGGGAAGCACGTCGATACGTTCGACTTACAGGGATACCAGGGCCTCGCGGAGGAGCATGCCGTTGAGCTCCATCTGGGCAGCGACGTGCCGGCGGACGGTCCGGTGTGGCTCGTGGCCTCCGGCTGGGTGTACCCGACGGACAGCTCGATCAACCTCGCCATCAGCCAGGGCAACCACGAGACGCCGCACGGCGTGCGCCTGGAGGTGCCGGACGGAAACGGCGGGTGGACCGTCGCCAAGGACGACCTGGGCTTCCCGGCGGGCAAGAACAAGACGATGATGATCGATCTGCAGGACGTGATCGGGCCAGAGGGTCCGCGCCGGATTCGCCTGCGCACGAACATGGAAATCTACTGGGACCGCATCGCATGGGCCGAAGGACGACCCGACGTCCAGATCGACACGACGCGCATCAACCCGGCGACCGCCGAGCTCCGCTACCGAGGATTCTCCGTCACCCACAAGCCGAAACGATCGGTTCCCGAAGCGCCGGTGTACGACACCCTGCGGGCCACCACGCAGATCTGGCGCGACCTCGAAGGCTACCACACGCGCTTCGGCGACGTCCGCGAACTGATCACTGCCATCGATGACCGGTATGTGATCATGAACGCGGGCGACGAGATGGCTCTCCGGTTCGACGCACCCGCTTCGCCACCCGACGGACACACGCGCGACTTTGTGCTCATCGGGGACGGCTGGGTGAAAGACGGCGACTACAACACGGGCCACTCGCGCACCGTACGCCCGCTTCCGTACCACGGCCTCGACGACTACACGCGTCCGCCGCAGCCGCTGACGGAAGACCCCGCGTACCAGATGCACCCCGAGGACTGGAAGGAGTACCACACGCGCTACGTCACCCCGCGCCGCCACCAGCGCGCGCTCGCTTTCCGGTAAGGCGTGGGGGCGTGGAGGCGAGAGGGCGGTGTCGTCGCGAGGCGTACACCATGGGACGGACCGCCAGACCGCATCTCGGGTGCTAAATGAAGCACATAGATTCAATTTGCGCCGTTCCGGCCTTGAAGAAAACGGCGTCTCGGACACTGCGAAGCACGAAGCGACCGAAATCATCGGTGTCTGACCCCGACGGCAGTCGGGGGAGTTTCGATGATTTCAGCGGAGTGCGGAGCTGGGTCAGCCGTTTTCTTCATAGCCGTGACCTTTTTGGTTCGTTTTTACTCCCTTCGGTCGTGTGCACCGCACGGGCATGACCGTCGGCCCTCGCTGCGCTCGGCTGGGTCTAGCCAAAAATGAACGCCTATGCACTGCATCAAGCTGCTCCTTTTCTGATGCAAAGCAGTTTTCGGGGCGCAGTTTGTTGAGCATGACTTACAGGTTCCTACCGTAGAGCGATGACTCAAAAACGAACGATCCGACTCCTCATCAGCGTGCTCTTCGTCGGTCTGCTCGCCGCGCCGATGGTGATTCAGCGGTGGTCGGCGTCCGACGCCTCGAGCACAGACGCCCAAGAGGCACTGCAGCGCTACGGCTTCGCGATGGAAGACGTGTCGGACGAAGTCGGCCTGTCGTTCACGCATCAGAAGCCGACGGTTGACGACACGCTGTCGCACATCATGCCCGAAATTGCGTCGATGGGCGGCGCGTCGGTGGCGGTGGTCGATTACAACAACGACGGGCACGACGACCTCTACGTCACCAGCAGTGCACGCGGCTCGGCGAACGCGCTCTTCGAAAACCAGGGCGACGGCACGTTCACCGATGTGGCCTCGCAGATGGGCCTCGCGAACGTCAATACCGCCGAGACGGGCGTCTCGATGGGCTCGGTCTGGGCCGACTACGACAACGATGGCTACGCCGACCTTTTCCTCTACAAGTGGGGGCGGCCCGAGCTCTTCCACAACGATCAGGGCGAGGGCTTCACGCGGGTCTCGGAAAAGGCCGGGCTTCCCGACTGGATCAATGCCAATACGGCCATCTGGTTGGATTACAACCGCGACGGACGCCTCGACCTGTTCGTCGGCGGCTTCTACCGCGAGGACCTCAACCTGTGGGATCTGACGACCACCAAGGTGATGCCCGAGAGCTTCGAGTACGCCAACAACGGCGGGCGCAACTACCTCTTTAAGAACCTGGGCAACGGGCAGTTCGAGGACGTCGCCGAGGCGATGGGCCTCACGAGCACGCGCTGGACCCTTGCCGCGGTGGCCTCAGACCTACGCGGCACGGGCTACCCGGATCTGTTCGTCGCCAACGACTACGGCGTCGACGAGCTGTATCTGAACCAGCAGGGTGAATCGTTCACCGCGGCCGGCGAATCAAGCAACGTCGGCTTCACCCCGAAGAGCGGCATGAACGCCTCGCTGGGCGACGTCCTGAACCGTGGCCAGCAGGCCATCTACGTCAGCAACATCTCGGAGAGCGGCGTGCTCATGCAGGGCAACTCGCTGTGGGTGCCGCGCGACTCCAGCGGGACGCTTCGCTACCAGGACGTGGCCACCGGTATGGGCGTGAGCCAGGCCGGCTGGAGCTACGGCAGCCAGTTCGGCGACCTCAATAATGACGGCTGGCTCGACCTCTTCGTCGTGAACGGCTACGTCTCCGACGACCGCGATGCCAGCTACTGGTACGACTTCTCGAAGGTGGCCGGGGGGCACAAAAGCATCATCGCCGACGCCGACAACTGGCCGGCCATGGAGGGACGCAGCCTGTCCGGCTATCAGCGCACGCGCGTGTGGATCAACGACGGCGCCGGCTCTTTTCAGAACGTAGCCGCCGCCGTGGGCGTCCGGTCGGACCGTGACGGGCGGGGCGTCGCTCTCGCCGACCTGTGGGAGCAGGGATCGCTCGACGTCATCGTTGCCAACCAGGGCGGCCCGCTCGAGGTCTACCGCAACACGGTGCCCGACAGCACGCAGTGGATGGCCTTCGAGTTGACGGGCACCACGAGCAACCGGAGCGCCATCGGCGCGCAGGTAGAGCTGCATTGGGGCGGCCATCGGCAGGTACAGACGCTCACGGCCGGCAGCGGCTACAGCGCCCAGAACCAGCGGCGCCTGTACTTCGGCCTCGGCACCGATCCTTCGGTTGAGAAGGCTGTCATCCGCTGGCCCTCCGGCCGCATCCAGACGATCGCGTCGCCTGACGTCAACACCGTCCACCGCATTACGGAGCCCACGACGCCGTCATGATAAAGAACATCGACCTCCGCCTCGTCCCACCGATCCTCATCTCGCTGATCCTGGCAACAGCGCACCTTTCGTTTGGGGTTCTTCAATGGTGGGGGACGATTGCGACAGCCATCGGTGTTGCCGTACTGACGGAGCTCATTCTCGGCCGCCTCTACTGGGGATCGTGGCCGCACCCGGCGAGCGGGTACACATCAGGGATCAGTGTCGGGATTCTGGTCCGATCCACCGGGGGGATCCTTTGGCCCTTCGCGTTGACGAGTGCGCTGTCGATCGCATCAAAGTACGTCCTCCGCGTCAAGGATCGTCATCTTTGGAACCCGTCCAACTTTGGGCTCTGCGCGATCTTTCTGCTGGCCCCGTACGCCGTCGCGCCGCTGAACATGCAGTGGGGCAACAATCTGTGGCCCATGCTGATGATCTGGGTCGTGGGCATCTACGTGATCTGGAAGGTGAAGCGGTTTCACATCACGGGCACGTACATCGTCGCGTTCGTCGTACTGGCATTCGTGCGTAGCTTCATCACGGGCCACACCTTCGCAGCCGAGGTGGCTCCGCTGACGGGGCCGATGTATCAGCTCTTCGCGCTGTTCATGATCACAGATCCAGTGACCACCGTTTCGTCGAAGCGCGGCGAGATGGTCGTGACCGTCATCATCGCTGTGGTGGAGCTGTTCTTGCGGCTCGGTGAGGTCGTGTATGCGCCGTTCTACGCGCTTTTCATCGTCGGTCCGATTGCCATGCTCGTCGAGATGTGGTGGAACGGCGAACTGTTCGCCACCGCCGAGGAAGAGACGGCCGACGTGCAATCGGCCGAGGCCAAGGCCACGCAGCCCACGGCCTGACGCTTTCGCAGAGCCGCGCATGTCGAATGCCCACGAGGCGGCACTATTTCTGCGCCTCTGCGCCGTGCGTCCGGATTCCGGGAACGGAACGGCTGCGCGCAGCGTGGAGGTCCCGTTCGTATCCGTCCCACTGATGCCCGTTCCACCATGCGCGCTTGGCTTCCAATCCTGAGCCTTCTGCTCTGCGCCTGCACCCTCGGCTCCGACAACCTTAAAGACACTCCTCCGTCTGCGACGCCCTCGGATGATGTCGTGCTGGAGCGCGTCTCGTCGGAAGAAGAAGCGTTCCGCGTCGTGGAGGTCCTCGGCGATCTGAGCCATCCTTGGGCCGTGGCCTGGCTGCCGAACGGGCGCATGCTCATCACAGAGCGCGGCGGACGCATGAACCGGGTCGACGGGGCCTCCGTGACGGCGCTTTCCGGCCTTCCCGAGATCGCCGTGCGCGGTCAGGGCGGATTGCTGGACGTAGCCGTGCCGCCGAACTACTCCGAAACCGGCTGGATCTACTTCACGCACTCGGCACCCGGAGAGGGCGGTGCCGGCACTGTCCTGTCGCGGGCACGCCTCGACGGCAATGCACTGGCCGACGTGGAGGCGCTCTTCCGCCAGCAGCCGTTTGTGGAGTCGGGCCGCCACTTCGGTTCCCGCATCGTCTTCCCCGGCGACGGCACCGTGGTCGTGACCCTCGGAGAGCGCGGGCAGCGCAGCGAGAACGGGCCCGGCGCGCAGGATTCCACGAACACGATCGGAACCACGATCCGCCTGAACCGCGACGGCTCGGTGCCCGACGACAACCCGTTCGTGGGCCGCGAAGACGTGCCCGACGCGGTCTACTCCTACGGCCATCGCAACCAGCAGGGCATGGCCATCCATCCGGAGACGGGGCAGATCTGGCAGCACGAGCACGGTCCGCACGGGGGCGATGAACTCAACCTTACGAAGCCGGGCGCCAACTACGGATGGCCCGCCGTGACGTACGGCGACACGTACTCCACGCCGCACCAGCCCATCGGCGGTACCGACGGTCCCGGCTTTACCCCGCCCGTCGAGTACTGGGATCCGTCTCCAGCCCTCTCGGGCATGGCGTTCTACACGGGCGACAAGTTTCCGAACTGGCGGAACCACCTCTTCATGGGAGCCCTCGCCCACCAGAACGTGCTGCGCGTCGTGCTCGATGGCACTTCGGTGGCGCATCAGGAGGAACTGCTCACGAATGAACTTGGCCGCATCCGTGCCGTCGAGACCGGCCCCGACGGTTACCTCTACCTCCTCACCGATGCCCCCGACGGCGGTCTCTTCCGCCTGGAACCGGTGGATTGAGGGCAGGCGAAAGAGCGTGTGGGTGAGAGGGCGTGTGGGCGGACGTGCCAAGTGCCTTCAAGCACGTACTTTCACGTTGCGACCGGATGCACCTGTACGCCCACACGCATCACGGCTGCCACGTTCCCTGCGCGACGGCGGGCACGAAGTCGTCGAGGCCGTCCGGCTTCCACGCTAGGGTACGCTCCTTCTCGGCGCTCATGTAGGCCGTCATCAGCAGGTCTACCACCTCTTTGCCGCTGTGGAAGTCGAGCGCCGGCTGCATGCCGTCGACGAAGTGGCGGACGAAGTGCCGGTTTTCGCCCGTGTAGCCGTAGGTGGCCGCTTCATCGCCCACGACCGGCATAAGCCCCTGCTCGGCGTTCTGCTTCTCGACGAGGTCCTCGCCCGCCGTGCCCTGCACCTCGCGGCTGAAGAACACCTCCGTCTCGGCCTGCAGCGAATTGGCCTCCATCGCGTACTCCGGCCCGAGCAGTTCGGAGCGCAGCCGGAGGCCGGCCCCGACGAAGCACCAGGAGGTCGTCGTCTCGCTGATGAGCGTCTCGCCGGCTTCGCTTTCGTACTCGATCGTCGCCCGCGCGAAGTCTTCTGACGGACGGCGTCGGTAATCGACCTCCGCCCCCATGCGCGCCTGGAGCTGGTCGGCATAGAAGTCGCGCGTCCACTTGAGGCTTGCGATCTGGGCCGACACCTTCGTCGGGCGGATGCTGTCGCGCGACGCGCCGGGCGCGGTGAGCAGGTAGCGCGCCACCTCGACGCTGTGGCACATCATGTCGTTCAGGACACCGCCGCCCTGCTGGTCGCCCCGCCAGAACCACGGGGCATGCGGGCCGCTGTGCTCCTCGGCCGCACGGGCCAGGTAAGGACGCCCCGTCAGTGAAGCCCCGCGCTTCCAGATGATTTCCTTGCCGCGCTGAAGGCCCGGCGAGAAGAGCTGATCCTCGAGATAGCCATGGAGAACCTCCGCCTCCTCAACGAGCTCGACGACGCGGCGAGCCTCGGCCACCGTCCGTGCCAAGGGCTTCTCGCAGGCGATGGCCGTCAGTTCGCCTTTGCCCGCCTGCAGAGCGTGGACGATCTCCTCCATGTTTTCGACGCGTGCGTGGTTCGGCCCGCAAATCCAGATCGCGTCGATGTCGGGCGCAGCCACCATGTCGGTGATCGAGCCGTACGCCTGCGCGTCGCCCACGCGATGCTCGTGCGCGAGTGCCGCGGCCTCCTCCGCATGCTCGCGCGTCGGGCTCCAGACGCCGCGGACATCGGCCTCGCGCACGCCCTGCCACGACTCGATGTGAAACCGTGTGATGAAACCGCTGCCGATGAATCCGACGCCAAGCCGTTCGGAGGAGTGCATGAGGGGGTGGGAATCGCTGAGAAAAGCGTGTGGGTACCCTCAGAACGTGCGCACGGGGCGGGGAAGAATCAAGACCCCGGGCTTTCCGCTCCTGCGGCGTAGGGGACCGCCGCACAAGAAGGAGGGAAACATGCTCCACAGACAAAAGAGCAACGGCGTTGGACATCCAGCCGCCTCCGTTCGTACCATTTCAGGCGTGGCACTCACTGCTGACTCTGCCCGGCTTCTACTTTTATGGAAACGATCGATCAGGACGACATTCTATCGCTCGATCCCGAACAGCCGTTTTGGGATCGCTTCTTCATGGTGGCCCCGCTCGTCGTCATCGGCACGCGCGATGAGGAGGGGACCTACAACCTGGCGCCCAAGCACATGGTCTCGCCCATGGGCTGGCAGGACTATTTCGGCTTCGTATGCACGCCGCGTCACAAAACGTACCGGAACGCGAAGCGCACAGGCATCTACACCGTGAGCTACCCGCGTCCGTCGCAGGTCGTCATGGCCAGCCTCGCCGCCGCCCCCCGCACCGAGACACCGGACGGCCCCGACACCAAGCCGAGCCTCGATCAGCTGCCTATGCTGAAAGCCGACGTGGTCGACGGCCGCTTTCTGAAAGACGCCTACCTGTTCCTGGAGTGCGAGGTCGACCGCATCGTGGACGACCTCGGCGAGAACAGCCTGCTCATCGGCAAGGTGGCCGCGGTGCACGTGCACAAAGACGCGATGCGCGTCTCCGACCAGGACAAGCAGAAGACCCTGCGCGAGCATCCACTTCTGGCGTATGTGCCCCCCGACCGGTACGCCGTCATCGAAGACACGAACGCCTTTCCGTTTCCGGCGGGGTTTGAGAAATAGGCACCACTGCCTGACCTCGCCGCTTGCTACGCGCACCGCCCCGACGATCCCATGGACGCCGACCCTTCTGCACTAGCCCCCGACCTCCTCGATACGTTGACAGCGCGTCAGGACGCCATGCTCGACTTTCTGGAGCAACTGGTCTGCGCCGAGTCGCCGACGAACGTGCCCGAGGCGCAGGCCGAGGTGCAGGCGCTCCTCCAGGAGGCGCTGACCGACCTGTCGTTTGCCGTCCAGTTCCTCCCGGTGGCCGACTACGGCGACCCCCTGTATGCCCGTCCGGCCAACCGCTCTCGGACGTGCCCGGTGCAGCTCCTGGTGGGCCACAGCGACACGGTGTGGCCCACCGGCACCCTCGACGCCATGCCCTTCGAGGTGGAGGACAACGTTGTTCGCGGGCCCGGCGTCTTCGACATGAAGGGCGGGCTGGTGCAAATGGTCTTCGCACTCCGGGCGCTCGATGCGGCAGATGTGACCCCTTCGGTGACGCCGGTCGTGTTCATCAACGCCGATGAAGAAGTGGGCAGTCCGCAGTCGCGTCGGCACTTGCACCGGCTCGCACCTCTTGCGCACCGGGCGTTCGTCCTCGAGCCGGCCCTTGGTACTGACGGCAAGATCAAGACGGCCCGCAAAGGGGGCGGGCACTTTGTGGTGCGCATCCGCGGAAAGAGTGCGCACGCGGGCCTGGATCCGGAGAGCGGATCCAGTGCCATTCTGGAGCTCTCCCACGTCGTGCAGAAGCTGCACGCGCTGAACGACCCGGAGTCGGGCATCTCGGTGAACGTGGGCACGATTGGCGGAGGCACGCGGCCCAACGTCGTGGCTGCCGAGAGCCGTGCAGAGGTGGATCTCCGCGTTGCGACCCAGGCCCAGGCCGACTCCGTAGCCCGGGCCATTCGCGACCTCGAGGCCAGCACCCCCGGCACGGTCCTCGAGATCGAGGGTGGAATGCGACGCCCCCCGATGGAGCGGACGCCCGCCTCGCGCCGGCTCTGGACCCAGGCCCAGCAGGCCGCTGACCACCTGGGCCTCGGGCCGCTCCAGGAGGGGCGGTCCGGCGGATCTTCCGACGGCAACATCATCAGCCAGTATACCCCGACGCTCGACGGACTGGGTGCCGTGGGCGATGGCGCTCACGCCCGCCACGAGTTCTGCTTCATCGACAAGATGGTGGAGCGGAGTGCCCTCCTCGCCCTCCTGATCGCCCAGCCCCCATTGTCCGACCTTACCAACCACACCGCAGACGCCGAAGACGTCCGGACCACAGACCTCGCGACCTCTGACGCTCTGGAAGACGACTGATCGCTTGCAGGATCTCGATTCGCACCCGCATCCACTTTTCTCCTCTTCCCCTTATGCATGAACGTTTTATTCACAGCTCGATGACCCGCATTTCGGACGTGGACGAGGGCTCTTTCGATATGGAGGCCCTCGTGAGTACGCAGTGGGAACGCGGCGACTACGTCGTCGGCAAGGTGCTCGACACGTCCGGCTACCGGAAAATCGAGCTGACCAGCGGCCGCACCATGGAGGTAGCCGCCGGCGACTACGTCGTCGGGGCCTTCGGGGACCGGCGTGCCACGCTCGAAATCACGGGATCGTGGAAGAGCATCGGAGACGACCACGTCATGCACGCCCTGACGCGGGCCGGGCTCTTCGGACGCCAGGAATCCCGCTCCACGCTCGTGAAGCGCCCGCTCACCCTCCGCTATCAGGGGCACGTCCTCCGCAATGGTGAGAAAGTGACGATGACCGACTTCGTCCCGCCCGCCCCCGACCGTTCGTTTGACGTGCCGACAGTGCTGCTCGTCGGCACCTCGATGTCGGCTGGAAAGACGACGGCCGGCCGCATCGTAACGCGGCGGCTAAAGGGCATGGGGCTTCAGGTTCTGGGAGCGAAACTGAGCGGCGCAGGACGCTTCCGCGACGTGCTGTCGCTGCACGATGCCGGTGCCGATTGGATCTTCGACTTCGTCGATGCCGGGCTTCCGTCGACCATTGCCCCAGCGTCTGACTTTCGCGCGTCGGTACGTGGCCTACTCACGCGCATGGCCCGTCCCGACGCCGACGTGGCCGTGATCGAGGTCGGCGCGTCGCCGCTCGAGCCATACAACGGTGACGTCGCCATCGAAGAGTTGAAGGATGCCGTCTGCCTGACCATTCTCTGCGCTTCGGATCCGTACGCCGTGCTCGGGGTGCAGAAGGCGTTCAGCATGCTGGAGCCCGACCTCGTTACCGGCGTCGCCACCAACACGGCCGCCGGCATCTCGCTGCTCGACCAGCTGACCTCCCTTCCGGCGTTCAACATTCGTGACGCGGCCACGCACAGTCGCCTAGACGCCCTGCTGCGCGACCGGCTTGGCATCGACGCGTAGTCCTGCCCAGGGGCTCGTCGTGCCCGGAGGGCCGCCGAGGCGGTTCCGTCGACAGGGGATGACATTGATGGTGGCGTTTCGTATTGTGGGCCTCGGATGGATGAATCGGGATGACGGGCGGCCCTCATCGCGGCGCAGAGCTTCTCTGACGCGTTGAGCGGACGCCCGTCGTCGGTTTCCCATCGTTCCGCCGCCTTGCGCCCGCTAATGCCCCGGCGTCATGCCCCTCCGCCTCTCGTGTGTTCTACTCCTCGCCCTGCTGTTTGCTGTCCCCCGCCCGACAGCCGCACAATTCTCCGATCTGACGGTTCAGTGGGGGGCCACACTTGGATTCAACCTGGCCTCGCTGCAGAGCGACGAGGTGGATGTGAGCACGCGCACGGCGTTCTCCGGCGGGATCGTTGCCCAGGTGACGCTTCCAGGCCCGGTTTCGGTGCAGCCCGAACTCCTGTTTACGCAGAAGGGCGGAGCCGTCGACACTCGGGAGGGCAGCGGCGAGGTGCGCTACGGCGCCAACTACATTGAGCTCCCCGTGGCCGTCCGCCTCGAAGGGCCTCGGCTCCAGGCGGTCCGCCCGCACCTGCTCGCCGGTGGATTCGGCGGTCTCAAGATCTTCGAGCGGCAGACGGCCGGAGGCGGGGAGATCCGATTTCCCATCGACACGGAGACGTCGTTCTTTCAGCGCACCAATGCAGGCGTGCTGGTTGGGCTCGGGGCGACCCTGTCTTTTGGGGAAGGACGCCTGGGCCTGGAGGTCCGTTACGCCCGGGGGCTTGTCGATGTAGGGCAGGACCTGGGCACGCAGGACTTTCCGCTCGCGCCGTTTCCGCGGGATGCGCGAACCGAAACGTGGCTCTTCCTCGTGCGGTTCGGCCTGTAGTGCCCCCTCCGGATGGAAGGAGAGGGCGACGGGCGTCCAGAATCTGTTTGCGGCCCCTCTCCGGACTACCGACTTCACGGATGCCCTGCTGAATGGAGACAGCGCTCAACCGATAGATCTGCTACAGAACGTGCGGCATGGGTAGATCCCAAACGCAAAAGCGGCCCTGTCCGGGAGGGGACAGGGCCGCTTTGGTGTCTGCGTCAGGACAGCCGTTGGTCTACCGCTGCTGCGGAATAGAGTCCACGCGGCGGTACTGCTGGGTGCCGCCCTTCTTCGTGGTCACACCTTCGGGTTGTCCTTCTCCGGAGGTCGTGATGCGATTGGCAGCGATGTCGCCCTCCTGGTAG
Organism: uncultured Rhodothermales bacterium; assembly: GCA_964345695.1. Lineage (GTDB taxonomy): Bacteria > Bacteroidota > Rhodothermia > Rhodothermales > Salinibacteraceae > CAYFSC01. The sequence continues at coordinate 3,375 of CAYFSC010000051.1, read as the reverse complement.
AACTGTGCCACCGCCCGGGCTCGGTCTTCCGAGAGGGCCTGCACGTTGCGCTCGCCCGGCGCCGCAAAGCCTTCGATGCGCACATCGAGGTTCGGGCACTGCGACAGGATGTCGAGGTTCTCCTGCAGCGCGCTGCGGCCCTCATCGGTGAGCGTGCTGGAGTTCCGGTTAAAGAAGGCGCTGTTGAACTCGCTCACGCTGGTACAGATGGGCGGCAGCGCGCGCTCGACGGTCATCGTCAGCGTGCGTGTGTCTTCGCCGGCTTCGTTCGAGGCAGTCAGCTCCACGGTGTAGGTGCCCGGCTCGTCGTAGGTGTGCGACGCGCCAGCGCCACTTCCCGTCGCGCCATCCCCGAAGTCCCACGAGTAGGAGAGGGGACTGTCTCCCTGGACGTCGGCCGAGAACGACACCGACTCGCCCTCATCTGCCGGGTTCGGGGTGGCGTTCAGGCTCGTGATGCGCGCCGGCTGCGGCGGCCGGGTGGCGGTGACGGTGAGCGATCGACTGGCGTCCCCTGCTTCGTTGCTGGCGGTGAACGTCACGGTGTATTCGCCCGGCTGGCGGAAGGTGTGCGACGCGGTCAGACCCGATCCGGTCGAGCCATCGCCAAAGTCCCACTGGTACGTCAGCGGACGGGTGGCCTCGCGCTCGTTCACTGTGGCCGAGAAGGTCGCCGACTCGCCTGTTCGCACGTCGGTCGGGCCGTCCAGGGCAAGGACGCGCGGCGCGGTGGTGGCCGTCTTGAAGTTCAGCTTCACCCCGATGCCGAACAGCTCGCTCAGGCCGTCGAACGACGTGCCGGAGTCGGCGCCGTCCATGGCGTCGTCACCGAACGTGAAGTTGGTCCGCGACTCCGCGTAGAAGGAGGCCCAGTCGTTCAGCACGATATCAAGGCCGATGCCCACGGTGGGCCCACCGCCCGTGTCGCTTCCGGTGAAGGACAGGTTCGCCCCAGCATCGATGTATGGAGCCACCGTCCACTTCTCGGCGCCGAAGGTATAGCGCCCGAGCAGTTGCCCCGAGAGGCGGTCCGGGTCGGTACCGGGCACGTCGTTATTGACCAGCGGGTACCGGCCGGCCTGGTATCCCAGCCCGATGCCAAATGCCGGCGAGACTTGGTATCCCACCTCTCCGACCCAGGTGTACGGAAATCCATCTCCATCGCTGAATCCTTCGAAGGGATCCGCGAAGTCGCCCGTGTAGTCGGAAAAACCACCTCCCAGCTTCAGGTAGAAGGTATCGCCAGCGCGCTTGGTCTGGGCGTGCGTCGGGTTTGCTGTAAAGGCGACCCCGATCAAAAGAGCGAGAAAGAGCGACGACAGCGTCCTAATCATAGTATTGGAGGGAGTTTGGGAAGAATGGATGGGAAAACAGGTCCGTCGTTGTCTCAGCGGAAGGGGGAAAGTCCGCCCCACCGTGGGGCTCTACGTTCAGGGCAAGGGGTTCGAGAAACAAGCGTACGGGTCTGTCCTCTGATGACAGACCCGTACGGTTCCACATGCAGCAAAAAGTTAGCGCTGCGGGATGGAGTCGGTGCGGCGGTACTGACGCGTTCCGCCCTTCTTGGTCGTTACGCCTTCGGGACGACCTTGTCCCACAGTCATCACGCGGCTCGAGGAGATATCGTTGTCCTGGTAGAACTGCGCCACGGCGCGGGCCCGATCCTCCGACAGCGACTCGGCGTTGCGTTCGCCCGGTGCCGCGAAGCCTTCGATGCGCACATCGAGGTTCGGGCACTGCGACAGGATGTCGAGGTTCTCCTGCAGCGCGCTGCGGCCCTCATCGGTGAGCGTGCTGGAGTTGTAGCTGAAGAAGGCGCTGTTGAACTCCGTCACGTTGAGGCAGACCGGCGGCAGTGCGCGCTCGACCGTGAGGTTAAGCGTCCGCGTGTCTTCCCCTGCATCGTTGGAGGCGCGAAGCTCCACCGTGTACGTTCCGGCCTCGTTGTAGGTGTGCGAGGCAGACGATCCCGACCCGGTCGAGCCGTCCCCGAAGTCCCACTCGTAAGTCACGGGCGTGTCGCCGCGGACATCACTGGAGAACCGAACCGTCTCGCCCTCATCCACTGGATTCGGGGTGGCGTTGAGGGACGTAACGCGAGCAGGCTGCGGCGGGCGATTGACGGTGACCGTCATGGACTCCGACGACGATCCGCCTTCGTTACTGACCATAAACGTCACGGTGTACTCGCCAGGCTCGCTAAAGGCGTGCGTCGTGAGGAGCCCCGACCCGGTCGAGTTGTCGCCAAAGTCCCATTCGTACGTCAGCGGTTCGTCTGCGTCTTCGTTGATGCTGGCTTCGAACGTGCCGCTCTCGCTCGTCTGCAGGGTTTCAGGTCCATCGATGGACTGTACGACGGGAGCGGTCGCCCCGCATCCCGTCAGAACCAGGCCTCCGATGAGGAAAAGGGCGGGAAGCCAGAAGGTGAGTCGTTGTCGCGCGTTCACAGGCATAGGCGTTTTCATTGGGTACAGTTATGCTGCGTCAGAGGGAGCGAAAGCCGAACATGCATCGAGTACAAATCTGTCGGTCCGGGCACGGTCCGTCGAGGCCGACAGCGGCAAAGCATTTGCGCAGGAAGGCGTTCTGCACATCCAAACCCGACCGTGATGAAAGCAAAAGCGCAAAAAGCGATCCATGCCTATACAGCTGTTGCGACCGGGACCGAATCACAGGCGTACCGATGCGGCCGTTCGTCTATGGGTGTTTCCATGGACCGATTCATCCAGAGCAAGAAACGGAATGACATGGGAACACGCAACAGGACCGCGCTCTGCGTCTTGCGCATCTTGCTCTCTTTCATCCGTTGTTTCACCTGATGCACTTGCGCACACCTGCTGTATACGGCACGACACAGACGAAAACAAAGTGTACGGAGTGAATGCAGCTACAGAAGAGGTAAATAGCACGGAAATTTGTCAGAAGAAGGGCTTTCGATGTCTCAGAACCTGTTTTGATTTTGGATTGGATGGCGGGAGCAAGCATCGACGTGGCGAAAACCGGGCCTCGATCGTGGCTCGTAGCAGCGCTTCGGGCCAAGATTGGGAGCGATATGTACGCTGGGCATGACCGACGGCCCCGCCCGTCGGGGCCGCCCGCAGCCCGGAGGCATGAACGAAAACAGATTCTCAGGTCCGCATGCCCCGTCGGTACGAATGTGCCGCGTCGGACGACGAAGCGCTGTGCGCGAAACAGCCGCCCAAACGGTTGCGCAGCCACCACTGCGCGGTTGAAGTCCTCGGAGGCCCCGCGTTCTGGTCCATCGATCCAGATTTGGAGAACCGGTTTGGGGCGGGCACCGTCGACGCGGCCCCGAGCCCCCACGTTTGCAGACCCTCTACCGTGCAGGCGTCATCTTGCAGGCGCAACGGCGTC
>CAYFSC010000050.1:0-17452 GCA_964345695.1 uncultured Rhodothermales bacterium | reverse complement strand
CAACGCGCAATCTGCAACGCATCACCTGTAATCGGCGTGGACGATGGCGAGCCCGTCGCGGGCCGCGGCGGCGTGCAGGGCGTCGCGACATCGGGCCGGGTCGGAGGGGGAGTCGAGCGGGTAGATGCGATCCCGGTAGCCGGCAAGCACGCGATTCACGGCTTCCGGCGCCACCGGCTGTCCGCCGGTGGCTTGGGCGGCTCCGTTGTGGAGCAGCACCACCTTGAGCGGGAGGCCGCGCTGCTGGGCCTCCAGCAGTCCGAGGTGCCCGGCCGCCACGAAGCCGAAATCGCCCGTCACGGCCCATGCAGGCGTGTCGCCCACCGCGGCGCCGCCGGCAGCCAGCGGAAGGCTTCCGCCCATGTAGGTGCACAGGTCGACGGCCTCGTACGGAGGGAGGCAGAAGAGCGTGCCGATGGTCGTGTCGCCGGTCGTCACAGCCCGCGGCACCTGCACGAGCGCCTCGAACAGCGGCACGAACCGCGTGGCGGTAGCGCGATAGGCGTCCGGCAGGCCGTCGGGAACAGTCGGGAGGGCAGGCCGCTCGACCGAGTCCAGCGCCTCGCCCGTGCGGCGCGCCTGAAGGATCGCGTGCTGGTACGACGCAAACAGCGGGCAGCACACGTGCCGGGCGGCGTCGCGCTCGTAGGAGACCGTAGGCGCTGTGCAGTCCCCGGGCTCAGACGCGGCGGGGTCAGTTACTGCGTCGGCGTCCAGGATAACGAGATGCGGAAGCCCCTGGGCTTCCGACTGCTGGAGTGCCTCAACCAGCGTAGAAGCCGCCTCGGGGGCCGCCGGTCGGTGTACGGGGAGATGGAGCTCGCGAGCGGCGCCTTCGATCTCGACGATGCTATCGGAGTGGGCGCCGGTCGGGTCGTGAAATACGACGTAGAGGAGCCCGGCCGTTGTTCCTGCAGCCAGACTGTCGGCAATGGCGTTGGCCGCCTTCAGAAAGCCGTGTGCTTTGAGCAGGACCGCGGCCCGGTGACCGCGAAGAGCGGCGCCGTGGGCCATTCCGACGGCCACCTCTTCATGGAACGAAAATGGATCGCCGGTCTGGCGTTGCCAGGCTGCGAACGTTTGCGTCGCCCCATGCCCGGGCACGGCGGTAACGAGTGAGACGTGGCTGCGGCGCAGAGTCTCGGAGAGAACATCGGCGTGGGACGCGTCCATGGGGCGACCGGGAAAGGGCAAGAGTGCGAGTACGCATCTGTAGTGGGCGACGTGTAGATTACGGAAACGTCGCCTGTTTCTTTCTATCCCTGCACCATGCTTCACGGTCCATTTCTCGGGTCATCGCTCCGTCGCACCGTCCTCGTCGCCTTTCTGCTCGCCGCGTCGGTCTGCGTTCCGGCGGCCGCCCAATCCCCGGTGGCGGACGCCCGGGCGTATCGGGTCGCGCATGAAGCCCAGATCCTGCGCGACTACGCCGAGTTCCTGCGCCTCCCGAACGTCTCGTCGGACTCGGCGGCCATCCGGGCCAATGCCGAGTACATCCAGCAAGCGTTCGCGAAGCGTGGCATCGAGACGGAACGGCTGACGGTGGACGGCGCACCGCCGGTCGTCACGGGCACCATCCGCACGCCGGGTGCCACGCGTACCTTGGGCATCTACGTGCATTACGACGGGCAGCCCGTCGACGAGGACCAATGGACGCACGGCCCGTGGACGCCCACGCTCTACACCGGCTCGATGCTCGACGGTGGTACGCCGCGTCCGTTTCCGGAGCCGGGCGAGCAGGTGGACCCCGAGGCGCGGCTCTACGCCCGGTCGGCGAGCGACGACAAGGCGCCCCTCGCTGCACTCCTTGCCGTGCTCGATGCGTTCGAAGAACACGGACACGCCCTCACGTCCAACGTCGTTTTCTATCTCGACGGCGAGGAGGAAGTGGGATCGCCCCACCTCAAGACGTACTTGGAAACGCACCGCGACCGGTTCGACGACGTAGATCTGTGGCTCTTCTGCGATGGACCGGTGCACCAGAGCCGCCGTCCGCAGATCGTGTACGGCGTCCGGGGCGTGACGGGCCTGCAGCTTACCGTGTACGGAGCCCGCCGGTCGCTGCACAGCGGCCACTACGGAAACTGGGCCCCGGTGCCCGGCACGCGCCTGGCCAATCTTCTCGCTAGCATGAAAGCGGCGGACGGTACGATCCGCATCGATGGGTTTTACGACACCGTCGTGCCCATCGGCCCGGAAGAGCGGGCGGCCCTGGATCGGCTCCCGCCGGTCGATTCGCTGCTGCGGGCTGACCTTGCCCTGGCACGCACGGAGGGGGCCGACACGGCGACCATCGAGGAGCGCCTCCTCCTGCCGTCGCTCACGGTGCGCGGCCTGTCCAGCGGCAACGTGGGAGACAAGACGCGCAACGTCATTCCTTCGGCGGCCACGGCGGCGCTCGGCGTGCGCCTCGTGGAGGGCAACACGCCCGACGGCATGCTCGACCGGGTGGAGGCACACATCCGCCAGCAGGGATACCATATCACCCGCTCTTCGCCTACCGACGCCGAGCGCCGAGAGCACGCGAAACTGGCCCGAGTCACGCGCGGGGCGGGCTATCCGGCGTTCCGAACACGCATGGATCATCCGCTCGCCCAGCAGGTCGTAGCGGCGGCGGAGCGGGCCGCGGGCGACGCGGTGCTGCGCGTGCCCACGCTGGGCGGCACGCTGCCCCTCTTTCCGTTCGATGAGGTACTGAAGGCACCCGGCCTTATCGTGCCCATGGCGAACCACGACAACAACCAGCACGCGCCAAACGAGAACCTGCGGCTCGCCAACCTCTGGTACGGCATCGATCTGTACGCCGCTCTGCTCACCCTGCCCGACGGCTGAGACGCCGTCCGCGGGCGCCGTCGGAGAGGCGGCAGACGGGACCGGGCCCGTCCCTGCGACCGTGCCGACACCCAGCGGAGCCGTCCTGGGTCCGTTATTGATAAATTCCGATCTCGGTCGTTCCTTACAACGTGCGTCCGCGAGGGCGGACGTCGTCCATCTGGACCGCCGTCCTGGTCGCACCTCCCCGTACCGGCTTTCCGCGCAACCCACGTTCCCCATGCCCGACTCGTCTTCCTCGTCCGCCACCCCCGGTCTCACCCTGTCTCTGCGCGAGCTGCGCCAGCACCGCCAGGCGTTCGAAGAGGAATACCTCAAGGAAAAGAGCGATGAAACGGTGGGCACGTACCGCCGCTCGCTCAACACCTTCCAAAAGTGGTTCGTGGCGCACCACGGGCGCTTTCGCTTCACCGAAGACGATGTGCGCGCCTACAAAACGTATCTGATGGAGGAGCGGGAGCTGAGCCAGGTCTCGGTGTCGACGTACCTTACGGCCATCCGCCGCTTTTGCCAGTACCTCGTGGACATCGGCGAGCTGGAGGAAAATCCCGCGAAGGGCGTCAAGGGCAACCGCCGCCCCGACACCCATTCGCGCTCGGTGCTGACCGAATCGGACATCGAGGCGCTGAAAGAGGTGCTCGATGAAGCGTCGCAGATCGACAAGCGCGACACAGCAATGGTGTACCTGATGCTGTACGCCGGACTCAGCGAAATCGAAATCGTGCGTGCAAACGTCGAAGACATGGAGCACACGCTCATGGGGCCGGTGCTCCGTGTGCAGGGAAAGGGGCGCTCCGTCAAAGATCAGCAGGCGCCGCTTGATGAGCCGGTGGTGGAGAAGCTCGAAGCCTATCTCGACACGCGCAGCAACCTGAAGCCGGAAGACCCGCTCTTCGTCTCGCACGGCCACCGGTCGAGGGGCAAACGTCTCAACACGCGCTCGATTCGTAGCCGCGTGAACGGCTACCTGAAGACCGCGGGCGTCAAGCGCAAGGGCGTCACTCCGCATAGCCTGACGCACACTGCGGCGCTCATCTGGCTCAACGACGGCATGCCGCTGGAGGAGGTGAAGCAGCGCATGCGCCACGGCACGCTCGATACGACGATGATCTATTACAAGAAGCAGGGCCTCCTGAAACGCGACCCAGAGGAGTTGGAGGATCTGGAAGGATAGGTGTGAACCCGGAGGGTGTGATCGTGGAACTGCCCCCGTCGCCGAACGTCCGCTGTCCATTGCCAGCGGGTGTGCCAGCAACGCGTGAACGAAGGACTTTCAACACAGCAGGAACACCGTGAGTACGGATGCATCCTCGGTTCGGCAGACGTGGTGGTCGCAGATGCGGCGCCGCACGTGGGAGGTCGTCTCTGTCGCGGAGCCAGGGGACACGGTGAGCCTCTACTTCGATGTCTTCATCATGGCCCTGATCGCCCTCAACGTGGTCGTGGTCATTGTAGGAACGGTGCCGTGGATCGAGGCCGGCTTTTCGGAGCTTCTGTGGACGTTCGAGCTTGTCTCGGTCGGGGCTTTCTCGGTGGAGTACGCCGCCCGCGTATGGGCCGCGGTGGAAGACGAACGGTACGCGCGCCCCCTCATGGGACGCCTTCGGTTTGCCCGCTCGCCGATGGCCGTCATCGACTTTCTGGCCGTCGCCCCGTTCTACCTGCCATTTTTTGGCGTGGACCTGCGGTTTCTGCGCTCGCTGCGTCTGCTGCGCATCTTTCGGATTGCCAAGCTCGGCCGGTACGTCCCGGCATTCTACTCGCTACGCAACGTGATCGTACGAAAGAAAGAAGAGCTGATACTGAGCTTTTCAGTACTGGCGCTGCTGCTGGTGTTTGCAGCCTCACTCATGTATTACGCCGAGCACACGGCCCAGCCGGAGGTGTTCTCCAGCATACCGTCCACGATGTGGTGGGCCGTCGCCACCCTCACCACTGTAGGGTACGGCGACGTGTATCCCGTCACCACCATCGGGCGGATTCTGGCGTCCGTATCGGCCATCCTGGGCGTGGGGCTCTTTGCGCTTCCGGCCGGCATTCTGGCCTCGGGACTGCAGGAGGAATGGGCAGCCTTGAAAGAGCGGCAGCGGCTGCTGGGGGCAACCGTCGACCTTGCGGAGGGGGGCGACGACCCCGCCTCCCCGCGTCGCTGTCCGCACTGCGGCCATCCGCTGTGAGGACGTTGCGACCGTGAACCGGCACGATTACCTTACGCAGGCAACCCCCTCTCGCTCACCTGGGCCTGTCGGCGCCCCGCACCGAGGCCGTCCTTTTGCACCCACCCGATGAGTACCATGCCCCCCACCGTCGTCGGACTCGGAGAAGTCCTTTGGGATGTCTTTCCCGATCAGCGCCGACCCGGCGGGGCACCGGCGAACGTGGCGTACCATGCGGGCGTGCTCGGCAACCGCGGCGTCATCGCCAGCCGAATTGGCGACGATGCCCGTGGCCACGAACTACGTGATCACCTCCAGGGTCACGGCATCGATTGCTCCGGGCTGCAGGTGGACGACGCGCACCCGACCGGGACGGTGCAGGTGCACATGGAGGACAACGAGCCGTCGTACCTCATCACCGAAGACGTGGCGTGGGATTACCTGACCATGGACGCCACCCTGGAGGCGCTGGCGGCGGACACCGATGCGGTCTGCTTCTCGACGCTCTCGCAGCGCGGCACCCAAACTCGCTCCACCCTCCATGCCTTCCTGGAGGCGGTTCCGGCCGCTGCGGTCCGCATCCTGGATGTCAACCTGCGACCGCCCCACTACGACGGGGACGTGTTGCGAGCCTCCATCGAGCGCGCCGATGTCATCAAGTGCAACGAGCACGAGTGGGATCTGCTGGGCACGTTGGTCGGCACGGACGAGCTCGACGCGTGGCTGATGGACGCGCAAGACATCCAGCTCGTGTGCCTTACGCGCGGGGCGACGGGGAGCGCCCTCCTCACCGTGGACGAGCGCATCGAACGGCCTGCGCCGGAGGTCGATGCCTCCGACGGCGATGCAGTGGGGGTGGGCGATGCGTTCCTCGCCACCATCACCCACCATCTGCTGCGCGACAGCTCGCTGAAGCGCATGCTGATGGCTGCCAATCGATATGCAGCCTACGTCGTGACGCAGCGCGGCGGCATGCCCTCCGTTCCGCAAAACGTGCTCGACGCGGTGGCTTAAGCGGCCGAATGCCCGGGCGCTGAACGGGTCGGAGCCTGGCCTGCCGTTCGCCGTCGATCTTCGCTTCTGCTCTCACTGCGATCGTCCCTCCTATGTCTGAAGCGCACCCGCTCGGCATCCGTCCCGCGCAGTGGCAGGCGGCAGACGACCGGCCGGCACGCCTGATCGACGCGCTGCTGGACCGCCACGCGTCGATCATCGATCGTGCGCCGGAGGTGGAAGGGCGCCTGCGCGCGGCTGTACCCGACTTTTGGGAGGCCTACGCGTCGGTCTACGGTACCGACTTCGCGCAGGTCGCCGGGGTCGCGCGGGCGGTCGAAGCGGCGCTCGACGGGTTCCGGGCCCGCAGCGAGCGGCTTCGGGCGCTGGACGAGGAGCGTGCGGCGCAGCCGGACTGGTTCCAGCATCAGCGCCGGATCGGTATGACGCTGTACGTCGACAAGTTTGCCGGCACGCTGGAGGGCCTCCAGCGCCAGCTTCCGTATCTGCAGGAGCTGGGCATCACCTACCTGCACCTGATGCCGCTGCTGGAAACGCGTGACGGTCCTGATGATGGAGGCTATGCCGTAACGAGCTTCCGCCGCGTCGACCCCGCACTCGGTACGATGGATGCGCTCCGCGACCTCGCGCGCACCCTGCACCACGAAGATATGGTGCTGGCGGTCGACTTCGTCATGAACCACACGGCCAAGGAGCACGCCTGGGCGCAAAAGGCCAGAAGCGGCGACGAGCGCTCTCAGGCGCTCTATCGCACCTTCGACGACCGGACGATCCCTGACGCCTACGAAGCGTCGCTCCCGGAGGTCTTTCCTGATTTCGCACCGGGCAACTTCACCTACGTCGACGCGCTCGACCGCTGGGTGTGGACGACCTTCTATGAGTTTCAGTGGGACCTCAATTACGCCAACCCCGATGTTTTCGTCCACATGCTTCGCGAGATGCTCTTCCTCGCCAATGTGGGCGTGGACGTGTTGCGGCTCGACGCAGTGCCGTTTTTGTGGAAAGAGAAAGGCACAAACTGCCAGAACCGCCCCGAGGCGCACGCGCTGCTGCGAGCCTATCGCGCCCTCATGAACGTGGCGGCGCCGGGCGTGCTGTTCAAGGCGGAAGCCATCGTTGCGCCGCACGAGATCGTCCGGTACCTGGGCACAGGCACAGATCGCGACGAGTGCGAGATCGCCTACAACGCGTCGCTGATGTCGCACCTCTGGCATGCGCTCGCCAGTGAGAACGTGCAGCTTCTGCGCACCATGCTCGCGAATCTTCCGGAACCGCCTCCGCACACGTCGTGGCTCAACTACGTCCGGGCCCACGACGACATCGGGTGGGGCATTGCCGACCGTGACGCCGCGCAGGTGGGCCAGGACGGGCGGGATACCCGCACCTTCTGCGCCGACTATTACGCCGGGCGCGTGCCGGGAAGCCCCGCAGAGGGCTACGACTTCCAGCGCGATCCCCAGACGGGCGAGGCGCGTACGTCGGGGACCACGGCGGCGCTCGCCGGCCTGCAGCGCGCCCAAATCGAAGGCGACACCGAGGACGTGCAGCACGCCGTGCGCCGTATCCTTCTGCTGCACAGCGTCGCGTTTGCCATGCGCGGGGTGCCGCAGCTGTACAGCGGCGACGAGATCGGACTGCTTAACGACACGTCCTACCTGACCCATCCGGAGCAGGCGGAGGACAACCGGTGGATTCATCGTCCGTCCATGGACTGGGAGAAAGCCGCTCTGCGTCACCCTCCAGACCGCGTGGAGCACGATCTCTTTTACGGGCTCAAACAACTTGCCGACACCCGCCGCGACACGCCGGCTCTGCACGGCCGTGCAACGGAGCGCGTGCTGCATCTGGCCAACGACCGCGTCTTTGCCGTCGAGCGAGCCCGGACGACCGATCGGCTGCTTGCGCTTGCAAACTTCGCGGACACGCCGCAAACGGTGGCCCTGCAGACCCTTCCGTCGGCCTGGCAGACACCCACCATGCGCGACGTGCTTGATGAGGACTCTCTCCACTTTTCAAGCGGCCGCATCGTGTTTCCGCCATATGCCTGCCTGTGGTTGCAGCCGCTGGAGGCCCAGTCGCGCGCGGCCGTGCCAACGACCATCCAGGTCGAGGTGCATACCGAATGGGGCGAGGAGGTGTACCTGGTGGGCAGCATCGACGCCCTCGGAGACGGCAACCCCGAGCGGGCGGCCGGTCCGCTGTCGGCGCACGACTACCCGCGCTGGACGCTGGAGGTAGAGGTGCCGAACGGCACCTGGTTCGAGTTCCAGTGGCTGAAGGTGCGCGATGGGCACATCCTCGAAGCGTCGCCACACCGGTATGCGATGCGCGCCGGCACCCCGACCGTGTGGACCCTGGACGACGACGCGGCGTGAAGCGCGTCCGAAGTGTCGACATCTTGAGGGGGTTTCATTTGAATCCAGTAGCGGCGGCAAATACATTGGAGTTTGGCTAACACTCCTCGGTGCCGGTCTGCTGGATCGGACCCCCGAGGGCCCTTTCCCCCATGATTGTCCCCTCTGCCTATGTCGATTCGCGCTCTCTCGCCCGTGGTGCTGGGCATCCTCCTGGTTGTTGCGACGGGGCCTCAGCATGTGACCGCCCAGTCTGCCGATGCCGCACCCGACACGACAAGGTGGACCTACGACCTGGCGGGCAAGCTGTCGGGGTCGCAGGCGGCCTACAAAGACTGGCAGGAGGGAGGCCTCAACACCCTCTCGTTCACGACCTCCATCAGCGGCACAGCGCAGCAAACCACCGACAGATGGACGCAGACGCATGAATTGCGCCTGGGCTTCGGCATCATCACCAGCGAAGACGACGAAGACGACGAGCCGTTGCGCAAGTCGAGCGACCAGATTCGGGCGCAGACCAACCTCCGCTACACTGGGAATGGCTTCTTTCGGCGGTTTAAACCTACGATTTCCGCCCGACTTCGCACGCAGTTTGCCAAAGGATTTGATTACACGAGCAATCCGTTTCCGGAAGACGCCTCCTTCGCCGAGGACGAGCCGCCAGTGCAGACATCGGAGTTTCTGGCGCCTGCCTTCATCACGGAAACCATCGGGCTGACGTACAATCCCAGAGAGTGGTACACCGTCCGCCTCAGCGCGGCCTCGAAGCAGACCGTTGTTCGCGACGAGGATCTCCGCATTCTCTACGACGTGGATCGCGACCAGACCGCCCGGGTCGAAGCCGGGGCCGAGATTGCCGCGACCTTCAGCCGGGAGATCTTTACCAACGTCCGCTACAAATCGAGTGCCAATGTTTTCCTCTCGTTCAACCAGATCGAGAACCCGCCCGACGTGCTGTGGGAAAACTACATCACGATGCAGGTCAACAACTGGCTCACGACCGATCTGGAGTTCGTCGCGCTGTTTAACGAGAATACCAGCGGCGCCATCCAACTGAAAGAGGTGCTCTCCGTTGGAGTGACCTTCGTGCTTATCTAACCGCTTACGAGGACGTTCGGTGCTCGGCTCTCTGCTTCATCACCTCTGGCTTCGCCGGATCCGCTCGCCTCAGGTTGGCACCGGCATCGGATCGAGCCTGGTGGTCTTTCTCTTCGTCGCCTACGTGGGCCTCGGCCTCCTGGGCATCGCCATCGCGTTTCCGCAGTTTGCCGAGACCCTGGCGCCCGGCACGGACTATGCCGTGTTTCTCAACCGATGGCTTCTTGCGGGAGCAGGTCTCTACACCGTTGGACGATTTTTTCTGCAGCGCTCGCCCGAGGCCGAGGCGCCGCCCTACCGCACGCTTCCCATCCGACGGCGGACGTTGATCGGCGTGGTGCATCTGGATGCACTGCTGTCCTGGATGAACGTGCTGCCGTTCGCCTTTGCCGGGCCCTACGCATGGTTGCACCTCCCATCGACCGGCATGGGTGGAACGGGGCTGTGGATCGCTGGCGTGGCCCTCCTGGTGTTGGCTTCGCACGCGGCGGGGATGGCCCTGCGCCTTCTGGTGGACCGTGGACTGGCACTGTTCTTCGGCGTTGTCGGCGGGATTCTGGCCGTCGGCGTGGTGGACGCAACGGTGGGGCCGGGCCTGCTTCCTGGCTTCTCGGTGGGTCTCTTCGGTGCGTTGCAGCAGGGCCATGCAGCATCGCTGCTTCCTCTGGGCGGTCTCGTCCTTGGGCTTGGTCGTGTGCTGCACGTCGGGCTTCGCTCGACGCTGCAGCGCATGTCGGATCGGGCCGGGCGGTCGGAGATGGACGCTCTGTTTGCCCCGGGCCGCCAACTGCGGGCCTGGGTCGATGCACAACTGGCCGGTCGCGGGCGCTTCGCGCAGTACATGCTGCTGGAGTGGCGCCTCGTCAGCCGCTCGAAACGACCGCGCCAGATGCACGGGCTGGGGATGTTCCTCGGCTTCGCCTACGTCGTCGCCATGACCCTGGCCAATCCCGAGGACCTGGCCGCCGGCACCGACGGCCTCGTCGTGCTTATGGGCATCGGACTCGGCATGCTGAACCACGGCACGTATCTCTTTGCGTGGCACGCCCGTCATTTTGATGCCATCCTGGCTCGCATCGAAGACCTGCGCCTATGGACGATTGCGCAGACGGCGTTTCTCCAAAGCCTGTGCCTGGTACCGACCCTGATCCTCCTGCCGCTCCTGGCTGTTCGCGTACCGCGTTTGGTTCCGGTCCTGGGCGCCGTCTTCGTGTACTGCGTCGGAGCCATCTGCCCGTTGCTCGTGGCGCTCGGGACGTTCAACCGCAAGGGCCTTGACCTGGACGCCGCCACCTGGTTCAACTATCAGGGCGTGCAGGCCTCGCAGTTCGCTGCCGCTATTATCATCCTTGGGCCGCTCATGGCCGTGTACGGGTGGGTCGCCTCGCCGTGGGATCACTGGATCACCGCTGGCACGGGTGTCCTCGGTCTCGCCACCGTTCCGCTCTGGAGCCGCGCGCTGGGACGGCGCCTGCACCGCGTGCGCCACGCCATGGCCGTGGGATTCCGGAACTTGTGAGTGCTTCTCGGCAGACGAGCGGATCCTCCCTGCACTGCCCGCGACCTTCGCCCTCATCTCCTATGCGTCGTGCCGCCCTCATCTACCTGCTTCTGGGCGCTGCCCTGATGCCGGTGCCGCTGCTCAACGTGCTGCACGTGGAGTCGGCCGCGGTGGTGGCGTTCGCGGCGTTCTTCGTGAGCGGATGGAGCGCGACCGCCGCCTTCAACCGCGGCGAGAGATTCGGGCGCGTGTGGGGGCGAAACGAAGCGCTCCTCGGCATTCCCCTGGCTCTCCTGACGGTGTCGATGCTGTGGGCCCCCAATTGTGCGTACGGCACCGGAATTGGCGTGTACCTGCTGTTTCCGGGCGTCACGGTCGCACTCGCAGTCGCCCTGGCTTATGCACTCAGCGCAACCGGCTGGCCGCGGCCGGGATGGATTCTGGGAGGGATTGGGCTCGGCGTCGCTGTCCTCGGGCCGGCGTACGACCTGGGCTTTCATCCGCAGTTCTACACGTACAACCACGTCTTCGGTGGCGTCCTCGGACCCATCTACGACGAGCAGCTTGCGTTCCGTCCGGGCCTGTTTGTATTCCGGGGGATGACGTTGCTTTGGGCGGGGCTTGCCGTGCTCGTCGGACGGCGGCTGCGTGGCGATGCGACACCGCGGGTCCGGGCTGCAATTCCGCTGCTCGCCTTGCTGATCGGAGCGCTCTACTTCTTCGCGGCGGACCTTGGTCTCAACACTCCGGCGTGGTACGTGAAACAGCAGCTCGGCGGGCATGTGCGCACCCCCCACGTAGACGTCTACTACGATACGACCGCCATGAACGCCGACGCGGCGCGAGACCTGGCGGCCGACCACGAATATACGTATCACCGTCTGGCCGAGCGGCTCGACCTCGCCCCGACGGAGACCCCCGGGCGCGTGCAGAGCTTCATCTATCCCACCCCCGACGTGAAGGCGCGGCTCACGGGGGCCCGGCAGACGAGTGTCGCGCCGGTGTGGCTCGCGGAGCCGCAGGTGCATCTCCTGCGGTCGCGTGTGTCGGGAAGCCTGGACCACGAGCTCGCGCATGTGGTCGCCCGGCCGTTCGGGCTCCCGCTCGTGAACGCGTCGTGGGCGGTGGGGCTCGTGGAAGGGTGGGCCGTGGCACTGGAAGCCCCGCGTTCCGGTCCGTCGCCCGACGACCGGGTGCTGGCCGCCGCGGCTGCCGACACGACCCATGACCTAACCCACCGTGCCGACGCGCTGGCCGACCGCCTCTCGCCACTCGGATTCTGGACGGGACGGAGTGCCGTATCCTACGCCACAATGGGATCGTTCGTCGGCTTTTTGCTCGACCGCTACGGCGCCGCTCCGCTGAAGCGGGCCTACGCCCGGGCCGACTTTGCCGGGGCGTACGGCGTTCCGCTCGATTCGCTGGCCCACGCCTGGGCCGACCACCTGCGGCAGCGAACGTGGGTCCACCGTGGTGCGCACGATGTGGTCTCGGCCACCTTCACCCGGCCGTCGCTGTTCGAGACGCGCTGTCCGCACTACGTTCCGCCCTACCGGCGACGGATTCAAGAGGCACAGCGCGCGCTTCGGGCAGCCGATACCACCCGGGCGGCACGGGCCCTCCACTCGGCGCTGGATCGCCAGCCACAGTCGCTCGGCGCCCATGTGCGACTGGCGCGGCTGCGGCTGGCGCAGGGGCAGGCGGCGGTCGTCCGGCAGCAGCTCGACACGCTGAGCATCGGGACAGCGTCGCCTGCCGTGCGAAGAGTGCGGGCCAATGCCCACGCCGTTCTCGGCAATACAACGAAGGCGCGAGCCCTGTATGCCCGTGCCGCACAGGCCCTGCCAGAGCATCGATGGCAAGCGCGCGCCTCCGTGATGCTGCTGGACGCCGTGGCCCACCGTCCCGATGTGGTGCGGGTGCTGGTCGGGGGCGGAACGGCGGCCCAGCAGGCCCGACGTCTCGCGGCCCTCCCTCGACAGACCGCGGCGGTGCGCGCCTGGCGAGCGCTCGGAGCCACCGCCGCGCATGAGCACCACGCGGCCCACCGGCTCTGGACGCAGACCGACGCATCGCTCCGCGCCGACCGCCCGCCGGCGTGGCATCGCACGGGCGCGTTGCAGGTGCGGATCTGGAAGGCGGAGGCGGCCCGTCGTGCCGGAGCGTTGGACGAAGCCCGGAGGCACGCCGCCGAGGCCGCCCGGCAGGCGCGCCGCTACGGAGCGATCGGCACGGGTCGACGGATGGATATGCTGCTCCGGCGTATCGAATGGCAGGATGCCTCGGGGCGAGAGGAGCGCGGCCGCAGCGGGTCGCTGCGCTGAGTCTTCCCATGCAACCTCCGGGGCGCGCTGCGGTATGTGACAAGGCTCGATTTGTCCTCGTCGAACACCTCCTTGCATGTTTCACGCCCGTCTTCTCGTCTGCCTGGTGCTGACGGGAGCCCTCCTGTTGGGGGCCGGTTGTGCCAGCTCGAAGCAGTCCGGCAACGCATCGGAGGAGACCGAAGCGCGCACTGCCTCGTCTCCGTCGGGGACGGAGCCCACCTTGGCGCCATCGGCCGACGAGGTCCGCTCCATCCAACTCTACAACGGGGCGGAACGGAGCCTGCCGATTCTCCCTATGGCATCGGATCAGCAGCTCACGCTGGAGTTTGACCTCATGGTACAGAGCGGCCGACCGCTCTCCATCTACTTCGAGCACGCCGATCGACAGTGGCGCCGCGACCTCTCGCCCTCTCGCTACATGGAGTCGTTTGTAGACGACCAGCTGGTGGACTACCGCTCTTCGCGCGCTACCGATCTGCCGTACGTCCACTACACGTATCGCTTCCCAAACGACGACATTCGATTCCGCATCAGCGGCAACTACATCGTGCGCGTCACCGAGCAGGGACAGCCGGACGAGGTGCTCTTCGAACGGGCGTTTTTCCTGACGGAAGATGCAGGGAGCCTCACCATTGAGGGCGAGAATGTGGTCGTCACCGGGCAGCGGCAGCCGTCCTTCCGCCCGACCGCGCGGTTTACACCGCCCAATGCGCTCCGGGGCGATCCGTTCGGCTACGCGGTGTGCTTCGTCCGGAACGGGCGCCTCGGGGCTTCGCGGTGTGCCACGCAACCGCGCCTGGCTCAGCAGCCCGACCTCGCTTTCGAGGTGGACCGGCGCAACGCGTTTGCGCCCCGTGCACTGAACTACGCCGTCGATCTGTCCAACCTCGACGGCGGCGGCCCCATCGAGCGGGTCGACCGCTCCGCTGTCCCCTTCCGCGTGCTGCTGGAGCCCGACTTCGCGCGGTTTGCGGATGATCCGTTCAACCCTCCACTGAACGGCCAGATGGTCGTGAAGGATGCGAGCCGGGGACGACTCGATCCGCAGCTGACGGCCGAGTATGTGCGCACGACCTTCGCGCTGGTTCCCCCGAACGAGCAGCCCGTCAACGGTGAGGTGCGGCTCTTCGGCAGCTTCACCGGGATGCGCCCGGATCCTGACCTGCGCCTTTCGTGGGTGGCCGAGCGCGGCCGCTACGAAGGCGAGGTGCTGCTCAAGCAAGGACTCTACGAGTACCAGTATCAGTCGACTGACGCAGCGCTTGAGGAGGAGCTTCGCCAGACGGCCTCGCTGTCGTCCGACGTGTACACCACGTTCGTGTACTACGAGGACTCCAGCGAGAACACCGACCGGCTCCTGACCGTGAAGCAGTTTCGGTAGATTTCGTTTTGCTCTTTTGTGTTTACTCCGCTCTGCTCTATGCACGCATCGTCTCTTCTTCGCATCGCCCTGGCGCTGGTCGTCGGAGCCGGTCTAATGGCCGGTTGCGCCGGCTCGAGGGCCACCTCCAACGGCGACACCACCGCGTCTCGTGCGGCGCAGCAATCCTCAAACGGATCGGATGAGAACGGCATCAAGCCGTTCGGCGACGTCATTTCGGACGACGCCACCACCGACGCGGGACTTCTTACGACGCATCGCCTTAAGGACAAGCTGTACCTTGAAATCCCTGACTCGCTGATCGGCCGCGAGCTCCTCATGGTGTCGCGGGCCGCTCAAACGCCCGACGGCTTCGGCTACGGCGGCGAGAAGGTGAACACGCAGGTCCTGCGCTGGCAACGGCGCGACGACCAGATGTATCTGCGCGTCGTCAGCCACGAGAACATGGCCGACGAAGATGAACCGGTGTACCAGGCCGTGCAGAACTCGAACTTGGAGCCGATCATCAAGGCCTTCTCCATCGAGGCGTTGAACGAGGACTCGACTGGGGTCGTGGTAGAGGCCACCGATCTCTTTACGTCCGACGTGCCCTCGCTCGGCATCCCGAGCGGCGCGCGCCAGGAGTACCAGGTGCGGCGCCTCGACGGCGATCGTACCTTCATCACGGGGGTAGAAAGCTTCCCGGAGAACACAGACGTGGAGGTGATGCTCACCTACCAGGCCAAGAATCCGCCCTCGAACTCCGCGACCGGCACCCTCACGGTGGAGATGAACCATTCGATGGTGTTGCTCCCGAAGGAGCCGATGCAGCCGCGTCTGTGCGATGAACGCGTGGGATACTTCAGCGTCGAGCGCATCAACTTCAGCAGCGACGAACAGAAGGCCGCCGAGGAGTGCTTCATCACCCGATGGAAGCTGGAGCCGAAGGATCCGGAGGCCTACCGGAACGGCGAGCTGGTGGAGCCGAAAGAGCCGATCGTCTACTACATCGATCCGGCCACCCCCGAGAAGTGGCGTCCGTATCTGAAGCAGGGCGTCGAGGACTGGCAGGAGGCGTTCCGGCAGGCCGGCTTCAAGAATGCGATCATCGCCAAAGATCCGCCCACGGCCGAGGAAGACTCCACGTTCGACCCCGACGACATTCGCTACTCCACGATCCGCTACTTTGCGTCGGAGGTGCAGAACGCCTACGGGCCGCACGTGCACGACCCGCGCTCCGGGCAAATCCTGGAGAGCGACATCGGCTGGTACCACAACGTGATGAACCTGCTGCGCAACTGGTACTTTGTGCAGACGGCCGCGGTGAATCCGGAGGCGCGCGGGCGCGCTTTCTCGACGGAGGTGATGGGGGAGCTCATCCGCTTCGTGGCGGCGCACGAGGTGGGGCACACGCTGGGACTCCCGCACAACTTCGGGTCGAGCAACGCCACCCCCGTCGATTCCTTGCGCTCCCCATCGTACATGGAGACGCACGGCACCGCTCCGTCGATCATGGACTACGCGCGGTTCAACTACGTCGCGCAGCCCGGCGACGGGGTGGAGAACTTCATGCCCAAGATCGGGATCTACGACACGTGGTCGGTCGAGTGGGGCTACACGCAGCGTGTCGAGGGCACGCCCCAAGAGCAGGCCCAGCAGCTCGACGCCATGATTCGGGAGCACGCCGACGACCCGCGCTACTTCTACGGCGAGCAGTCCTTCAGCATGATCGACCCGCGCTCGCAGAACGAGGACCTGGGCCGCGACGCGATGGAGGCCAGCCGCCTCGGCGTTGAAAACCTGAAGCGCATCCTCCCGAATCTCGTGGCGTGGACGAGCGAGGACGGCAAGAGCTACCAGACGCTGGCGGAGCTGTACGGCGCGGTCGTGAACCAGTGGCAACGCTACATGGGCCATGTGGGGCGCCACGTCGGAGGCATCCACGAAACACCGAAAACCTACGACCAAGACGGGCCGGTGTACGAGCCGGTCCCCGCGGAGGTACAGCAGCAGGCGATGGCGTTCCTCGTCCGGCACGCGTTCCAGACGCCGTTGTGGATGGTAGAGACCGACGTGCTGCGCCGCATTGAGCACGCCGGAGCGCTGAACCGCGTGCGCGAGGCGCAGATGGGCGCGCTAGAGCTGGTACTCGATCCGCAGCGCATGGCCCGCATCCTTGAAACCGAGGCCATGGCCGATGGCGAGGTGTACACGCTCGGCAAGGTCTTTGCCGACCTACGCGACGGCATTTGGACGGAGCTGGAGGACGGCGAGGCCATCGACCCGTACAGGCGCAACCTGCAGCGCGGCTACCTCGAGCAGATGAAATCCCTCATGACGGCCGAGGTCGATGCTCCGCCGCCGCAGATCCGGGAGTTCATTGACTACACGCCCGTTGACGTGGCGCAATCCGACATCCGCGCCTACGTGCGCCACGAGTTGCAGACGCTCCGGGACGAGGTGGAGCGGGCCCGCCGGCGGGTCGGCGACGAGCGCACGCAGATGCACCTCGATGATGTGCTCGTGCGCATCAACCGCATCCTCGACCCGGAGGGACAGGATGCATAGGTCGGTACGGCGAGGTTGCTTTCATCCACGAACGCGCCCCGTTCCGAGATCGAGCGGGGCGCGTTTCGTTGGAATGGCCGCGATGGTGCCGCCTTGGACGATGCGTCTTGAGAACCTGTTTGGCGGACGGTCTGCGGCCTGCGACCTCGTGGATCTCGCCCCCTGTGTTTACTCGGCTGCGCCTCGTCAGCACCGCAAGGGTATGACCTGAAGGCCCTCGCTTCGCTCGTGTCGGCTTCTCA
>CAYFSC010000049.1:0-17528 GCA_964345695.1 uncultured Rhodothermales bacterium | reverse complement strand
ATAAGAATTTTGGTTGAATGAGATCTTTCTCCTTCCCGCTCCACTGGCGCGGTCCCTTCGAGTGCGACGTTTTCGTTCTTCCCTCACCTTGGGCCCCGGGAATCGCGAAACTGCCGTGCGCAACCACAGGTTTGTCTGTGTGAATGATACTGTGACCTGACATTTGCCCTTTTCCCTACTCATGCGCGACCTCATCGTCATCGGTGCTGGACCCGTCGGGCTCGCCTGTGGCATCGAAGCCAACCGGCGCGACCTCGACGCGCTTTTGATCGACAAAGGCGCGCTCTGCAACTCCCTGATCGGATACCCCACGCAGATGGAGTTTTTCTCCACGCCTGAACTGCTGGAGATCGGGGGCTACCCGTTCTCGACGCGCGACTACAAGCCCACCCGCGAGGATGCGCTCGACTATTACCGGCGCGTCGCCGTGGCCGAGGATCTTGACCTCCGTTTGTACGAGCCGGTGACCGGCCTCCGTGGGCACGACGGAGAGTATCAGGTCCTTACCGAGAATGGTTCGCACGCGGCTCGCAAGGTCGTTGTGGCGACCGGATTCTACGACATTCCCAACCGCATGGACATCCCTGGCGAAGACCTGGAGAAAGTCCGCCATTACTTTAAGGAGCCGTATCCGTATGCCCTCACCGATGTCGCGATCATCGGCGGGGCCAACTCGGCAGCCAAAGCGGCGCTGGCCTGCTACCGACACGACGCCAACGTCACACTGATCGTCCGCGATGGGGCGCTCGACGATGGCGTCAAGTACTGGATTCGCCCGGATTTGGAGAATCGGATCGAGGAAGGCTCCATCGCCGCTCACTTCAACACCGAGGTCCGGGCCGTCACGCCCGACTCTCTTCTCCTCGACACGCCCGACGGTACGAGCGAGATCGCGAACGACTTCGTGCTCGCCATGACGGGCTACAAACCCAACTACACGCTGATTGAGGCGCTGGGCATTGCCGTGCGCGAGGACGCGGCCCGCACACCTGTGCACGATGAAGAGGGCGAAACCTTCGAGACGAACCGTGCGGGCGTGTACCTGGCGGGCACGATCTGCGGAGGCTGCAACACCAGCCGCTGGTTCATCGAGAATGGCCGCTTCCACGCTGCCAAGATTATGGACCACATTGCGCAAACCCTGTCTGCCGAGGCCACGCCTGCGTAGAGCCCGTCACACCGGGTTCTCCACAAGGATGTGCGCCTGGCGAAGAGTCCCCCCTGTCTGTTTCAGGGCGAACTGGAAGGGCGTTTTGCACCAAACTCGCTCAGTCCGCGTGGCGCAAAGGTTCCGCCACGAAGCCTGACAGGCGATCGATGGAATCCGACGGCAGCAGAGACTCGAGCGCATCGACGATCTGACTGACGCACGTGGCCCGATAGAGCAGACGCTCGTCGGGGCGACCATCGGCGGTCTGGTTCTGGATCCGTGTGTTCAGCATCGTCCAGTGGCAGCGAAGCTCGATGTACTGGATGGCGATGCTGTATTCCAACTCGTCCATGTCGCGGATGTCGAGCAGGCTTTTCGCCACGCGGTTGCGCAGGCCTGAGACGTACGCCCGAACGGCCCGTCGCTCGGTCGGGGTAGCCTGCGTCCAGCTGTCCAACACTTCGTCCCACGCTTCGTCCAGACCATCGAGGAGCAACTGCCGGATGACCGCATGCACGGCCTGGAGCCGCTCTTGGTCGGAGTCTGGACCCTCGGGCGCGTCGTCCGCATCCGGGTTCTGGAGGGATTCTGCCGCCGAGGAACGGACCGAGGCGTCGGGGTGTGAAGCGGTTTCCTGCGTATTTTGAGAGGCCATTGCAACTTGGTTTCCAACAACCGGCCCGGAAGGGCCTTTTCACTCGCGCGATGTGTTCAGATCGTCTGTACCTCTGCACCATCGGAGGGATTCTGTCAATGCCCTCCAGCCCAGGTTCATACCGACTTGGTTACACATCCTGCCGGGGGGACAGGCTTCAAAGGCACTGAACCTGACGGACGCCGACTTCGGTAGCGCGGTGCGAGCGGCGAGTTCGTGGGGTTTTGCAGGAATCCCTCTCGAACGTTTGGGCCCCGTGTCCGTGAGTGTTACCTTACAGTCATGACTGACGTGCGTGTCTTCGGTCCTCTTCAACTGGCGCATTGCTCTCCCCCCTTCTCCAATGGCTGAACCAACCGAACCGGACGCGCAGGGTGCTCCCGCCAACTCGCCGGATCCGGAGCAGTACGCCCGGCTGTGGTTCCGTCTTTGCAGACTGCTGGACGTCGACAGCGCCGACGCGGCTCTGCGCCGGGTCCAGGCCCTGCTTGAGGAGGCCCCCGCCCGTGCTCGCCCTCCGCAAGAGGGCGACGGCCTGGTGCCGATCGATGACGTGGAGGCCGTCCTCGACGAGATGAACACCGAGATCGAGGCGCTGAAGGAACGCAACGCGCAACTTCAGGAGCGCCTCGCGTCGGGCGGCCCACCGGATGCCTCGGGGCAGCCCCCCGCCTCCGCCCAAGCAGACCAGGACCTCCGCGCCCTGCTCGACCTGGTCAACGCCGACAGCGTCGAGGACGCCGCGGCCTTCCTCAGCCAGGTCACTGACACGATCGACCGTTTCGAAACGGAGCGCGATCAGCTTCGGCAGGAGCGCGATCAGCTTCAGTCGGACCGGGATCGCTGGGCCGAAAAGTACGAGACGCTGCAGCATCGGCACGAGGACCTGCAAGACGAGCTAGCGGCCGTAGAAGACGAGCTCCCGCCCGACCCGGTGCTCGACGTGGCGTTCACCTTGCGGGACACCTTCGGGATCGACTCTATGGACGAGGCGCGCGCCCTCGGCCAGCGCATCCAGAAGATGCACGACCGGCTTCAGGCCCTCCGAGACGAGCGCGCGGCCCTGGCCAACACCGTAGGCGTCGACGAGGTCAGCGACATCCCGCCGCTGGTCGAGAGCATGAACGAACAATTGGTGGAACTGTACGACGCCCAGCGCGCCGAAACCTCGGCGCACGCCGCCGCGACCGAGAAGCTGGATGCCATCCGAGACATCCTCGGTGTGGACTCGGCCGAGGAGGCACGGGAGCTTACCGACACGGTGGAAACGCTCGTAGACGAGCTGGAAACCCTGCGGGCGGCGTCCCAGAAAGCCGAAGCGCTCGGCCTTTCCAGCCTGGAGGAAGCCGTTCGCATGATTGAGAGCATGGACGAGCAACTCAATGACCTGTACCACCGCCGCAAGCGCGCGGCCGACGCCATCCCTTCCGGTCCGCCTGACGCCGACCTAGACGTAGTCGACCAACTGCAGGCACTGTTCGCCGAGCAGGAGCGCATGGAGACCGAGCTCGGGGTGTCGTCCGCCGAGGCCGTTATCGAAATGGTGGGCAGTCTGACCGCCCAGCTCGAACGGTTCTACGCCGAGCGCGATGCGGAAGCGCCGCCCTCCGACGCCCCTTCAGAGGAAGCATCCGCGGAGACGCCGACCACGCAGATGCTCGCGAGCATGCAGCACCAGTTGGAGGCGCTCTACGAGGAGAAGGAGCACCTCGCCGAGCACGACGTTGCCGATGCCCGCGAGGCGATCGATCGAATTCAGGCCCTGCGCGAACGTACCGAATCCCTCGATCAACACATCCACCGCTTGCAGGCCGAGAACGATCGCTACGCACAGGCCGTGCGGGGCGTGCGACAGGCGCTCGACACCAGCGACCTGTCGGACCTGCCGGCCCACGTGCGGACGCTCCGCGACGAGGTCAACCGTCTGTTGGAGACCGTTCCTGATCGTGCCGAGCCCGATCGTGCGGAGACTGCGCCTCCGTCATCGGACGCCGACTGGACGGTGAACACGGCGCCGCCGGTCGTAGACGAGCAGACCATCGCGTCGCTGGAGACCGCCTCCGACGACGAACTACAGGCCTTGCCCACGGGCGTGGTGCACCTCGCGGACGACGGTACCATCCGATTCGTGAACGAGGCGGCCGTCCCGATTCCGGGCATTCGGCGGGCGCGAACGCGCGAAGCCCTCCTGGGCGCCAACTTCTTCGACCTGGCTCCCGGTACCGAACGCCACCCGGCCTTCCGGGAGTTTCGAATTGGTCTTCCCGACCGCCCCATGAACGCGCGGTTTCCTTATATCCTTCCTTCGGAAACCGGGGAGCCGACGGTTCTCGTCATTCACCTTCATCGAAAACCGGACAGCACATCGAGTTGGATCCTGTTCCGCACGCTGTAGTGTTCCATCCATGGGTCCTCATTGACCAACCGTACCACGATGTCCGACGTCGAACGCGACCTGTACTCGTTCCTCCGCTCCAAGGATGTCCTGCCTTCCCAATCGGACCGCGACGCAGACGACTCGGACGCGGAACCGGATGCCTCGGCGGAGGAGGATCCCGCCGACTCGGAGGCCCCGGCTGCCTCCGAGGATCCCCCCGCTCCGACCGAGGACTCTGCACCTGAGCCTGCCTCGTTGCCGGACTTTGAGGACGAAGATATAGGGGAACGCCTGCACCGGCTGCGCACCGAGGACCTGAATGCCCTGGACTTCGGGGTGGTTTGCCTGGACGACGAGGGCGTGGTGCAGTTCTACAACACATACGAGTCGGAGCTCTCCGGCGTCGACCCTGACGAGGCCGTCGGGCGCAATTTCTTTACCAGCTTGGCCCCGTGCAGCAACAACCGCATCTTCCTGGGCCGCTTCCGAAAGGGCGTGCAGTCGGGTGCGCTCGACGAGCGGTTCACCTACACGTTCACCTACAAGATGCGCCCGACGCTCGTCGATATTCGCCTCTACCGGGACGACGAAGGCACCAACTGGCTGCTCGTCAAGAAGCGGTAGCCTCTCGTCCACCCGCCCGCCGCCCGACCATGGCCTCTTCCTCCGACGTTGCCCCCGACGATGCGCGACGCCAGGCGCTGTGGCGGGAGCTCAGCCACCTGCTGTCGGCCGAAGAGCCGTTTCTCATCATCGAGAAGGTCCGGCGCCTCCAGATCGAGGCGCTGCTGTACCGCATCGTCCGTGTCACGTCGCGGAGCACGCCCGACGAGAACGAGGTTCTGCAGGCGCTGCGTCGGCTCCGTTCCCAGGTAGAGACGCTGCGCCAGAGCCACCGTGACTTCCGGAAACTCTGCGATCGCCTGGGTGTCAACCCGACCGACCGCGCAACCGACGCCGTGGAGGCGCTCTACGACCGGGTTGTGCACCTTCAGGAGGAGCACCGCATCCTCGAAGACCGAGACCTGACCGCAGAGACGGCGGTGCAGAGGATCGACGAGTTGCGCCGGCAGCGGCGCTCTACCGAAGGCTCCGCCGAGCCTTCGGGGTTCCCCGGTCCGGAGTCCTCCGCCAGGGCGTCCCCCGAGGATTCGCTGCGCGACCTTGAGAACCTGCTTGCCCGCCTGGATGCTGGAGCAACCGGTCCGCCCGCGTCTCCCTCCTCGCCCCCACCCGCCGAGTCGCTGCACGCCCTGGTGCACCGCTCCGACACAGAAGCAGCGGGAGCAGCCGACTGGGCGGCGACCCTCCAGAGCGAGTTGAACGTTGCGACGCCCGACGATGTCGTGTCACTCGTCCACGATTTGGGCGATCGCTTGCGCGCCCACGCGGTAGTCCTGCGGGAGCTTCGGTCGGTCGGCGTGGACCGCCTCGATCGGGTTCCGTCGATGCTCCACAGCATGGAGCGGCAACTGGTAGCGCTGTACGACGAGCGTCGCCGCTGGGCCGCCCGGGGCATCGACGACGTGGAGGCTGTGGCGGATCGGTTGAATCACCTGCAGGCGCGCGCACAGTCTCTTTCGGAGGCCAACGCCGCGCTTCGCGACGAGCTTGACGCGCAGAAGGCCTCCCTCCGCGCGGTCCAGACGCACTTCGGAACGACCGACCCAGACGAGATCGCCACGCTTCACCACGAGCTGCGCCGTCGTCTGCAGGCGCAGGCCGTCCCCGGCGCTTCATCGCATGCGGGGGACGATTCCGTCTCCAAGATGCCTTCCGATGCCGACCGCTTTCCCTCCGTGGACTTCTGCTCTCCAGCAGCACTCGATGCGCTGGACACCGGAGTCGCTCGGGTGGATGTGGATGGCACGATCCAGTACGCCAATGCCGCCCTCTTGATGCTTCCCGGCGTCGATGCCTCCTCCCCGGAGGCGCTGCACGGACGCAACTTTTTCTTCGATGTGGCGCCCGGGACCAACAGCGCGCTGTTCCGCGGCCGCTTCGTGGAGGGCCTGCGCGCCGGGACCCTGGATGCCGCGTTCTCTTACACCTTCGTACACAGAGAAGCGCCCCCCTTGACCGCCGCCGTCCGCCTGCAAAAATCGCCGCGCGACGGGCACGGCTGGATCCTGATCGCCCCGCTCGATCGCGAGGCTTCCCCCGACCTGCAGGCCGGTGCGCGTCCGGCACCTTCCTCTGATGCTGAACCGAATCCCCCCACGCCCATGACGCACTCATCTTCAAGCCTAACAGATCGCTCCGTGCCGAACGATTCGCGAGCCGACGCGACGGAAACGGCTTCCGATCTTCCTGACCTGCGCTTCAACGACGACGCGCTGCCCGAGAAATTGCGGTCGGCCTCCGACGAAGCCATGAACGCAGCCGACTTCGGCATCATCCGCGTGGATGACGACGGGTCCGTTTTGTTCTTCAACGAGGCCGAAGCCGAACTGTCCGGCATGCGCCCGGAAGAGGTGAAGGGCCGCAACTTTTTCACGCAGGTCGCCCCGTGCACCAACAATCGCCTGTTTCGCGGCCGCTTCCAGGAGGGTCTGGACACGGGCACGATGGACGAGACCTTTTCCTACACGTACACTTACAAAATGCGGCCTACGCTGGTTAACGTCCGTCTATGCCGCGACGCGGAAGGCAACAACTGGATTGTCGTCCAGAAATACGGCCAATCCGCGGGAAGCGGCTCGCCGTCGGGAGGCGGACTGTAACGGCCCTCCCAATTTGCGCGCCGACGTGCAACGTGGGCCGATGCGTTATCGTGTCATCTTTCCAGGTTGGATGCACTTTGACTGATCGTTCACGCGTCGCGTATGACCCGCAGCAATGCCCCCTCCGGAACCGGCTCGCCGTCGACTGCCCGCCCGGCGGTCTTTGATGCCCTGGACCAAGCGCTGGATCGGTGCGGTCCGGAGCGGGAGGAGAATCCGTGGCACGACCTGTGGTATGAGTTTCTGCGCGACCGCGCCCTTCCGGCGCTCATCGCCGACGGTGCCATCACGCCTGCGGCCTCCCTGTGGACCGGCGCGCGCCTCTGGACGGAGGCCTTCCGGAAAGCGGGCCTCAGCGCGGGCGACCGTCTCGTCGTGGCCCTCGATCCATCGCCCGCCTTCGTCCAAGTCCTGGTAGCCGGCCTCTGGGAATCGCTGTCCGTCGCCCTCCTTCCGCCCGGCGGCCATCCGGAGGAGGCCCTGTCGGCCCTGGATGCGTGCGCCACCGTCGCCGCGAACGAGCATCGCCACGCCTGGACGCCAGACGGATGTTCGGGCCCGCGCACCTCCCCCGAGACGCTGCGGTCCGCTGCCACGCCCCGCACGCCCGACGTGCGGTTCCTCCTGCAGACGTCCGGTACGACCGGCCTGGCGCGCTGGATTGCACTATCGGATCGCAACGTCCTGTCGGTGCTGGCCAGCCACCTGCCGCATCTTCACCTCCAGGATGCGCGCGTGCTGTCGGTGCTGCCTTGGTCGCACGCCTTCGGCTTGGTCCTCGACCTTCTGCCGGCTTTGCTCGCCGGTGCCGAAATCATCCGCGATCCCGAGGGCGGCCGCTCGCCGGATCGCATGCTTTCGCTGCGTGACAGCTGGGGCGCAACCCATCTGAACGCCGTGCCCTTGACCGTCGACCGGCTGCGGGAGCATCCCCGCGGGCGGCACTTGCTCTCCAACCTGGAGGGCGGCATTGTTGGCGGGGCTGCGGTCTCCGGACCGCTGGCGGAGGCCCTCTCGGACACCCAACTCCGCGTCGGGTACGGGCAGACGGAGGCTTCGCCCGGCATCACCCTCGGAGCTCGGGGCGACTGGGCCGCCAACTATCTGGGCGTGCCCGTGGGCTGTGAGGTGGACGTGACCCCGTCCGGCGAGCTCCGATTTCGAGGTCCCAACGCCTGTCTCGGCACCTGGCGAGACGGTCGTCTCCATCGGGCGGATCCGGATCGCTGGGTGCACACCGGCGACCTGGTGAAGCGCGACGGGGAGGCCTTCTACTATCGCGGGCGCACCGACGATGCGTTCAAGCTGCCCAACGGGCGCCTCGTGCATGCCGGCGAATGGGAGGCGCGGCTCAAGGAGCGGTTCGATGTGCTGCACGACGCTCTGGTCTACACCTGCGAAGGCGTTGACGTGGGCGTGGCGCTGTGCCCCGATCCGGATGCCGCCGCCGACCTGCCGTCCGGCGAGGCCGTGCGCGACTGCCTGCGTCCGCTTGACAGCTGGGTGACCGGCATCTCTGCCATCGATCCGAAGGACTGGTCGGCGCTCCCGAAGGGCGAGGTCGACCGCCGAACCCTAACCCAAAGGCTGGCGGCCCGCCACGTCGCCTCCTCCCCCTGAGTGACGATTCCTCCCGTTTTTTCTTTCCCTCATCCTTCTCCTGCCTCCATGCCTGACCGCGTTGATCCGGGTCCCAACCAGGAATCCGTGTGGGACTATCCTCGTCCGCCTGCACTAGAGTCCGTCGACGCCCGCATTCGTGTCGTGTTCAACGAGGTCCTCCTCGCCGACACGACTCGTGCCTACCGCGTGCTCGAGACGAGCCATCCGCCTACGTACTACATTCCGCCGGAGGACATCGAGATGCAGTATCTTCAGGAGGAGTCTCGTACGACGATGTGCGAGTTTAAGGGGCGGGCAGTCTACTACACCGTCGAAGTCGGTGATCGCCGCGCCGAAAATGCGGCCTGGGCTTACCCTCACCCGACAGACCGGTACGCCGAACTCGAGGACCACCTCTCGTTCTACGCCAGCAAGATGGACCGCTGCTCCGTGGGCGACGAGGAGGCCCACGCGCAGGAAGGGGACTTTTACGGAGGCTGGATCACCGACCGCGTTGTCGGCCCGTTCAAGGGTGCCCCTGGTACGTTAGGCTGGTAGACGCGTCCCTTTGCGGACGATCTGCCTCGGTGTCACGAGGAACTCAGGGGACTCAAGGGACAAGGTCGGACAGAAAGCCGTGCCCGTGGATTGTGACGCTCGGGATGAAAAGGATGGGATCGTCATTGGAAATGTCTAGGGCCGGCTCGTCGTAGTAGACCCCGACCTCCGGCGAGATGCCAAACTGCCGGTTCCCGATGCGCATCCCGAAGAACCCGCCCACCACCGGCGTGTCGGACACGGCCGACGCGCTCAGCGGCAGCGTTTGCATGGCGCGGAGTCCCCCGTACGGCCTCACGGTCGCGCCCTTCCTGCCCGATGCGACGAGCGTGGCTTCGAAGTGCCAGTGCTGGCCGAAGTTGATGAACCCGGTGCCGCCCATGGCCGCCATCGCGAACCGAGACGAATCCGAGCCGATGAAACGGCGCTTGTAGTTGACGACGACCCCGCCGAACCCCGGTACGAGCACGCCGACGTCCGACTGCTCGTCGAGCCCGAATCGAATCTCGGTGTCGATCCCCATGTACCCCACCGCTTCTTCCTGATCCTCTTCGTCGATGCCTTCGAGTCCGTTGGGCACGGCATAAACCTTCGTGCTCGTGACCGGCCCCTCCGACGCGTCGACAGGGTGAGCCGTGGTGCCGGCCGCATACGGGAGGCAGCCCGCCGCCGCGAGCGCCCACGCAGAAATAAGGAGCAACGAAAGCGCCCGAAGGCTCTGCTGGATCGGCACGGTTTCCCGTGCAGCGGGCGACGACGCGGCGGTAGGGCTGCTCGTACTCATGCTATTTGCGTCGATGCTATCGTCGATGCAGCGTCTGGGAACGATGAACGAGGGCTGGATGCAACCTCCTCCTCATCCGGTAGGATGTGAGGGCACACGGAAAGCCATGGAGGATGGCCTCTCCCCACCGTCCCTTCTGAGGTCGGCCGTCCGCTCTTCCCTTCTCGCTTCTCTCGGGAAGGACGAGGCGACCTCACCGTGCCGATGTTCAGGTCTCCGTTCACAGGCACACTGCGTCCGGAATGACGGGGAGCCCGTGTGGAGGGAGACAGCCACGGCTGACACGGCACGACTCCCTCGGTCGCCCTTCGGCGAGCCCTCTCAAATCCCTGACTGCCGAGTCTGCCCTCCGGTCGGGCCCCTCACGCCACGCGGTCGAGCGCCGTGGTGAGGTCATTGACCAGATCGTCGATGTCTTCAACGCCCACGCTGAGGCGAATGAGCGAGTCGGACAGGCCGATCTTGCGGCGCTCCTCGGCGGGAATCGACGCATGTGTCATGCTCGCCGGATGTTCGATGAGGCTCTCAACACCGCCCAGGCTTTCAGCCAGAGTGAACACCTCCGTATGCTGCAGGAGCGTGAGGGCCTTCTCCATGTCGTCATCGGCCAACACGAAGGAGATCATGCCCCCGAAGTCCGCCATCTGTTTCTTCGCCACCTCGTGCCCCGGATGCTCAGGCAGCCCGGGATAGCGGACGCGCCCCACGTCAGGACGGTCATTCAGCAGATCGGCGAGGCGTCGCGCATTGGCGCAGTGCCGGTCCATGCGCAGGTGCAGCGTCTTGGTGCCCCGCAGCGTCAGAAACGAGTCCATAGGGCCAGGATTGGCGCCCGAGCTCTTGATCTGGAAGCGCAGCGCCTCGGCCCATGTGTCGGAGTTGGTGCAGACGGCCCCGAGAATGAGGTCGGAGTGGCCGCCCAGGTATTTGGTGGCGGAGTGAAGCACCAGATCGGCCCCGAGGTCCAGGGGCTGCTGGAGATACGGCGAGGCAAAGGTGTTGTCCACCGTCACGTCCACGTCGTGGGTATGCGCCAGCGACGAGAGGGCCTCGATGTCGCAGATCCGCATCAGCGGATTCGTCGGCGTCTCGATCCAGAGCATCTTCGTGGCGTCGGTCAGCGCGGCTTCGGTCGCTGCGACGTCGGTCATGTCTACGAAGGTGAAGTCGATGCCGAACGGCTCGAAGACCTGCGTGAAGAGCCGGTAGGTGCCGCCGTACAAATCGTTCATGGCGACGACGTGGTCGCCAGGGCGCAGGCTCTTGAGGATGGCGTCGATGCCGGCCACGCCCGAACTGAACGCGATCCCGTGCTCCGCCTTTTCCAGACTGGCGAGGTTGCCCTCCAGCGCGGAGCGCGTGGGATTCGACACCCGCGAGTACTCGTGGCCCTGGTGCTGACCGGGCGCGGCCTGCGCATAGGTGGAGGTTTGGTAGATCGGCGTCATCACCGCCCCGGTCGCTGGATCAGGCTGCTGGCCGCCGTGAACGGCACGCGTGCCAAACCCGTCGGCGGGCGCGGAGACGGAGGCCTGCGAGTTGGAGTCGGTAGGCATGGGCACTGAGGAAAGTCCGGGGGATGCGGGAGGAATGTCCAGCAAAACATCAGAACCTGGACCTCCGTGCGGAAGCCCAGGCTCTGCGACATTGATCAACGTCGGGGGGCGGGGTGCACGGTCAGTTGCCGCCGCCGTTGCCCGGCATGCTCTGTCCGGCGCACTCGCTCACCTCTTCCGCCTCGTCCATCTGCTCGGTCTGGGCGTAGGCAGTGAAGAGCGCGCTGCAGATGTCCTGGCGGTACGAGTTGTTCGGACCGGCCAGCTGCCGCGCTTCCTCCAGCGGCGAAATCGCGTCCGTGAAGACCTGCCGACGCTGGTTCACCAGCTCCTGCAGCCTCTGCTTGTCTTCTTGCGTCGGGCTCTCTTTCTCGTCGAGCCGTTCCTGGAAGGCGCTGATGCTGTCGTTTACAGCGACGCCTTTGTTGACGTAGGCCGCTCCGAGGTTGTAGTGCGCCTTCACGTTTTCGGGATCCAGTTCGGCCGCCCGCCGCAACTGCTCGATGGCTTCGTCGAACCGGTCGGCGTTCAGCAGGAGCGAGCCGTAATTGTACCGGTAGGTGGGATTGTCGGGGTCACGCTCGATCTCCTGCCGGTAGCGCTCCATCGCCTGCTCGGTATTGCCCGACTGCTGGTAGGCGTTGAGGAGGAGCGACGAGAGCTCGTCGTTGTCTGGATACTCGCCGGTGGCCGTCTCCAGCAGGTCGATGCCGTCGTCCATCTGGTCGTTGGTCAGATAGAGCTGGCCGAGGATCTGGTACGTGTTCGGTGCGACACTGTCGGTTTTCTGCACGTACGTTTCGAGGGGCGGGATGACCTCCGGTCGCTGGCCTGCATTGAGAAGCGCGAAGGCCTCGTTAAGATAGGGACTGGCCGAGTCGGGCTCCAGCTGGCGCGCCGCGTGGAAGTAGGCGGCGGCCCGCACGAAGGTGGTCGAGTCGCCTGTCTTGTTGCCTTTGTTGAAGGCATCGATGCCCCCCTGCATCTGCTGGATGTACCCCAACTGCTTCTGCCCGCCGACCTCACTACGCAGACTTGGGTCCATGGAGATGGCTTCTTCTTCCAGATCCTGGGCCTGAGCATACATCTCTTTGTAGCGCTCGGGCGGCGTGGTGCTATCGGCCATGCCGCGCAGGATCCGAGCTTTCACGAGGCGCGCTCGCGCCAGGGCGTTGGCAGTGTCCTGCTCGATGGCGGTGTTCACCTGCTGGAGAGCCTGCTCGTAGTTTTCGCTCTCCAGCGCGTCTTGCGCCGCCGAAAGCTGTGGATTGCCGCCGCCGGAGCAGGCGCCCATCGTGAAGACGATAAACCCACTCAGGAGGAGGGAGTACAATGCCGATCGTCGTAGATTCATGTGCATGAGTTGCGGTTGGGACGATTTCGGGTACATGTCGAACGGACGCGGTGGGGATGCACGCCGGCTCGTCTCACGTCTGCGCGCGTCTGCGGATGCTTCAGGGTCGTGACGACTCGCCACCGGCCGTGTGCGCTGTTCGTTCGACCGGGACCTCAGCGGACGACCGTCCGAACGAAAGGTTGAAAGCTCTGATGCATGAAACGTACGTGGAGGATTGAGGTCATGCAAGTGCTTTCCTTCATAGATTCGTGAACTTCGTTCCACGACACCGTTGAAACCCCAACCGGCGTTTTCTTTGTTGGAAGCGCTCCCGGTTGTCGCTCCCCGCTTCTCTCCTGTATCGGCCTCATTCGCCCATGGAATCCGACGCGCCCGAATCGACCGAGTCGGCGCCCGCGCTGATCACGCCCAGCCTCCGCGCCTTCCTCCACGACATTGTCGACTACGCCGGCTACTTCCCGCCGGCCGATCTGCCGCTGGCCGAAGCGCTGCGCAACTATGCGGAGTATCGGCGCGAACCCGAGGCGTGGATGCTGTCCCGGTTTGTGGTGCCCACGGCGCTGCTGCCTGACCTCACGCCCTATCAGTCGCTTTTTAAGCAGGGCGATCCGTACGTGTTCTCGGTCTTGGGCACCGGGGGGAACGCGGTCGACGACTTCCTCGACGCGCTCCAGGACGATCTGGATCTGATCGAGACCTTCAACGAGCAGCATCGCGGCCGCGCACAGGTCGACACCATGGAGGTGCCCCTGCCCAGTCCACTGGTGGAGGCTCCGATGCGGGACGTGCTCGACTTTTTGGAGCGGGTGCACCGGCAGATCGTAACGACCGGCACGGCGGCGCTCGACCTGTTTTTTGAGGTGCCGGCCGCCGGGGCCACGGTCGACATCCTGGCTCCGCTGTGCGCCGCAGCCGCCGAGCACAACAGCCAGCAGCGGGTCCCGGCGCGCTCGACCGTCGGGCTCAAAATCCGCTGCGGCGGCCTCGAACCGGCCGACATCCCCGACCCGGCTGCCGTCGCCGCCTTCGTCGTGGCCTGCCGGGACGCCAGCGTGCGGTTCAAGGCCACGGCCGGGCTCCACCATCCAATTCGTCACTACGACAGCCACATGGAGACGGAAATGCACGGCTTCTGCAACATCTTCGGCGCCGCGGCGCTCGCCATCGAGCACGATCTCGATGTGGCCGACGTGCAACAGATCCTGCTGGAAGACACCGAGAACGCCTTCCAGTTCACCAAAGAAGCCCTGCACTGGCGCGACCTCGTCGTGTCGATGGATACGATTGACCACGCCCGCAACGACTTGGCGATCTCCTTCGGCAGTTGCAGCTTCGAGGAACCCATCGACCACCTGCGCGACCTGGAGCTGCTGTAGCGGCCCGTCCTTGCGTTCGGACGGCCCCTGCCCCTGCCGCGCGTTCACACTCCCTCCGCCTTCTTTCCCTCCACGTCCCACAGAGATGCCCGACGTCACTACCGATCCTTCGCTCTCTTCCTTCATCGAGGTCGATGCCGACCATCCCTTCCCGCTCCAGAACCTGCCGTACGGCGTGTTTCGCCCCGCCCCAGGCGATGCCCCTCGCGTAGGGGTGGCCATCGGCGATCACGTGCTCGACGGCGCCGTGCTGCAAGACGCCGACGTGTTCGAGCATGCGGCTCTTCGGGACGCGCGTCCGTTTGAGAGCGCGACGCTGAACGACTTCCTGGCGCTGGGCCGCGATGCGTGGACAGCGGCACGGTCGCGCATCCACGGTCTCTTGCGCGCCGATACGGCCCCGCTGCGCGACACCCCCGAACTGCGCGAGCGATCGCTGCACGCGCGAGACGATGTGGAGATGCTCCTCCCTGTTGACGTGGGCGACTACACCGACTTTTACTCCTCGGAGCATCACGCCCGGAACGTGGGCACGATGTTTCGCGGCCCCGAAAACGCGCTGCAGCCGAACTGGAAGCACCTGCCCGTTGGCTATCACGGACGAGCCAGTTCGATCCTGTTGAGCGGAGCAGAGATCCGCCGCCCCTGTGGCCAGATGCGTCCCGACGACGACGCGCCGCCGGTGTACGGGCCCACCAACCTGCTCGACTTTGAGCTCGAGATGGGGTTCTTCGTCGGGCCCGGCAACCCGCTCGGCGAGCCCATCGCCATCGACGAGGCCGACGATCACATCTTCGGCATGGTCCTCGTCAACGACTGGAGCGCTCGCGACATCCAGGGGTGGGAGTACGTGCCCCTGGGCCCCTTCCTGGGCAAGAGCTTCGCCACCACGATTTCGCCCTGGGTCGTTCCGATGGACGCGCTGCGCCCCTTCCGCGTGGCGCCGCCGGAGCAGGATCCGGAGCCGCTCGACTATCTGCAGGGCGACGGCGATGCGGCTTACGACATCCAGCTAAACGTGGGCCTGCAGACGCCCTCGATGGAGGCCCCGCACACCGTCTGCGAAACCAACTTCCGGACGATGTACTGGACGATGCGCCAGCAGTTGGCCCACCACACGGTCAACGGATGCAATGCCCGCCCCGGCGACCTGCTGGCCTCCGGCACGATCAGCGGTCCGACGGAGGACAGCTACGGCTCGATGCTGGAGCTGTCGTGGCGCGGATCCGACCCGGTCGAGCTTCCGAATGGCGAGACCCGCACGTTCCTCGACGACGGTGACCGGATCGTGATGACCGGCCACGCCCAGGGCGACGGCTATCGCGTCGGCTTCGGCGCCGCTGAAGGCGTCATCCGGCCCGCCCCCTGCTAGCGTCTGGAAGCCAGAGGTGAGGGCTGGTGGTGTGGGGCGAGAAGTGTAGAGCCCGCGACACGGCCGTAGAGCTGCAGACCGCCCGGTCATTCCGTCACCTCCTGCCACGTTGACAATCCAAACCGTGTCGTTGGTGGCAGATCCGCACGGGAGGGAATTGCCACGATTGCAGGACGGGGCTGTATGCCTGCCGCTCCGTCGGTTTCAGCCGGTCAGCGTGGCAGGCTTCCGGTTCCAAATGCCGCATGGTACGTCGCTTGATACATGCTACGGGTGACATGCAGAGGCACTGAAGCGGCCGCGCTTCCACGCACGGCTCCACTCCAGTGCCCGCTCCATCCCGTTCACGTTGAACAACCTACCTGTCGACTATGACTCACCTGATGCGTACCCGCAACCGCGGACTGGACTCCCTGCAGCGCGAGATCGACCGCGTTTTTGATGCCTTCTTCCCCTCCTCAGATTCCGACGGCGAGACGTCGCAGGCCGTTTGGGCGCCGCGCACCGACCTTGTGGAAGGCGAGAAGGCCTACCGCATCGTGCTCGATCTGCCGGGCGTCAACCGCGACGACGTAAGAATCAACTACCAGGACAATCAGCTCACGATCAGCGGTGAGCGGCAGGAGGCGTACACCGACGCGTCGGAAGACTGCGTCCGCATGGAGCGCACCTTCGGGCGCTTCTACCGCGCTTTCTCTCTGCCGCGCACGGTGGATCCGCAAGGCATCGAGGCCGCGCACGAAGATGGCGTCCTGACGATTACGGTGCCGAAGACGGAAGAAAGCCGGCCCCGCCAGATTGAGATCCAGTAGACTCGCGGCTCCGGTCCTTTTCGGATCTGCACGACCCCGGTCGGGGCCTCCCGACCGGGGTTTTGCGTTGCGCCAGGGTTTTGCATTGTGGAGACGCTGCCGATCCGGATCGTTGACGCATCCGGATCGTGTGAGTCTATCACGCTCTGATCAGCCTGGATCCCCGTGCGTCGTCGTTGGCCTGATGGATTTCCCTCCTTTCTCCGCCTTTACCGATGCGCTGCGTCGGCGGCTCGAGGCGCCCCTGCCCGGCCTCGACGCGCAGGCAACGATGGCGCCCCGGCATCGCGCTCGGCGCGATGCCCTGTCCATCGAAGACAAGACGTGCCGGGAAGCTGGCGTACTCGCGCTGTTCTACCCGCACGACGACACGCCGACGCTCGTCCTCACGGTACGTCGCGACGACCTCCCCGATCATCCCGGACAGGTCTCGTTCCCGGGCGGTCAGCGGGAGGACGACGAAGCCCTGCCGGAGACGGCGCTGCGCGAGGCCCATGAAGAGGTGGCACTCGATCCTGCCCCCGTACACCTCCTTGGGGCGCTGACACCGCTTTACATCCCGCCGTCCGACTTCTGCGTTCATCCGTTCGTGGGCGTGCTGGATCATGCGCCGGCCCTCTTTCCCACCGACCGCGAGGTGGGCCGAATCCTGGACGTGCCGTTGGCGCACCTCCTCGACCCGGAGCGGCACGTGGAGGAGACCTGGACGCTCCACGGATCGCCGGTGCAGGTTCCGTACTTCGACATCGACGGTCCCCCGCTGTGGGGCGCCACGGCCATGATGCTGGCCGAGCTTCTGGTTGTCTGCCACGATGCCCTGGACGCTCGCGAAGCCTAACCGCTCCGGCGGTGCCGCGTCTCTGGCGCTTGTGTGAAGCGACCACAAAGACCGAAGCGCTTCCTGTTGAAATGGGGGTTAATGTTGGCCCGGACGCCCCTCGTAGCGGGTCGCATCGAGAACAACCTTCTTCGATCGGGTTTGCAGGCTGCCTGATGCCCGCCGACACCCCGACCGAGACGCGTGAGCATCCGTGCACCGATGGGCGTCGGACTGCGCTTACGCTTTCCTTGGAAATTCTGCTCCCGATCCAACCTATTTCGGCCCGATGAATCGCACCTCCTCTCTCCTGCTTATTTCCGTCGGACTGAACCTCGCCATGCTGGCGTCTCTGTACGTTGTGCTGGGCGACGCGCTTCAGGGACAGG
>CAYFSC010000048.1:0-17599 GCA_964345695.1 uncultured Rhodothermales bacterium | reverse complement strand
ACGCAATTGAAGGACGCCGTCTTCGCTTGGCGCTTGCGCGTTAACGTTCGCGTCCACCATCCAAATCAAACCGAAACACCCGCCGACGCCCGTGCGCAACGACATTCAGCAGGCCATCCGGCATTACCACGATCTGATTGCGCGAGACCTCTCGGAAGCCGAAGCGCAAATGGAGCAGCTTGAAACGGCCCAGCGGGAGCAGAACGTGCGGTTCAACGGGCGCACGATGGCCCACAGTCTGCGGCCGACGTTCCTTACCGAGGCCGGCTACGCCAACGTCCAGGACGTCGTGTACCTGATCCGCCAGGCGGTACTCAAGATTGCGGCCACCTTCCTGAACGACCACGACGTGCTGCTCAACGAACTGGGCATGGAGCCATGGGAGATCGAGCTCGCGTCGATTCCGACGAACATGGTACGCCTCTCGGCCAACGCCCGCCTCGACGCCTTCCTGACGGCCGATTCGTTCCAGTTCGTGGAGATCAACGGCGAAAGCCCGGCGGGCATTGCGTACATCAACGAGCTTGGTACGATCTATCGCGATCTGCCAATCTTCCAGCGATTCGAGGAGACGTTTCCCACGCGGTTCGTGTCGCCGCTGCAGCACACCGTACAGTCGTTCCTGCGCATCTACCGCGAGGAGTTTGAGGGCGAGGAGATGAACCCCACGTTCGCCATCGTCGATCGCCTCGGCGACGTGCCAACGATGGATGAGTTTCAACTCATCAAGAGGTATCTGGAGCGCGGTGGGTTTCCGTGTGTGATCGTGGATCCGCGCGAGCTCGACTGCCAGGACGGCTGGATCGTGGCCGACGGGCAGAAGATCGACATTCTGTATCGGCGCCTGCTCCTCACTGAGTTCCACGAGATCCGGGACGAGTGTCCGGCCTTCCTGGAAGGCTACCGCGCGCAGAAGACGTGCTACCTGAACTCGTTCCGCGCGAAGCTCGTCCACAAGAAGGCCATTTTCTCCTTCCTCACCGACGAGCGCTACACCCACATCCTGACGGAGCCGCAGCGCGAAGCCATCAAGGAGCACATCCCGTGGACCCGCCGCCTGCATGAAGCCGAGACGTCGTTCCGCGGACTTACCATCGACCTCGTCGAGTTTGTGCGCAACAACCGGCAGTATTTCGTCATCAAACCGAACGATCAGTACGGGGGGACCGGCGTCACGCTCGGCTTCGAGGCGACGCAGGACGAGTGGGACATGGCCATCGCCCAGGGGCTCGACACAGGGCACGTCGTGCAGGAGATCGTCGACATTCACCGCGAGCCGTTTCTGATGCCGACCGACAGCGGGTGGGCGGAGGTGCCCGCCATCATCGACCTTGATCCGTACCTGAACGGCCCGCTCATGGGCGGCTGCCTCACCCGAATCTCGGCGACAAACCTCGCCAACGTGACGGCCGGCGGCGGCACGCTCCCGATGTTCATCCTGCGCAACACGTACGCGGACGGGTAGCGCGTTGGAAGGTTGAACGTTGGCACGTTGCAGGTTGGGGCTCGACGCTCCTGGCTTCTACCGAGACGACTCTTTTGCGATCTCGGAACTCCGAACCCGAAACTCCGAACTCGAAACCAGAAACCCGAAACCGAAATGACGGTGCGCATTGCCCTGCTGGATCTGTACAAGGGCATCAATAACCGGGGCATTCCGGCCCTTACCCGACTCATCCGGGCGGTCGGGGAGGGCGAACACGCCGTCGAAATGCACCGCTACGACGTGCGGGGAAAAGGAGAGGTGCCCGGGCTCGACTACGACGTGTACGTAAGTTCGGGCGGCCCGGGCAGCCCGTACGACGGGCAGGGGCAGGCGTGGGAGACCGACTACTTCCGCTGGATCGATGCGGTGTGGAACCACAACGAGCAGGACAAGCCGCCGAAGTCGGTGCTTTTCATCTGCCATTCGTTCCAGATGATGGTGCGCTTTTTCGGCGTGGCCGACGTGACGAAGCGGCGCTCGGAGTCGTTTGGCATTTACGAGGTGCACAAAACGGAGGCCGGGGAGGACGAGATTCTCTTCGAGCACCTCGCGGATCCGTTTTACGCCGCCGACTTCCGCCACTGGCAGGCCGTCGACGCCGACGCCGACCGTCTCGACGAGCTGGGCGGCGCGATCCTGGCGCGCGAGAAGCCCCGGCCCCACGTGCCGCTGGAGCGCGCCAGCATGGCCATCCGGATGAGCCCGCACCTCGTGGCCGTGCAGTTTCACCCGGAGGCGAATCCCGAGGGCATGTTCACACACTTCCGCAAACCGGAGCGCCGCAAGCAGGTCGTCGACAAGATCGGAAAGCGCGACTACCATCGTCTCCTCCGGCGCCTCAACGAACCGGATTTCCTCCAGCCTACGTTTACGCACGTCGTGCCGACGTTCCTGCGACGAGCCATCGCAACGGCCCGGCCCGGGGTGGGCGTGCGAGTTTGACCGCAGTATGACGAGCAGAATTGGAGAGATGGATGGTTAACCGTGTGGACGTGAAATCCCCTCCACCCCTTCCATCCCTCCATTCTTCCATCCCTCCATCCCCCAACGAAGCGTGCGAAGTTGGGATCACGCATCACGCGCTACGTCCTCACGCATCACGAATCACCGAGCTTTGACCTTCAAGCAAATCCTGCGGCATCATCACGGCCTTCGAGGGCGCCTCTCCCACCGGGTACTGGCATCGGACGCTCTCGGGATTCGAAAGCCGTACTACGTCTATACGCCGCCTGGTAGCGGGCACGAGGGGCTCCCGCTGCTTCTTCTCCTGCGCGGTCACGAGCGGGAATGGGTGAATCCGGAGGAGGATGCCTCCCGGCGCAGTACTGCCATTCAGGATCTGGATCGGCTCATCGAACGCGGCACCCTTCCGCCGATGGTCGCACTGATGCCCGGCGTTTGCAGTGCCAACAACCGGATCCACTCGTGCGGCATCGACATGGAGGGAACGTGGCCCGAGCGCCGAACCGTTGGGACGGGGCAGTTTTGGACGTACCTGACGACGGAGCTTCTTCCGCATGTTGAGCGCGTCGATCCCGTCGATGGGGGATTGCGTCTTGCGGTCGGCTTTTCGCTGGGCGGATACCTCGCGTTTCTGTGGAGCGTGCGCGCGGCGGGAGCGTTCGATCACGTCGCGATCTACGACGGCACGCTGCCGTGGCCGCGCCACAACGATCCGCGCGAAGAGGGAGAGGCCTTTTCGGATCCGATCTTCGTCGACGCCGAGATTTTCAATCCTGCATTCGGGAGGCCGCCGCGCC
This sequence comes from uncultured Rhodothermales bacterium, assembly GCA_964345695.1. GTDB lineage: Bacteria > Bacteroidota > Rhodothermia > Rhodothermales > Salinibacteraceae > CAYFSC01. The sequence goes on along the minus strand of CAYFSC010000048.1, from coordinate 14,353 downwards.
GGAAGGCCCTTCGTCGCTGGAACCCGACCGATGAGCTGCGCACGGCCGGCGCGTCCCGCGTGGATCGCCTGCGTCGCACCACGTTCTGGATGGCCAGCGCCTCGCGCGACGGCGCGTCCGGCAACCGGGATCGCGCCCGCTACATCAAGCGACTGCTCCGCGAGCGCGACATTCCCCTCGGCTTTCCCAAGAAACCTGTCATTCTCCACGAGGATGCCTCCCACAGCTACGCCTGGGCCGACCGCTTCCTCGCGCGCATCCTGCTTGGTATTTTCGGCACGGACGAGGGGAGAGACGACGGACGGGAGACGAGGAGCGAGGGCAGTGCCGCGAGGGGCGAATAGCGAGAGACGGAGGGGGAGGATCGACGATGGAAGATAGAGGATAGAGCACGGCGCGGTCCATTCCCTGATTTCCATCATCGTACCGGCGACCGGGGGAGCGATCTGTGTGAACTCCCATGCTCACCGGCCTTCACCGAGGGCTGTTCGGAGCCGATCCACAGGGATCGCCTCGGTAACGTGACCGTCGCGTCCGTGGACGGTGGTCGCCTTCGTCAGCGCGTTGTAGACGGCCTCTTCGACGGCTTCGACCGTGGCCAGGAAGAGCGGGCTCATCGGAGCGTTGGCAAGAAGCGTATCGGTTCGGGAGGCCTCTCCCGTGCGTCGGTTCTGCGTGGAGAACGCGATAACGAAGTCGCCTGATCCGTTGCTCATGAAGCTGCCGGTGCGCGCCAGGCCCTGGATCGCGCGTTTGGCCATGCGCTCCAGGTTGCGCGGCGAAATCGGGGCGTCGGTGGCGAGGACGATCATGCACGATCCGTCGTGGTGTGCGCCGCCGTCATTGGAGTCGCTGGGGCCTGATTCGAGCACGTCGCGGAACGCGTAGCGGCCCAGACGCTCGCCGACGGGCACGCCGTCGATCCGGAGGATGCCGCCGTAGTTGGCCTGCACGAGGGCGCCCACGGTAAACCCGCCGAGCTCCTCCGGCAGGGGGCGCGAGCTCGTTCCGATGCCACCCTTCCAGCCGAGCGCTCGCGTTCCCGTTCCGGCGCCCACGCTGCCTTCTGCGACCGGCCCGCCCGCCGCGCTGTCGATGGCTGCCACCACGTCGTTGGGCGCGACGTGCTGCCCCCGGATGTCGTTCAGGTACCCGTCGTTGGTCTCGCCCACCACCGCGTTCACCGACCGTACGTCCTCATTGCCCGGCTGCTCCAGCATCCACCGCACCACGCCCTCCACGGCCGTACCGACGCTGAGCGTGTTCGTCAGGACGATGGGCGTCTCGATGGTGCCGAGTTCCTGCACCTGCAAGAAGCCGGCGGCTTTTCCGAACCCGTTCCCCACGTAGACCGCCGCCGGAACCTTCTCCTGGTACAGATTGCCGGAATGCGGGAGAAGGGCCGTCACGCCCGTCCGGATCGAGTCGCCCTCGACGAGCGTCCGGTGCCCGACGCGCACGCCTTCTACGTCCGTAATCGCGTTCAGCGGGCCCGGTGGCAGAATTCCAGGCGCGACCCCGAGGTCGCGGACGCGGGGCCGGTCGGGTTGTGCAAGCGCCGCCAATGGGAGAAGCACGAGGAGAATCGGGAGGAAGGAGCGGAGCGTCATGGTGTCGGGAGCATGCAGTGGGGGCAGCAGAGGCGGTGCACGGGGCAATGTGTGCAGCGAGTGGGGGACGTGCAAGCCGAGATGCACCCTCTACCGACGCTCGCTGTGGAGCGATCCACGGTCGAAAGGCTCGCCATCACACGATTTATTATCGCTGTGTTATTCTTTTGTGATAACACGGAGTGAGGGCGAAAGTACGATGAAGTAGCCAAACGAAGCGGGCGGCACCGACGCCGCACCGAATCGTCCATCTACTTCCATCGACCCCCGTGCCAGCCATGGAAATGCCCTATCAGCCGTGCAATACCGACGAGAATCCGGACGTGGAGGCCCTGAAGAATGGAAACGAGCGCGCCTTCCGGTGCTTGTTTGAGCAGGAAAAGGAGCGGCTCAGCCGGTTTGTCACGAAGATTGTTGACGACCGCGACGAGGCCGAGAACATCGTGCAGGAAACGTTTGCGGAGGCCTACCGGCAGATGGACCGGTTCCGCGGGGAGTCGAAGGTGTCGACCTGGCTCTTCTCGATTGCCCGCCATCTCGCCTACGGTCATCTCCGCAAGTCGAAGCGGCACAACTACCTGGAGCACGAGACCATCGAGTTTCTGGATGCGGACCAAGGCGACTCCGAGAGCGAGACGCAGGACGCCGTGGAGACGGAAGAGCGGCGGCGCATCGTGCACGACGCGATGAACGACCTGCCCGATCACTACCGCCGCGTCGTGCAACTGCGCGACCTCGAGGAGCAGTCCACGGCCGAGGCGGCCAAGGAACTAGGGCTGACGGAGGTGAACGTCCGCGTCCGCCTGCACCGGGCTCGCAAGCAACTCAGGGATCACCTCTGCGACCGCATGGAGTGCTAGCTGCCCGGCGTTTCGCCGATGCTGCCGAATGCCCGGCGAGCCGCGAGCTATTCGCGTGCGACGGCTCCTGCCTCCCATCCTTCCGTGAATACTTGGCTCTCTGGGATGTCCCGGTCCTGGAGAGCCGTTTCTGTATCCACAACCATGGCCGGCACGCCGCAAAGGTACACATGCGGCTGCTCCAGGCGGGGCAGGATGTCGTCGAGGTGGTCTTGCACGTATCCGGTGCGCCCAGACCAGCTCTCGCGGGAGAGTACGTAGTGAACCGAGAGTGCGGCATGATCGGCGGCAAGCTGATCCAGCGTCTCCCGATACATGAGGGCCGACTGCGTGCGTTCGCCGAACACGAAAGAGGCCCGGCCGCTCCCGGCCGCCAGATACTGCTTCATCATCGCCATCATTGGCGTGATGCCGGTCCCGGTAGACAGAAACAGCACGTCGCGATCCAGGTCCCGCAGGTGAAGACTTCCGGAGGGGGCGGTGAGCTGCACCGTGTCGCCCACAGAGCGTCTGTGCATCCACGTCGAGCAGGTCCCGTTGTCATATTCCTTGATGGCCAGCACGAGGTGGCTCGTGCCGGGGCGATTCACCGGCGAGTAGGACCGGTGCACGAGGCCGTCGGCCTCGGACTCGTACGCAATCCCGACATGGTGGCCGGGTCGGTGGTCGAAAACGTGATCGTCGGCCTGCAGAACAAACTGCGACACCGACGGGGTCATCGGATGCTTGGAGACGAGCGTCGTATCGAGGGTGTCGAGAACCATGGTGCGAGGCAATCCAGTACGGAAACAGTGAAGGCACTTGTGCGGCGGGGCTTGTGGTTCAAGTGCCTGTTCTGTAGCATTACGAAAGCATGATCCCGAAGACCCAAGGCAATCGTCACGCTTCCGTGAGAGTGCCCCACCACTCCGCGGGCCTCGGGCATGGATCCGGACAGAACCGCTTCCGGGGCCCTTGTTCCAGGAACAAACGGCAGAATGGGCGAAGGTCCAGGACTGATCTCTATGCTTCCGACACCGGCACGGATCTGCATTTGGTGCATTCTCGGGGGGCTGCTGGGGCTTTGCATGTCTCGTCCGGCCGCCGCCCAGTTTGACCCCGACCCGTCTGCCACGCGCCCGGCAGAGACACGCACGAACCTGTTTGCGACGCTCGACTTGGCCGCCTCGGCCGATGCCCTGCGCGCCGACCTGCCGAGCGACTGGACGCTTGTGGATGCCGTGGTCCTCCGGTACGGATCGCAGAACGTGCCCGTCCGGATCCAGCGGAGCGGGACGGCCGTCTGGATCGTGCCGCGTCGTTCACTGCGGGGCCCGCACGAGGTTATCCTGCAGGTGGAAACAGGGGCGGGACCCGGCGTGCACACGTGGGCGCTGACTCCAGCGAAGCGAGAAGGCCTGCGTTGGGCCGTCAATCGCACGCAGCGCGTCTCGCGACGCATCACCCTCAAGTCCTTGCCGGCTCCGGACGGTTCCAACCGCGCGCTTCCGCTCGGCGAGAGCCAACACCCGATGCAGGTTGCATCCGAGACGCTGCCGCCAATGGGACGCGACGCCTCGTTCACTGCCGAACTGTGGATGCGCACGACCGGGCTCGGGGAGGTGGTGCTGTCTACGTGGAGCGGAGACGAGCAGGCGGCCTACCCGCTCGAAATGATGGTGGACCCAAGCGGCCGCCTCCGGTCCTACTGCGGTCAGCCGGGGCGCCATCAAGCGCTCGTCTCGCAGACCCACGTGGCCGACGGGCGTTGGCACCATGTCGCCGTGGTCTATGCCGCCGCGCAACAGACCCTCCGCCTGGTGCTCGACGGGACCCCCGTGGACTCGCTGACCAACGTGTCCGTTCCATCCCCAACGTCGCGGCCCCAGTTCGCGCTCGGCGGGCGGGTTGAGGCGACGCGCCGAGCCGAAGCGCCGTCGTACGCCCGGTTTACGGGTGCAGTCGATGAGGTGCGGGTCTGGCGCTCCGCGCGGTCTGTACAGTCCATTCGGCAGGCCATGCGCCGCCCGTCCGCCGCCGGCGACCGCCTGGCCCTCCAACTGGAGTTTGACGACAATCGCGCTGCCGACCGCGCCGTTGACGAGTGGCCGGACGGGGCGGAGCCCACGGCGTCCAGTCTGTCGTTGCGCACCGCCTTGCACGATCTGAAGGCCACCACCGAGGGCTCCGACGTCCAGTTGCGCTGGTCCACCAGTGCGCGCGACATCGAGGCGTTCGTGGTCGAGCGATCGACCGATGGCACGGCGTTCGCCACGCAGGCGAGGCTCGATCCTCGCACTGCTGCCCGCACCCAGCCCGGCGACGAGCGGCAAACATTCACCTTCACCGACGAGGACGTGCCGGGACAGGTGGTTTTCTATCGCATCCGGCAAGTCTACACCGACGGAGCCGCCCGGACGTCCGGCATCCTGAAGATGGGGTTGGGTCCCCCGGCCACTGCCGAATCCGCCGTCCGACTCCTCGGCAACTTCCCGAATCCGCTGACGGAAAGCACCACCATTGCATACGAAGTGAACGAGCGAGCGCCCATTACGCTCTCAATCTGGAACCTGACTGGAAACCGCGTGGCCGACCTCGTCGACGACATGCAGGCACCCGGTCGGTACGAGCACCAGTTTGACGCATCCGATCTGCCGAGCGGCACCTACTTTCTGCGCCTGCAAACCCCCGACGGCCTGCAATCGCACCGCATGGTTGTGCTGAAGTAGGCTGCACCGTACGCCTGCCAACCGGTAGGCGCGGCCGGGATGCATCCGTCTCTGAGGGCGAGGCCCCTCGGTTCTGCCCGTTCCGTACGCCCGCCAGTGCCGGCGCCGTCGTTCCCGGGATCTGACCCCCGAAATATCGACCTCCTGCCGATGGCCCAGTCTCCGCAAACGAAGTCCTCCTCGGATGCGCCGTTCATCGCGGCGAGCATTCAGCTTCCAGAAATCACGTTCAAGGCCGTGGTGCTCGGGTTCGTCCTGTCGGCCGTGCTGGCGGGGGCGAACGCCTACCTCGGCCTGAAGGTCGGGATGACGGTGTCGGCGTCAATCCCGGCCGCCGTCATCTCGATGGCCATTCTGCAGGCGTTCCGCGAGTCCAACATCCTGGAGAACAATATCGTGCAGACGGCGGCGTCGGCGGGCGAGTCGCTGGCGGCAGGCGTCATCTTTACGCTCCCGGCACTCATCATGCTGCGCTACTGGAACGGCTTCCCGTTTCTGCCGACGATGGCCGTGGCGCTGTGTGGCGGAATCATCGGGGTGCTGTTTACCATCCCCCTGCGGCGGGCGCTCATTCTGGAGACGGATCTGAAATTTCCGGAGGGTGTGGCGACAGGCGAGGTGCTGAAAGCCGGAGAGCGCGGCGGCGAGGGCGCCAAGTACATCGCCATCGCGGGCATCGGCGGGGCGACCATGCAGTTTCTGCAGACGGGGATGAAGGTGGTGGGCGACACCGTCGGCGCAGCCGTCAATGCCGGCAAGTCGATCTTCGGCGTAGGAAGCGGTCTGGGCGTCGCGCTGCTGGCTGTCGGCTACATCGTCGGGCTGAACATTGCCACACTGGTCTTCCTGGGCGGCGCCATCGCTTGGTTCGCCGGCATCCCGCTGTATACGGCCTTCGCGGATCCCGCGACGCTGCAACAGATTGTGGGGGAGGCGACGGGCTACGACGCGGCCCTCGCCGTGTGGGACGCTCGCATTCGGTTCATGGGCGTGGGGGCCATGGCCGTGGGCGGTCTCTGGGCGCTCGTGTCGCTCGTGGGTCCCATTCGGGATGGCATCCGCTCGTCGTTCGAGGCCGTGCGCCGCATGCGTGCCGGCGAAGGCACTGAGATCCTGCGCACCGAGCGCGACACGCCGATCAACATTGTGCTGTATGGCACCGTCGCGATGGCCGTGCCCATCTTCATCGTGTTCCTCTACATCATCAACCAGCAGGAGCTGGGCATCACGGTCGGGCTGTACGCGGCCACGATCATCTTCGGCGTGCTGTTCGCCTTCCTGGCCGGGTTTCTGTTCGCGTCGGTGGCCGGATACATGGCCGGACTCGTCGGCTCGTCGAACAATCCAATCTCGGGTGTGACGATTGCGACGATCCTGACCGTGTCGCTCATTCTGCTTGTTCTGCTCGGCTCAGAAATCGACTTTGCAGTCGACAGCTCAAAGGCCCTCGCGGCCTCGGCCACGGCCATCCTCGTGGGGGCCGTGGTGTGCTGCGCCGCCGCCATCGCGGGCGACAACATGCAGGACCTGAAGGCCGGGCACATCGTGGGCGCCACGCCCATGAAGCAGCAGATCATGCAGATTGTTGGTGTCGTCGCCGCGGCGCTGGCCATTGCGCCGGTAATGGATCTGCTCTTCCAGGCGTACGGCTTTGGAAACGTGATGCCGCGCCCCGGCATGGACCCGTCTGAGTCTCTGGCCGCCCCGCAGGCGACGCTCATGTCGAGCGTGGCGGACGGTGTCTTCCAGCGCGACCTGCCGTGGACGATGATCTGGATCGGCGCGGCCATCGCGGTGGGCATCATTCTGTGGGACCAGTGGCTGAAGGCCCGCGGTGCGGACTTCCGGGCCCCCGTTCTGGCCGTGGCCGTCGGCATTTACCTGCCCATCGAGCTGTCGGTACCCATCTTTATCGGGGGCATCGTTGCCTGGGCCGCCAGCCGGACGGTCGCGAAGCGGCGGGGAACCGAGGCGGCGGACGAGGCGCACACGGTGGAGTCGCGGCGCGGCCTGCTCTTCGCCTCCGGCCTCATCACGGGCGAGGCGCTGGTCGGCATCTTCCTGGCCATTCCGTTTGCCTACTACGAAAGCTCGAACGTTCTGGCTGTTACTCCCTCCATGATCGGCCTCAGCGAAGGTGCGTTCGGGTGGATGGAAAGCATTCTGGGCGTCGGCCTCTTCCTCGCCTTCTGTACCTGGCTGTACCGCGTGGCGTCGAAAGAGTAGGCGGCCGGAGGGAACGTGGAAGAGAGGGCAAGTCCGTATGGAAGGCGACTTGGAACCCGGAAGGGCCTCCCCTCCGCGGCGCGATACCGGTGGAACACCGGATTCCATCCTTCTGCCGCCGGGCCCTCCATCGTCTCCCTTTCCTTAACCGCTCGTTCGCGAAACAGCATTCCGGCTCCCGGGTGTTGTACCTCCGACACGACGTTTCGCTCGCTTCCAACCAACCGTGCTTGCATCATGGATCTGACCTATTTCGGGCACTCAACCTTTCAGATCGAGACCGACGACACGACGCTCCTCTTCGACCCGTTCTTTGCGGACAACCCGCACACGGAAACCACGCCTGACGACCTCGATCCGGACATCATCTTCGTCTCGCACGCCCACTTCGACCACTACGCCGACGTGGAGGCGTTTGCCGGCGAGGGCGGCCCGATGATCGTCAGCAACTTCGAGATCATCACCCGGATCGGCGAGGAGTACGATCACGAAAACGTGCATCCGCTCAACGAGGGCGGCATGCTCGACTTCGACTGGGGCACTGTCGAGGCCGTGCATGCCCGGCACACCTCGTCCTTCCCCGATGGCTCGTACGGCGGCGTACCGGAAGGCTTCGTCGTCGACCTGGACGATGCCACGGTCTACTTCGCGAGCGATACGGCGCCCTTCGCCGAGATGGAGTGGATCGGCGAGACGTACGACGTGGATGTGATGCTCGCCCCGGTCGGTGACGTCGTTACCATGGGCGTGGACGGGGCGATCCACGCGGCCGATATGGTGGATGCGACCACCGTCATCCCCATCCACTACGACACCTTTCCCTTCATCGAGGTCGACCTGGACGAGGTCGAAACCGCGTTCGAAGACGAGGGCTTCGCGTGCCGCGTGATGGCGTTCGACACTACCGCCTCGTTCTGAGAGGCCGTCTCCTCTCCGCGATTCGGGAGGTCTGAAGCCGGTGAAAAGTGGGCCGCTTCCGGCGAGTCCAATCGCGATGGAGGAGGGCGGCCCGCGGCCGATCGCTGCGCGCGATGCTCCATCCTCTTTCCTCCCTCCTCTATCCTCCATCGACCGTCGAGAAGAGCGCGACCGGGTCCGTCTCCTTCCCCGCCGACCACGAATCTTCCGTGACCGAGCTCGGCATTCTGTCTGATACGCACGGCTACCTCCATCCGGAGCTGCTTGACGTGCTGGAGGGCGTCGACCGGATTCTGCATGCGGGCGACATCGGCGATCTGTCCATCCTTGATGCCCTGGAGACGGTGGCCCCGGTCGCGGCCGTGTTCGGAAACGTAGACGGATGGGACATTCGTCACCGTACCGACGAGCACCAGCGGCTGACCGTGGAAGGGCTGAACGTATGGATGACACATATCGCCGGGCGGCCCGGCGCGTGGCAACAGGGCATGGGGCAGAAGCTGGCCGACGACCCCCCGGACATCCTCGTCTGCGGGCACAGCCACATTCTGCGCGTGGAGCGCGTCGAGGCCCTCGGCAACATGCTCCACGTGAATCCCGGCGCCGCCGGACGCCAGGGGTTCCATCAAAAGAAAACCTGCCTGCGCCTCCTGGTGGACGGCGGCACGGCCCGCTCGGTGGACGTCATCCATCTCGATACCTGAAGCCAGCGCCGAAAGAGTCTAGAGTCCGGCCTCCGGGCCGTGTCCGGAGCTGTCGCGCTGCATCTCCCGCTGACGCATTGGCATGGCGTCGATCTGGTCGAAGAGCGCCCGCACAGACACAGCCTCCCCCTCGCGGCGCTTCTCGGTGCCGTCCTTGCCCACAAGGATGACGCGCACGGCGTCTGTCGGCACATCGAACCGGTCGCGCAGACGGCGGACGGCGGTCTCGGCGACGGGACGGCCGTCCGTCTGTGCCGACGCGTGGATGCGGCTTGTCCCCTCCGCAACGATCGTCAGGATGCGCAGATCGCGGTCGCGGACCCCAGCGTCGTGCGCGGCGAGGGCCTTCATCTGCGTCTGCAGCGCCTCGTGCGTCTCCGATGGGGAAAACACGAACAGCAGGCGATGCTCCCAGCGATGCGCACCGAGACGAACGTCTATAGAGTCGGCAGGCGCGGCGGCCATGCCGAGCGGGGCGAAGACGAAAAGAAGGGCGAGGCTGAAAAGAAGACGCATCCGGCCGGAACGGTGAACCTGGGAAGAAGGAGCACGGGACCTTGTCGCATCGGTCGGTCTGGCCGCGGGTTCCGACCGAGCAGGATCATTCGCCGCCATCCTCACAGTGGACGAAGCCCTGGGCGACTCTGGCGGTCGGGTCTGCGGCCGCTCAAAACCGGAGCGCTACGCCGAACTGCGGCTGCAAGAGGGTCGTCGCGGAACGTCGGATGTCGAGCTCGCTGGCGTCCAGCTGCCCGTTTTCGTTGTCGTCGTTGAGGTCGCCCTCAGCGAGGTATTCGGCCTCCTGGCCAACGAGGTACTGCACGCCGAGTTGGAGACTCACATCCCGCAGGTCGCTGTCCGGCGTGCCTTGGTAGACACGAAGAGCGAGCCCAGCCCCAACGCCGCCGCTGAACGCGAAGTCGTCGAAGTTGGTCGTGCTCGCGATGGGGTCGCCGCCGCGGTCGCGGTCGTCGTCGCGCACATCGGTCTCTGTAAACAGGTACTTGAAGCCGACGAACCCATCGAGGTAGGGGCGCAGGAGGCCGTCGTTCGGCTGAAGGCGCAGTGCGAGGTGCGGCTGCACGATGCTGTTGGTGGTGACAACATCGACGGCAACGCGCGGTCCGATGGTACTGCTGAAGGGGACGGTGTCGCGGCTGCGGCCGTACACGAGAACGTTGAGGTCGAGTCCAAGCACGAACGGTGACCTTCCGAACCGAACGCCAGCAAAGAGACTCCCGCCAAAGCCGGGGTCCTCGATATTGTCTTGAAACGCGCCCATCGGGACGCCGACGGTGAAGCTGAGGCTCCCCTCGCCCGAGAGTTGGGGTGGGGGAGCAGTCTGCTGGGCGAAGGTCCACTGCGGAAGGAGCAGAACGAGACCGATGCAGGCGAGGCGATGAATCCAAGACATGAGCAAGCGCAGATGAAAGGCGAGAAGGGATAACGGGCTGTTCGACAAGGCCGCCGAATGGGGCCGCAGCGTCACACACCGCAGTGAACGAGACAGGCCTCCCAAACGGTACAGCGGGGGCGGCTCCGAAAGAAAAATTCGCCGTCGGAATTGTGCAGCGACTCCGGTGCAGCTACTCCGGGCGTGGAACGGACGATGCGCCCGTCGGGCGGATCATGCCGTCTGCTTCTGCAAGCCGACCGGCGTTGAACAGCGACAGAGAGGCCGGCGGTGGGTCGTCGCACAGCAGATCGGCCAGGAGGCGGCCCATGCGGAAGCCGTAGCTCATGCCGTGGCCCGTAAACCCGGTGGCAAAGAGGCCACGCGGATGCCCCGGCACAGTCCCGACCACCGGTCGGCCGTCGGGCGAAAAGCCCATGGTGCCGCTCCAGCGCTGCCGGATCGAGAGCGAGCGCGTCCACGGGAAGTAGGTGTGCAGGTAGCGCTCGATGGTGTTTTGCACGGCAGGCGTCGTGCGGTCTTCGTAGCCCTGCTCGGCGCTGCGGTGGCGGTGCCGCCCGCCCCCGACGAGCACGTCGCCGCGCGGAAGCTGGCGGATGTAGTAGTGCCCGTCGTGCGAATAGGCCGGAACGGGAAGGGCGCGATCCTCGGCGGGGGCCGTGGCGAGCATCTGAGCGCGGACAGGCCGGACGGCGGCGCCCAGTTCAGGAACGAGCGTCGGCAGGTACGGACCGAGCGCCAGAACGACGCGGCGCGCCCGGAACCGGCGGTCGGGCGTGTGAAGCACGACCGCGCCCTCGGGCCACGTGATGCGACGGACGGGGTGGTGCGGGAAGACGTCGGCCTGGCTCTGTGCGGCCACATGGCGCACCAGATGCAGCGGGTCGACGACTGCGCCGCTCGTCACGTACAGGCTTCCATGAAAGCCCGTGCCGTGCAGGCGGGCGTTGGTCTCCTCGGGCGACAGGTACACGACGGGCGCCCCGGCCGCCCGCAGCTTGGGCACCGACGCCTGCAGGCGCTCGTCTTCGTCGGCGCTGCCGGCCACCGTGAGGCTGCCTTGCGGCGCCCAGCCGAACGCGCTCCCGTTCAGCTCCGAGGCCATCAGCTCGCGGTTCGCAAGGGTGAAGTGCCAGAGACTTCGCGCCGTCCGCTCCCCGTAGCGTTCGATGTCGGAGAGATAGTCGGTGTCCGTGCCCTGCAGGATGAAGCCGGCGTTGCGACCGCTGGCGGCCGCGCCGAGGGTGCGGGCCTCCACGATCGCCACGCGTCCAGCCGTGCGGCGGTGCAGCCAGTAGGCCGTCGAGCAGCCAATGATGCCGCCTCCCACGACGACGACGTCGTAGGTCGCCTCCCGAGACCGATGCGCTTCTTGCCAGAACGAACGAGTCATGTCCGCGGTGACTGCAATGAAAAGCGACAGGAAACACTCAACGGATCGCGCGCCCCAAAGGTGCACCTGCACCGGCGGAAGACCGCAAAAGCACCGTGGAAAACCAGCCGTTGCGGGTGCAGCGGACGCGGCCTGGACTATGTCCGGAGGGCGTTCCGCAGAGCGCGGGCCGCGTCGGCGGCCGCGTCGGCGAAGTCGGCGCCGTCGGACGCAAACAGGATGCTGCGGCTGGAGTTGACGAGAACGAGCCCGTCGTCGGTGGCTGCAGCACGCATGACCTCGGCCGGCGATCCTCCCTGCGCGCCCACACCGGGGATCAGAAACGGCAGCGTCGGGCACGCCGTGCGCAGTTCCGTGAGCGCGGCGGGGGCCGTCGCGCCGACGACGAGTCCGCCACTTCCCGGCGCCTCGGCCGACCATGCCGCAACCTTCCGCGCGACGTGCAGATACAGCGGCGTGCCGTCGCAGGTGCACGCCTCCTGCATGTCGGCAGCGCCGGCGTTGGACGTGCGGGCCAGCACGAAGGCGGCCGTGCCTTCGCGTTCGAGGAACGGACGAACGGCATCGCGCCCCATGTACGGCGCCACCGTGCAGGCATCCGCGCCGAAGACGTCGAAGAGCGACCGGGCGTAGAAGCGGGCCGAGTTGCCGATGTCCCCGCGTTTCGCGTCGGCAATCACGAGGCAGTCGTCGGGAACGTGGGCCATCACCTCGTGCAGAACCTGCCCGCCGTCGGGGCCCAGCGCTTCGAAGAAGGCGGCATTTGGCTTGAACGCGCAGGCGTAGGATGCGGTGGCATCGACGATGGTCCGGCAGAAGTGCAGGACCGCGTCGGGCAGAGAGCGTTCGTCGCGCAGCACCGACGGGATCCGTTCCGGGTCGGGGTCGAGGCCGACGCACAGCGCGGTTTCCTTCGACTGCTGAATGCGACGGAGACGGTCGGCGAATGAGGCGGGCATACGTCGGGGGCGACGGGCAGAGACTTTGGGCGAGACACGCAACGTACAATTCATCGTACGGAACATCGACGCCGCGAATTCACGACGCGGGATCGGTGAGCGACATGAGCACAAATTCCTCGCGCATCGTCCCGGATCCAACGACGGTTCCGTCCGGATCCCGCATCTGCAGCGTGTCCGTCACGACGCGGCGGACGAGCCCCTTCCGCGCCACGTAATCCGTGGACTGGAACGAGGGGGCCATCTCGGGGAGGGTCGACTCGATGAGAACGGCGTCGAACGATCCGGCAGGCGTGATCGTCGTCTCGCGACCGCGCACGCTCCGCTCCTGCACAAAGGGGTCGCGGAAGCCAATCCACGTCTGTCCCGTCGTGAGAGGACGGCGCAGCGAGATGCGCGGATCCTCCCGCAAACGCACCGTCGTGTCTCGCGCCGACGGACGCGTCGCGACGCGGGCGAGCGAATTCGCGTGCTGCGCAAGCCGCCGCTGAAGGATGCGCGAGGGGAGGACTCCGACGGCGTCCTGGAGCGACCGAGTCCGCGAGGACGCCGGCCGAAGCAATCCGATGACGGGGGTCGCCCCGGCATTCTGGTAAGCGACCGCCGCCAGCGAGTCGCGGTTCTGAACGTACCACGTGCGCTTCACGTCGTCTGGCGTGGCTGCGTCAACGGTTGCGAGTTCGACGAGGCCGCTCCACGGCCCAACCGACGCGCTCGTATCCGTCACCCGAACCCGGACGGTGCCTGTCACAGTGGTGTCGAGGGTGCCATCAGGGCGGGTCTGCGTAAAGGTGTAATCGTAGGCCCACGCACGGTTTGCAGCAAACACCTCGGGAAGCGGGCCGGGGGCCAGTCCCCCAGAGAGGCCGCTCGAATCACAGGCGATGAGTATGACGAAGAGAGAGGCGGCAGCAATGCCAGAGAGAAGGCGACGCATCGGGTACAGAAGCGGAAAGCGGAGTGGAAACGACCTCGGATACAAAGAAACAGCCGCACCATTCGGATGCAGCGTCACATCTAAAACGTACGACGGCAACGCCGGACCAAATGCAGATTTGCAATGCATACGCCGACGATTCCTCGCGAGCAAAGCCGTGTCCTTCACTCAATCCGAGAGGAACTGTTCGGCCCCTCGCAGTTTTTACATATCGCCTGTATCGGAAGCACTTCCAGGTACACAGAGAACGCGCACGGGTACTTCTAGTACGTGTAACCTGCGCCACCGAGCGATCCGCAAAGCGTCCCGAGATCGCCGCAGGGCGTTCCGCAATTCGAGTGATTGGCCACGAATGACCAAACATGCCATGGCGAAGCAAGGCTTGAGCGAGATGAAGGGGGTCTCGAGAGAAGATCGGAAGATGATCGAGGACATCGAGACGATGATGGGACCGGAGCCCGAAGACATGGGCTTTATCAAGAACGCCTTCTGGGGCCGGTTCCGCGAGGACTTGGTGTTTCCCTATCCCCGGGAAAGCACAGAGGAACGCGAGAAGTGCGACGCGCTCCTGGAGGAGCTGGAAGACTACCTGGAGAACGAGCATCCCCGCGTCGAGATCGATCA
>CAYFSC010000047.1:0-17708 GCA_964345695.1 uncultured Rhodothermales bacterium | reverse complement strand
ACGAACTGCGGCGCGATGAGGGCGTCGGTCGTGAGGCGGGTTTCGCGCGCCATCCGGCGGATGGCGTTGCTCGTACGCAGGCGGCGCGGGCGGAGGGGAAGGTCGTACTCGTTTGTGTCAGGCATGAAACGCGGTTTGGGTGAAGACAGCGGCAGAGACCGAGGACATTCGATCAGGGACAGGGACGTCAGAGATCCATCTTGCGGCGCCACTCGGTGCCATCGGGGCGATCCATCACTTCGATGCCCATGGCTTCGAGCGTATCGCGGATCGCATCGGCCCGGGCGTAGTCGCCGTCGGACCGCGCCGTGGCACGCTCGTTCAGCAGGTCCTCGACGGTGTCCGCCAGGTCGCCGTCCGACGTGTGGGTCGCGGCTGCAGTTCGGTCGTCGGTTGCGTGCTCGGGCCGGATGATGCCGAGCAGGTCGTTGATCTTGGCCAGCCAGTCGTCGGCCGCCCGGGCATCGGCCCCCGACAGTGTGTCGGCCGACCGGATTGCCTTGGCGCCATCGAGCGTGGCCGCAAGAGCGGCGGGCGTGTTCAGATCATCGCACATGGCGTCGAGCGTGCGATCATACGCGTCCTCGAGGGCGCTGCTGAGGGTGTCGGGCCCGTCGCGGTCGGCGTCGAGCGCCGACGCCACCCGCTCATCCAGGTGCTGAAACTGGTGCACGTGCCGGGCCGCAGTGCGAAGGGTGTCGAGCTTGAAATTGAACGGCTTGCGATACTGGCCCTGCATCAGCGCATACCGGAGCGCTAGCGGATCGATGCCGCCCATCTCGCGGATGGGAGCGGGTACATGATCGTCGTCGGGACCGGGGGCGATGAGGTCGCGCACCGTATAGAAGTTGCCGGCCGACTTCGACATCTTCTCGCCCTCAACCTGTAGGAAGCGCGTGTGCGCCCAGTAGTTGATGACCTGATGATCGGCGAGGGCCTCGTTCTGTGCAATCTCGCACTCGTGGTGGGGGAAGATGAGGTCCTCACCGCCCGCGTGCAGGTCGAAGCGGTCGCCGAGGTACTTCATGCCCATGACCGAGCACTCGATGTGCCAGCCCGGGAAGCCCCATCCCCAGGGACTGTGCCAGTGCATGAGGTGGTCCGGGTCGATCTTCCACAGCGCGAAGTCGCGGGGGTCGCGCTTGTCGGGATCGTCCACAGTGTCGCGGTCGGTGGCCTGCAACTGATCGGCCTCTCTGTTGCCGCTGAGCTTGCCGTACTCGTCGAAGCTCTCGACGGAGAAGTACACGCCCTGGTCGGTGGTGTAGGCGTGGCCCTTCTCGACGAGCCGGATAACAGCTTCAAGCTGGTCGGTGACGTGCTCAGCGGCCCGGGGACGCACGTCGGGATCCCGGAGATTGAGGGCGTGCCAGTCGTCCAGAAGCGCGTCGGTGTAAAAGCGGGCGAGGTCGTAGATGGTCGGAAAGCGTTCGCCTTCGCGCTCCAGGGCCGCGGCCATCTTGTCCTCGCCGCCAGGATCGACCAGGTCATCCTGGGTGAGGTGCCCCACGTCGGTGATGTTACTCACGTAGGTGGTGTCCCACCCGATGGCCCGCGCGGTGCGTAGGATCAGGTCCGCCGTTAGGAAGGAGCGAAAGTTGCCGATGTGCGCATACGTGTAAACCGTCGGGCCGCAGCTGTAAAACCGAAGGTGCCCGTCCTCGATGGGCGCGATGGATTCGGTCTGTCGCGTCAGGGTGTTGTAAATCCGGAAGGTGCGGTCGGACGGCATCCGCTCTGGGAGTGCGTGGCAAGATCAGGCGATCATCACGCCTACCCGGCGCATTTCGGATTGTGCCGTGAGGATTCGGGGAGTTTCAGAAGGGCCCTCAGGGCGCCGCCGAAACGGAATCCTCCGATGGGGAGCGCGGCGGCGGTTCGGCTTCCGACGCGTCCTCTCCGAACCATCGCGGGGGATCGTAGCCGTGCCCGCCCCAGGGATGGCAGCGCGCGAGCCGGTGGAGCGTCAAAATCAGTCCCTTCATGGCCCCGTACGTCCGAAAAGCTTTTACTGCATACTCGGAGCAGGTCGGATGGTACCGGCAGGTGCGCGGCATGTGAGGGGACACCAGGAGTTGGTACCCGCGCACCACGCCTACGAGCAGGCGTCGGGGAATCCGGGTCAGAAAGTGAAGCAATCGGCGCATGAGCAGGAAAAGCCGTGTTGGATCCATAGAGAAAACGAGCAGAGACGGCACGAGTTCGAACCGCTGAACCTGTCCGAGGGCGGGGATGTACACCCTCATGAACTCTCTTTCATTCGATTCGATGTCGTATGCCCGACCCGTCTGCACTCCTTCAGTCCGTGTCCTTCAACGACGATGGGCTCGTCCCGGCTATTGCGCAGGATGCAGAGACCGACCAGGTTCTCATGATGGCGTACATGAACGCAGACACCCTCCGCCAGACCCTCGAAACGGGACGCATGACGTACTGGAGCCGATCGCGCCAATCGGTATGGGTGAAAGGCGCGACCAGCGGCCACACGCAGCAGGTTCGCGAGGTGCGGGTGGACTGCGACGGCGACGCCCTGCTGTTTCGGGTGACGCAGGAAGGGGGCGCCTGCCACACCGGCTATCGTTCGTGCTTCTTCCGCCGTGCCGAGAATGGATCGCTCGTGGAGGACGGCGCACAGGTGTTCGACCCAGACGAGGTGTACAATTAGGGTCGGATACCGGGGGACAGTCTCGCATCACCCAACCCCTTCTGCGGACCTGTGAGTAACTCTGCCAACGTCTCAGACCGTTCATCGTGGCTCCGGCGGATGGGGCCGATTCTCGCCGGGATTCTGTTGTGTGAGGCCGTGGGGATTGTAGCCGGCATTGCGACCCGGCACTCCGTGAACACCTGGTACCCGACACTGACGCAGCCGGAGTTCACGCCGCCCGACTGGGTGTTCGCTCCGGCATGGACGCTGCTCTACGCACTGATGGGCATCGCGGCGGGCCTGGTGTGGCGCCTCGGACGCGAACGCGCTGCCGTGCGCTGGGCACTGGGCGGGTTCGCGTTTCAGCTTGTGCTCAACGCCTCCTGGACGATTGTCTTCTTCGGTCTGCAGTCCGTCACCGGGGGCCTGGTTGTGATCGTGATGCTGTGGGCCGCCATCGCCGCCACGCTGGCTCAATTTTATCGGCTGCACCGAGGGGCCGGCATCCTGCTCGTCCCGTACCTGCTGTGGGTGACGTACGCCGCCGCGCTGAACGTTGGCCTCTGGATCTTGAATTGACGGCGCGGGCGGCCCCTGCGGTCGGGACGGGACTCCGGTGGACGATTGCGGATTAGCGGTTCCCTCATCAGCCTCCCCGAGCGGCCTCGTCGAGGAACCAGAGCCGCCGCTCCTGCGGCCGGACCCGGGCGGCCGGCTTGGTCGTGTCGCCCTCGTCGAGCACCGCCTGCAGGGCCTCGCGCTTGCGCTCCCCCGACACGAGGAAGAGGCACTGCGACGCGCGGTTGAAGACAGGCAGCGTGCAGGTGATGCGCGTGGCAATGTCGTGCCGCCGCGGTGCCTCAACGACGCGCACCCAGCGTGGATCGTCGACGTCCGGCTCGTTTTCGGGAAACAGGGACGCCGTGTGCCCGTCGCTGCCCAGGCCCAGAAGCGCGAGGTCGAAGGTGCGATCGCGATCGTCAAACGCCTGGTGGAGGACGGCCTCATAGTCTGCTGCCACCCGATCGGCCTTCTGGTCGGTTTGGATCGGGTGCACGTTGGCGTCGGGGAGGTCGATGGCATCGATCAGCGCGCGCTGGGCCATCGTGACGTTGCTCTTTTCGTGGCCCGGAGGAACGAACCGCTCGTCGCCCCAGAAGAGGTGGATGCGCTCCCAAGGAAGAATGGACGGGTCGAGGTCCGCGAGCAACGCATAGAGCCGCTTCGGTGTGCTCCCGCCGGCGAGAGCAAGGGCATAGCGGTCGTTCTGCGAGAGAACACGGCGGACGTGCGACACGATGTGTTCCGCGGCGGCCCGGCTGAGACCGTCGAGATCCGGATAAACGTGGACAGAGTCGGCCGCCGTATCTGACGTCGAAGACATAGAAGTCGAAGACATAGAAGGGGAGTGTGTGGACGAGGGGACGACCGAAGGCCAGGAGATTTCTTATGCTGACACGCGTAGTGTAAGGAAGGGACGTTCCTTCGACAAGCTCCGTCGCCGACGGAGTTGAAACCGGGTCCGTCTGGGACGCGGTGGCGCGCAGGGCGGAGCGACGTTCCCCGATCCGTCTCGATCGATGGAGAGGAGAAACCACATCTCATCTCCGGGCGCCTTCTTCGGGGAGCCAGTCCCGGCAAGCGGTGCGGGCGCGGTTGCACGTCTCGCCTCGATCCACCGCGAGGCGCGCTAGGCCGGTTCGCGGACGGGCCGGAGCGTTGACGTCCAGTCGGACAGCAACCGATCGGCGGCGGGCGGGCCCCAAGAGCCGGCCTCGTACGGGTCGGGAGACAGATCGGCCTCCAGCACCGGCGTGTACAGTGTCCACGAGGCCTCCACCTCGTCGGCATGAACGAACAGCGTTTGATCGCCGGTGATGATGTCGCGGAGCAGTGTCCGATAGGCGTCGGGCATCGGGCCGAACGCATCCTGATAGGAGAAGCTGAGCTGCTGCGTCTCCAGCTGCATGGCCCCGTCCTCGGACTGACCGGGCGCCTTCACTTCGAAGCGGAGATCAAAGCCTTCATTGGGTTGGAGGGTAATGAGCAACTCGTTGGGAGCGGCCTCGCAGTCCGTGTCTTCCGGCGGGCACGGAACGCCGTCCGACTGGAAGAGCGACACCGGAGCGCGCTTAAAACGGACGGCAATCTGTGTCAGCTTCGCCGGCATGCGCTTGCCGGTGCGCACGTAAAACGGCACGCCCTGCCAGCGCCAATTGTTGATGCCCAGGCGCATGGCCACGTACGTCTCCGTGGTCGAGTCGTCCGGCACGTCGTGTTCGTCTTGGTAGGCCGGCACCGGCTCGCCGTTGACCATGCCGGCGTCATACTGACCCAGCACCACGTCGTCCGGGCACGAGATGGGCTCCAGGGCGCGCAGCACTTTCACCTTTTCCTGCCGAATGGCGTCGGCATCCAGCGAGGAAGGGGGCTCCATCGCCGTAAGGGTGAGGAGCTGCGTGACGTGGTTCTGCACCATGTCTCGCAGATGGCCCGACTGGTCGTAATACCCCGCGCGACCCCCGACACCGAGACTCTCCGATACGTTGATCTCGACACGTTCGATGCGGTCCCGATTCCACAGCGACTCGAAGAGCGCATTGCCGAAGCGGAAGGCCAGGAGATTCTGGACGGTTTCCTTGCCCAGGTAGTGGTCGATGCGGTAGACCTGGTCCTCGGTGAAATACTCGTGGACCGTGTCGTTCAGTGTACGCGCCGAGCTGAGGTCGTATCCGAACGGCTTCTCGATGACCACGCGGGTCCACCCGTCGCTGCGGTTGAGACCGACCTCGCCGAGGCCGGTGAGCGTCGGCCCGTAGATGCTGGGCGGGAGAGAAAGGTAGAACGCCCGGTTTTCCGGTAAGTTAAAGTGTCGCTCGAGCTGGTTAATGCGTTGCTTGAGGGCGCCGTAATCGTCGCCCTCCGCCCCCAGGCACTGGTAGAACAGATGATGCGTGCACCAGTCGTCGACCTCGTCGTCGGGGAGTCCCTTCTCGCGGAGAGCGTCTCGGGCCGCTTCTCGAAACTCGTCGTCCGACCAATCCGACCGCGCAGAGCCAAGAATGAAACAGCGCTCGGCCGCCTCCTGACTCTGCATCAGATGATAGAGGGCCGGGATCAGCTTGCGACGGGCCAGGTCGCCGGTGGCGCCGAAGATGACGAACAGATGCTTCTCGATGTTGGGCATGCTCGAATGCTAACTTTGGAAATAGAAGCGTCTGCTGGGACAAGTGCGGCACTGCAGCAGCGGGACGACCCGTCGACGCAGAGTCACGTACTTCGTAATTCGTTGGACGTGACGTGGATCCATGCATCCGGTCCTCGCACCTCCCGTCCTCGCACCTCACGAACGACGCCCTCCGACACGCCAAAGCAGAGCGCGTGTCCCCTGTGACAGACGGGCGAACGAGCCGGGATTCTATTCTTCGCTGGCCTTGACGTCGTGGCCGCCGAACTGGTTGCGCATGGCGGCGAGCAGCTTGTGCGTGAACGAGTCTTCCACGCGCGAATCGAGCCGGGAGATGAGCGCGTCGGTGATGACGGGCGCCGGGACGTCGAGGTCGATCGCCTCCTTGACGGTCCAGCGGCCTTCGCCCGAGTCGTCGACCCACGGGGCGATGTCCTCCAGGTCGCCGTCGTCTTCAAGAGCCCGCGCCGTGAGGTCGAGCAGCCACGAGCGAACCACGCTGCCGAAGCGCCACGTCTCGGCCACCTGATGCAGGTCGAGGTCAAACTCGCCCTTGGCCTGCATGATGTCGAAGCCTTCGGCGTAGGCCTGCATCACGCCGTACTCGATGCCGTTGTGGACCATCTTCACGAAGTGGCCGGAGCCCACCTTCCCCATGTGCCCCCAGCCTTTCTCCGGGCCGGGCGCGAGCGTTTCGAGGGCGGGGCGGATCGTATCGACGGCCGCGTCGCTGCCGCCCACCATCATGCTGTAGCCTTGCTCCAGGCCCCAGACGCCGCCCGAGGTGCCCACGTCCACGTAGTGCATGTCGGCGTCCTGCACGCGATCGGCCCGGCGCAGAGTGTCTTTGTAGTTTGAGTTGCCGCCGTCGATGAGGATGTCGCCGGCCTCCAGCAGGGGAAGCAGGTCGTCGATCGTGGCATCGACGGGATCGCCGGCCGGGACCATGATCCAGCACACGCGGGGCGGATCCAGTTGGTCGGCCAGCGCCTCCAGCGTCGTGGCTCCATCGGCGCCATCGTCTTCCAGTTCGCGCACCGTGCTCGCGTCGAGGTCGAAGCCGACGACCTCGTGGCCGTCGCGCATCAGCCGACGCGACATGTTCGCGCCCATCTTGCCGAGTCCAATCATTCCGAGTTTCATGGTAGTCACAGGGGTTGAGAGAGAAAGAATTCACGTCGAGGGAAAACGAGAAGAAGCCGGGCTGGCGGGGCTGTAGGAAATCGAAGCGTCGGGCGTCCACCCCGAGGAGGCGAGTGGCACGCCTCAGCGCACGGCCACCTCCGCGAGCAGAATGAGCGACACGAGCAGAAACAGGATGCCCATTCCGAGTTCGAGCGTGCGTTCCGGAATGCGCTCCGAGACGCTCGGCCCGATCTGTCCGCCAATGATGACACCGGGAACGGTAAAGATCAGCAGATTCAGAAGCTGGTTCAGCGCTGGCCCGCCTTCTTGGAGGAAGGCCGCGGCATGGCTGACCGATGCGACGAGGGCCGTGATGGCCACGACGAACACGCTGGTGGCCACGGCAATGCGCCCCGGAACGCGGCAGCGCTGCAGAAGCAGGTATCCATTCATTTCGCCGAGTCCGGTCGAGACCATCCCGATGAAGAGCCCGCCGATGCCGCCGGTCAGGATGCCTTCCGTCCGGTTGAACACGGTGTAGCAGACCTTCTCGTTGTCGGCGGTGACGAGGCAGCGCTCGGCCCGGTCGGCGGACTGCTGCGCGGCGGCATCGAGGTGCTCGCGCGTGTCTTTGCTGGGGGCGCGCAAAAAGCTGGCGGCAACCGCTACGAGGCCCACACCCAGGATCGTTTTCAAAATGTCGTCGGCGATGTAATGGGCGGCGTAGGTTCCTGCAAGGGCCGCTGGAACGCTGACGGCCAGGAGCGTTCCGCCCATTCGGTAGTCGATCAGGCGCTTCCGAATGTAGGCATACAGCCCGCTGCTGAATCCGAACACCTCCACGATGAGCCCGGCGCCGATGGCCACCGTGGGCTCCAGGCCGAGGACCAGGATGAAGAACGGCGAGAAGAACGTCGCGCCTTCCACACCCGACCCCAGGGCGATGGTGGCAAACACGATGGCCACCGGAAGCATGAACCAGAACTCAAGCGTCATGAGGGCGCGGAAGCGTCGTCACAGAGAACGTGCGCGGAGGCCGTGGCACAATGGCCCGCCGTTGGTGATCTACGACGCGTTCCGTTTCACCGCTTGGGTGACCCGGTCGAGGTGGGCGGCGTCCACCCGAATGCGAAGCACGGTCTGATCCGCTTCGTCAAGCGCCTGATAGTCGCCCATGGCTTGCGCTGCGATCAGCTCCTTGAAGGTATAATCGGTGTCGGGAACGGGAACCTCGTCGGTTGGGGTGTCCACGAGTTGCAGAAACAGGCCGTTCGACGGGCCGCCTTTGTGGAGCTGTCCTGTGGAGTGCAGGAAGCGGGGGCCGTAACCGAGCGTCGTGGCGTATCCGGTGGTGTCGCGCAGGGTACGCGTGAGGGTATGCAGCGCCTCGGTGGTTGCTTCGGTGGGCGGAAGGTAGGCTTGCACGCCGATGTAGCTGGACGTATCGCCCGCATCCAGCCAGTCGGACAGCATGGCGTCGAGCGCGCCTTCGTCGTCGGCAGCAATGGTGCGCGTGTCGCCGGAGGCCGCGCCGTTCTCACTCTGCATGGCCTGCCGAGCGAGGCGCTTGGCCGCCTCCACATTCGGCTGGTTGAACGGATGGATGCCAAGCACGGCACCGGCGGAGGCCACGCCCATCTCCCACCGGTACATCTCGCGGGCCAGGTCGTAGCGGTCGTCGAACCGAAAACTCAGCACCGGATGACCGGCTTCGTCGAGCGCGTTCAGCGTGTCGACCACCTCGCGGTCCTGCTCGTCGGGCAGATAGAAGTAGACGAACACGCGGTCGTCGCCGTACTGATCGGGGTCGCCCAGCGGCTCGTCGGCCACGGGCACAATGCCGGTCTCGTCTTTGCCCGTGCTTTCGGCGATGAGCTGCTCCTGCCAGGCCGGAAAGCGGGCAAGGGTCGGGGTCGTGAAGAACGTCACCTTGTCGCGGCCCGCCTCGGCCAGCTCGCCAAGGATGGCGCCGAGCTCCAGGCCCGCATTGTTCGGCGCCTCCACGCAGAACGCAGAGGCCTCGGAGGCCGACCAGGCAGCGTCAAGCAGCTTGTGGAGGTCGATGCCCATGAGGGCGGCCGGGACGAGCCCAAACGGCGTCAGTGCCGAGTAGCGGCCTCCTACGTCGGAGGGAGCAAGGAACGTGCGGCGGAATCCGCGCTCCTCGGCGATCTCCGTCAGCTGCGAGCCGGGGTCGGTGACGGCCACGAAGTGATCGCCGGGCGTATCGGTCTGCTCCGCCAGGCGATCGTAAAAGTACTTGTAGAAGGACATCGTCTCGGTCGTGGTGCCCGACTTGCTCGCAACCACGAACAGCGTGCGACTGAGGTCCAACGCGGACGCCTTCGCCTGCACCGCCGCAGGGTGGGTGCTGTCGAGGATGGACAGCGATGGAGCGCCTTCGGGCGGATCGAACACGTGGCCGTACACGTCGGGCGAAAGGCTAGAGCCGCCCATGCCCAGCACGACGACGTCGTCGAAGGAATCCTTCTGACTGGCCGCCCAGTCCATCAGGTCCTCCGCAGGCTCCTGCATGGACTCCGGCAGATCGAGCCAGCCGAGACGGTTGGTCAGCTCCGGCGTGTCTTCGTCGGCCCAGAGGGTGGGGTCGCGTTCCCACAGGCGGCAGGCAAAGTCCTCGCTCTGCCAGGTCTGTAGGCGCTGGACGACGCGGTCCTCGTAGCCGTTTAGGTGGAACGACACCGGGTCGGCCTTCGATTGCAGAAAGGCGTCTTTTTTCTCTTCGAGCGTCGCCATCAGGTCGTCGAACGGCGCGACGAACTTCTCCACGCCCCGCGCCTGCAGGGTTTCGGTCACGTCGTCGAGGTCGATGCCCAGCGCGTCGAGGCGCTCCAGGACGGCACGCGCGGCGTCGATGTCCTGCGCGATCGTGGCGCCCCGTACGGTCCCGTGGTCCCGGAACGCGTCGAGCGTGGCCGGGGGGATCGTGTTGACCGTCTCCGGCCCGATCAGGGTCTCGACGTAGAGGACATCCGAGCGCGACGGGTCTTTCGTGCTTGTCGACGCCCACAGCGGACGCTGCACCTCAGCCCCGGCCTCGCGCAGGTCGGCAAACGCCTCCCCGTGGAAGATCTCCCGAAACCGGTGGTACGCCATCTTCGCGTTGGCGATCGCGACGTCGCTGCCGTCGATGTCGGCGTCGAGGCCGCGCTCCTCGATGCGGCCGTCGACCTCGCGGGCCACGCGGCTCACAAAAAACGAGGCGACCGACAGGATGCCCCGCGGGTCCTCTGCCTGACGCAGGCCGCGCAGGTAGGCGTGGGCCACCTTCTCGTAGTGGTCGAGCGAAAACATCAAGGTGACGTTCACATTGATGCCCTCGCTGATGAGCTGCTCGATGGCGGGAATCCCGGCCTCGGTCGCCGGCACCTTGATCATCAGGTTCGGACGGTCGACCGCATTCCACAAGCGGCGCGCTTCCTCGATCGTGCCCTCCGTGTCGCGCGCTAGGTGCGGGTTGACCTCCAGGCTCACCACGCCGTCGGTGCCCGTCTCGTCATAGACGGGCCGGAGCACGTCGGCGGCGCGCTGGATGTCCTCCACGGCGATGTGTTCGTAGAGGGAGCCGACCTCCATGTCGGGATCCTCCTCCAGCACGTCGACAATGTCGTCGTCGTACTCGTCACTTCCGCCGATGGCTTTTTGGAAGATGGCGGGGTTGGAGGTCAGGCCGCGCAGGTGGTCTTCCTCAATGAGGCGCTGGAGTTGGCCGCTGGTCATCAGACTGCGGCGGATGTAGTCGAGCCAGAGGGACTGGCCCTGCTCGCGAAGGGCCGTGGTCGGGGTCTGTGCAGTGTCAGGGACAGGCATGGGACGGGTGTGGGGTTTCTGGTTTCGTGTTTCTGGTTTCGGGTCGGGGTCGGCGTTGAGAGCGGTGCATCACGCATCGCGCACCACGCTGCACGTGTTCACACGGTTATCTGACCGAAGGAGATTCCGGGGCGCCGTGCACGACGTTCCGCGCGGTGTCGACCACGCGGTCGACGGTGAATCCGAGTTCGGCGTACACCTCGTCGCCAGGACCCGAGAGGCCGAACCGGTCGAGGCCGATCACGGCCCCGTCGTCGCCGACGAGGTGATGCCACCCCCGGGTGATGCCGGCTTCGATGGCGACGGTTGGGACGGCAGATGGCAGCACGGACTCCCGGTACTCGTCGTTCTGGGACTCGAAGTTTTCCATCGATGGCATCGAGACGACGCGCGTGTGGAGCCCCTCGTCGTCGAGGGCGTCCGCGGCGTCGATCGCGAGGGCAACTTCCGACCCGGTGGCGACGAGCACCACGTCGGGCGGAGTGTCGGTGTCGCGGAGGATGTAGGCGCCGGTGTCGACCGCGTCATCGGGCACGCGGTCGGGATCAAGGATGGGGAGATCTTGGCGTGTCAACACGAGCGCAACGGGTCCGTCGTGCGTCACGGCATAGTCCCAGGCTGCGGCGGTTTCGTTGGCGTCGGCCGGGCGCAGTACCGTGTAGCCGGGAATGGAACGCAGTGCCATTACGTGCTCCACGGGCTGATGGGTGGGCCCGTCCTCGCCGAGGGCAATCGAGTCGTGCGTAAAGACCGTGATCCGGTGGATGTCCATGAGGGCTGCGAGACGGAGCGCCGGCCGCATGTAGTCCGAGAAGGTGAGGAACGTGGCGTCGTACGGCAGGAGTCCGCCGTGCACGGCGATGCCATTGACGATCGACCCCATGCCGTGCTCTCGCACGCCGAAGTGGAGATTGCGTCCCGTCGTGCCCGCGGTGAAGTCGTCGTAGCCCTCCAGGTGCGTCTTGTTGGAGGGCGCCAGGTCGGCCGAGCCGCCGACGAGCGTGCAGATGTTCGTTGCCAGCGACTGCAGGACCGTGCCCGAGGCGCGCCGTGTGGCGATTGGGCCGTCGTCCGGATCGAACTCGGGCAGATCGCCGGGATCGTACTCCGGAACCTCTCCGTCCATGGCTCCGAGGAAAAGGCGGCACGCCTCAGGGTGGGTATCGCGGTAGGCCTCCAGCGTGGCCGTCCACTCCGACTCCCACCGGGCGCCGCGCTGCACCGCCTGGCGGCAGTGCTCGCGGACCGCGTCCGGGACGTGGAACCGCTCGTCGGTTGGCCACCCGAGCGCGGCCTTCGTGGCTTTCGTGTCGTCGGCACCCAGGGGCGCGCCGTGTACGCTGGCCGTGTCCTGCTTCGGGCTCCCGTATCCGATGTGGGTGCGGACGCAGATGAGGGAGGGCCGATCGGTGGCGTCTTGCGCCGCGTGGATCGCGACCTCAATGTCATCGAGGTCGTTGCCGTCCTCCACGTGCTGCACGTGCCAGCCTTGAGCGTCGAATCGAGACGCCACGCGCTCCGTGAATGCGAGATCGGTTTCGCCCTCGATCGAAATGCAGTTCTGATCGTACAGGTAAATCAACTTGCCAAGGCCGAGATGGCCCGCCAGGGCGCCCGCTTCCGCCGAGAGGCCTTCCATCAGGTCGCCGTCCGAGACGATACCGTAGGTGTAGTGGTCGACCAGGTCGTGAGCGTCGGTGTTGAACGTCTCCGACAGGTAGCGCTCGGCCAATGCCATGCCGACACCGTTTGCAAACCCCTGCCCGAGCGGCCCGGTGGTCGTCTCGACGCCGGGGGTTTCCCGGTACTCGGGATGACCGGGCGTTCTGCTGTGCAACTGGCGAAAGCGCTTGACCTCGTCGAGCGACAGGTCGTAGCCGTACAGGTGAAGCAGGGCATACAGCAGGGCCGATCCGTGTCCGGCCGAGAGCACGAACCGGTCGCGATCCGGCCACTCGGGATTGTTCGGATTGTGACGCAAAATGCGGTCCCACAACGCGTAGGCCATGGGCGCGGCGCCGAGAGGCATCCCGGGGTGGCCGCTTTCGGCCTCGTCCACGGCATCGACGGCAAGGAAACGGAGGGTGTTGACGCAGGCGTCGTCGAGCGAGATATCCGTCGTGGGCATCGGCGGAGAAAGATTGCGGGAGGAAGAAGCGAGCGAGGCATCCCAGCAGGGGATGACAACTGCGCCCGTTCCGTCCATGGGCCGGAGTCTGCGTTACAGGACGACCCCAGACCTTTAAGAAATGACCACATTGCGCCTGGCCTCCCGTCCGAGCGTTCTCGGATGGTTCCCGACCCGTCCGAGGCGGTGTCCCTCTAACGGGGGATTTTCAGCAGACCAGGTTCTCAGGCCTCCACGGCGGCTCCTTGCTCGGCTTGCTCTCGGAGGGCTTCGGCCTTGTCGTGCCCGAGATAGCGGTCCATCCCGTAATGAGCGAGATAAATGATTGGCGTGATGCCGACGGCAATGACGAACTTGTAGCTGTAGTTGAACAGCGTGATCGCCAGGATCTCCTGGATGGAGAGCTGCCCGACGAAGGCGATGCTGAGCACGATGAACGTGTCGATAAACTGGGAGCCGAAGGTCGAACCGGTGGCCCGGAGCCACAGGTACTTTCCCTGCGTGAGCCGGCGCAGCCAGTGGAAGAGGGTGATGTCGGCCAGCTGGCCCAGCAAATAGGCCGTGAGGCTGCCCACAATTACACGCTGCGAACTGCCGAAGACTTCCGAGAAGGCGCCCTGCGACACTGGCGAGGAGGGGTCGACGGGCACCTCGATGCAGATCCAAAGCAGCAGGAACTCGAAGACGATCATGGCCATCCCCACGAACGTCACGTAGCGGATGCCACGCTTCCCGTAGTACTCGTTCATCACGTCGGTCACGATGAACGTGATGGGGAATGCGATGACGCCCGCCGTCATGGTGACCCGTGTGAACTCCTGCCCCCAAATGGTAAGTGTAAACGGAAGCTGAAAGGCCGTGAAAAACTTGCTGGCCGTGGCCTCGGCCACGACCAACGCGGTGAGGAAGACGGCCGCGCAAATGACGTACAGCTTTTGCGGACGGTTGAGGACGTACGCCTCTCGAAGCATACGAGCGAAGCGATGAATCCGGGGGAACGACAGGAGCGACACCGCACGGTAGCAACGTCGGCGCTACCGATGGCGCACAGGGGCGTTCCGGGGTCGTCCACATCGTAACGCTTGGCGCGTCGACTTAGGCAGGGACCGAAGAGGAAATGGCCGGCAACGTAAACCCGAAGGTCGATCCGCTGCCAGGAGTGCTTTCGATCTGCAGCTTGCGGTCGTGGGCGCCCAGAATGTGCTTCACGATGGCGAGACCGAGGCCCGTGCCCCCCTGGTTCCGTGAGCGGCTCTTGTCGACCCGGTAGAAGCGCTCGGTCAGCCGCTCAATCTTGTCGGGCTCCACGCCGATGCCGTCGTCCACCACCGAGATCTTGACCTCTCCCTCGGGCAATTCGCGAGCGACGATGTCGACGTGTCCGCCAGATTCGTTGTACTTGATGGCGTTGTCGACCAGGTTCACGAGCACCTGGCGGATGCGCTCGCGGTCGCCGTATACCTCCGGCAGCGTCTCGGGCACGCGCTGGTCGAGGGCAATGCCTTGATTTTCGGCCTTGATTTCCAGCGATTCCACGACTTCTTTTGCCACCTCGTACAGGTCGAAGGCGGCGGCGGACATCTCCAGTTCGCCGGTCTCGATGCGCGCGATGTCGGACAGATCGCGCGCCAGGTTCTCGAGGCGGTTGACGTTGGTAAGGATTTTCTCGAGAAAGGTGCGGTTGACTGACTCGTCTTCGAGGGCGCCATTCAGGAGTGTTTCCGTAAAGCCCTGGACGCTGAAAATGGGCGTCTTAAGCTCGTGCGAGACGTTCCCGATAAACTCCCGGCGGTAGTTCTCCATCTGCTTGAGCTCGCGGATTTCCTTCTCCAGCTTGCGGCCGGTCCGGTACACCTCCCAGATAAGGGCATTGAGCTCGTCGCCGGTAGGGGCCGTGGCCGCGTCCAGGTCGTCAAACTCGTGCTGGCGGATGCGACGCAGCGTCGTCTGTGTCCGACAGAGACGATCGTGGACGCGATAGTGCGTGACCGCATACGCGAGCGCACCGACAAAAAGGGCGCCGGCAACGGCCAGGCCGATCGGTAGGGCAGGGACCACGACAGCGGCGACGAGCGTGCCGAGCGTGACCGGCCCGGCGATACGCACGCCCAAGCGGCTCAACCATGAGGGCCAGCCCCTTGTCCAGGCATCGATCATGGTGCTGTGCGCGACGGCTCACGCCATTTGCGAGAAAAGCGTTACGCATATTCCACGCATCTCCCGACCCGGTCGATCCCAACTCGGGATTACCATACTACAATCGCTCGGCAGATCTACTGTTGAAACCGATACCCCACGCCCTGAATGGTCTCGACGTACTCGGCCCCGATGCGCTGGCGGATTTTGCGGATGTGGACGTCGACCGTGCGCGTTCCGATGTGCACGTCGGGGCCCCAAACAGCGTCGAGAATCTCGTCGCGTGAAAAAACCCTGCCGGGGTGGGAGGCGAGGAAATACAGCAGCTGAAACTCCTGGCGAGGAAACGAAATCTCCGCATCATCCTCGCCGTTGCACCTGATGACCTGGTAGCGATCCCGGTCGATCATCAGGTCGTGCACCTGCAGCCGGTTGGGGGGATCCTCGTGCCGCTGCACCGTTCGGAGCAGGGCCTCGGTCTGGCCGATGAGAACGGGGATGGAGACAGGCTTCTCGAGGTATGCATCGGCTCCGACGTTCAGCCCCTCGATGCGGTGCTCGTCCTCGGTGCGCGCCGTGAGCATCAGCACGGGCGTGGTGCGCAGGTGCGCATCCTGCCGAATGCGCTGGCACACTTCAAAGCCGCCAACGGTCGGCATCATCACATCCAAAATGATCACATCCGGCTGCTTCTCCTGCGCCGCTTCCAGGGCCTCGTCGCCATCTTCAGCGCACAAGACCGTGTATCCCTCTTCGCGAAACGTGTAGGACAGCAGCTCCAGGACGTCGATCTCGTCGTCAACGATGAGGACGGAGGGCGAATCGGGGACGGACCCGTTCATGACGCGTTCGGGAAGGGTTGCAGAAAGGCAGCCTCTCTACAATACAAACTGGCACCATGCGGTCAAGCGGGAGGAGGGCGAATCGGCGGCACCATCCATAATTTTACGGAATTGTTAAGCCTGTGCCCACTCCGTTCCCTGCGAGGCCCGCATCCAGGGTCGTGGCGACCGGGTCGAGGTCCTCGCCGAAGAACTCCAGATGCACCTGCCCGTGGAGCGACTGGAGCGGCTGATGCTCTTCGATGACGGGCTGGTAGGTCTCGTAGCAGTCCAGCGCCCGCTCCGCCGTTTCCATGTCCGACGCCTCTAGGTCGACGGTGCAGTCGATGAGCGCGCTCGGCGAGTGACGCAGGTGGTCCGGACGCTCGGCGTCGGGCGGTGGTGCGGCCAACGTGAAGAATGCCAGGCGCTGCGGGTAGTCGATGCCTTCCCGGCGAAAGGCGCACACGACCCGCTTGACGACGGCGTGGGTGACCAGGTGATCCGGGTGGCCACTCACGCCATGCACCGGATACGTGACGACCACGTCGGCCTGGGTGCGATGGAGGTGCTCGCCCACTGTGTCTTCAAGCATCAGAGGGTTCTTCTCGGCCAGTGCGCCGTCGGGGTACTGAAGCACGCGGATCGACGCGAGACGCAGCACGTCGGCCACGTCCATCATCTCCTGGTACCGCGTCTCGGCCATCTCCTCTTTCGTCAGCCCCAACCGTTCGCGCTGCGACGTTGCCTCGCCGCGCGTCAGCGTGAGGAGGTGGACGTCGTGGCCCTGGCGCTGCTGCCGGGCGATGAGAGGAGCCGGACCGAACGACTCGTCATCCGGATGCGGGAAGATGTAGAGGAAAGAAGCCATCGGCACGAGCAATTGGTGGTCGGAGACGAACGATGCGCACCAAATCCACCGTCGCAGATTGGGTTCCCCCGTTACGCGTCAGACGGTCGGTCCGGCTCCCCCTCTGCCGACGGAGCATCGGCTGCGTCGATCACGTCGTGAAAGACCGTCTCACCCGTTCGCAGCATGCGGCGAACGTACCGATGGCACAGCTGGCAGTTGTGCCCAAAAACCGCGTGCTCTTGGAGCGCCTCCACGGTGTCCGCCCCGGTCGCCTCGGCCACGGCCTGGAGCTCCTCGAACGTCTTCTGGTAGCAGTAGCAGCGATCAATACGCATGGTACAGCGGACTTCGAACGGAGAAGGGGAGCTGACTGGGAGGATCGCGTTCGTTTACGGCATCGCAGACAGCTGAAGGTCGATGTATGCCGGTGCAACGCCCACCTGGAATGTGTCGATGGGAGTGCCCGCGCGGTCGTGCACAGTCACGGCTCCCTGCTGGGTGAAGCCGGCCGGCGGGGGGGGTGTGCGGCCCAGATAGAGCGCCTCGCGACCGGCGTCGTAGGCAATCGCCGTTGGCGCCACGTCGGTCTGCGTATCGAGGAACGCAGTCACCAGGTTGGCCTCCGTGTCGAGGCGGATGATGCCCGTGTCGGTCGTCACGTAGAGTTCCTGCGTCGGAGCCGCGTAGTAGGCAGGCTGTCCGATGCCGAAGAGCGTCTCGGCGGTGTCAGGGAGTGCGATGCGTGCCTGCTCGGTGCCCGTGGCGCCGTTTAGCACCACGGCTTCAGCCGCATCGGTGCAGAGCACAAAGACCTCGTCCTGGCGATCGGCGGCAAGAAATCGCGCGGCACAGCCGACGTTGATCGCCTCGGCCTGCGTGCTCTCCGCGGCGTCGATGGCCGCGACGCGGGTTGAGCTTCCGAAGGCACCGAGCGCCGCGTAGACCCGGTCGCCCGCGACCGTGATGCCGTCCACCGTGCC
>CAYFSC010000046.1:4604-17950 GCA_964345695.1 uncultured Rhodothermales bacterium | reverse complement strand
TTCGCACTTGGCACAGCATGCAAAAGGACCACGCCCAGACGGACGCGGTCCTGAAGAAGGAGGTCGGAAAGAGGGGTCGTAGCCGGTGTTACATGTGGGTCTCGAGGTCTTCGCGACGGTGACGTTGGCGAAGCTTGCGGAGCGCCTTCTCCTTGATCTGGCGGACCCGCTCGCGTGTGAGATCGAACCGCTTGCCGATCTCCTCCAGCGTCAGCGGGTGCTCGCGGCCAATGCCGAAGTAGAGACGCGTGATTTCTGCCTCGCGGTCGTGCAGGGAGCTGAGGGCGCGCTCGATGTCGATCTTCACCGACTCGTCGAGCATCTCGTTGTCCGGTGAGTCGACGTCGTCGTCCGGCAGCACGTCGAGCAGGCTGTTTTCATCCTCCTCATTGAAGGGCGCATCCATCGAGAGGTGGCGCGACGTGTGCTGCATCGCCTCGCGCACCTTCTGTACGTCGATTTCGAGCTCTTCGGCCAGCTCCTCAATGTTGGGCTTGCGGTCGAGCTCTTGCTGCAGCCGCGCACTGGCCTTGCGGATCTTCGAGATCGTGCCGATGCGGTTCAACGGGAGGCGCACCACGCGACTCTGCTCGGCGAGCGCCTGCAGGATGGCCTGACGGATCCACCACACGGCGTAGGAAATGAACTTAAAACCGCGCGTCTCATCGAAGCGCTTGGCGGCCTTGATGAGACCATAATTGCCTTCGTTGATGAGGTCGGCGAGCGAGAGCCCCTGCCCCTGGTACTTTTTCGCCACCGAGACCACAAACCGGAGGTTGGCGCGGCAGAGCTCGTGGAGGGCTTCCTGGTCTCCATCCTTGATGCGTCGCGCCAGTTCGACCTCCTCCTCGGGCTCTAGCAGGTCGATCTTTCCAATCTCTTGGAGATATTGGTCGAGCATCCGTTGTTCACGCGGAACGTACATATGGCTCCTGTCGGTCTATATGACGAGAGGGTGATCGATGAGGACGATGCAGGCAACCTACGTCGACGGACGGTGTGGGACGGTCGTCCGTAGCGGCCTGGCGAACCAATGCGGAACGAGACAAGGAATCCAGCCTGGACCCGGCAACCGAGGGAGTTCGGAATCCGCCACAACCGGTAACGAGTCTGTGAAAACGGCGCCGTGCATGAGCGCGGTTTCATCACGAGCGACGTGAGGCGTTGTTCCGGCCAAACAGATGAGGTGCGCAAGCACGGGCTTAAACGTCAACGCTCTTCATCCCTTTGTCGTCGGGCCGTCTTTAGAATTTCGTCGGCCACGTCGCGTTCCTCACTCATGCGAGGGACTTTCGTTTGCCCACTGATGCTGTCTTTCGTGGCTTTGAGCCAGTTGTAGAACGCCCCGTCGGGCAGTGCCGAGATTTGGGGCGCGGCAAACGCGTTGGCCTCACGTCGGATCTGGTAGTGACGGTTGACGCGCTGCAACTGCTCGTCGATGGCGCGAGCGAAGGCGTCCAGGTCCTGCGGCGGAGTCTCGAACTCGACAAGCCACTCATGGCTCGGCACGTCGCCGTTCTGAAGCACGCATGGAGCAACGTGGTAGTCGGTTACGTGAGCTCCGGTCGCGTCGCAGGCCGACCGGAGCGCCGCCCGCGCCTCGTCGCCGAAGACGGCCTCGCCGTACTTGTCGATCATCTCGCTGGTTCGCCCGGCCACGGTGATCTTGTGCGGGAAGGTCTCCGTGAAACGCACCACGTCGCCCACGTCGTAGGCCCAGAGCCCGCTGCACGAGGTGATGTAAAGCGCGTAGCGGACGCCGGGCTCAACGTCGGCCACCGTATGGCGACGCGGGCTCGGATCGTCCTTCTCGTCCATCCGCACAAACTCAAAGAAGAGGCCGTTGTCCAGATGCAAGAGCATCGACGGGTCGTCCAGCCGGTTCTGGAAAGAGAAGAAGCCTTCCGAGGCCCCGTATGTTTCGATGAAGTCGATGTCGGCGCCGATCTGCGCCTCCAGCAGGTCGCGGTACGACCGCAGGGCCACGCCGCCCGAGATAAACAGTTGCAGGTTTGGCCAGACCTCGGCCACGGTCTCGGCTGAGGCGCCGTGCCGCTCGTTGTACGTGTCGATCAGCTTGTCGAAGAGCACGAGCGCCCAGGTCGGCGCCATCACGAGCATGCGGATGTCCTGGTCGACCGTCCGTTCGGCGATGGTCTTCAGCTTGTTCTCCCAGTTCGGCAGGAACGACACCTCGTTCGGCACGGCCTGGTACAGCATGCTGAAGAAGCCCGGCGCATTCTCGGCAAGCAGGCCACTGATCTCGCCCACGAGTGTGCCCGGGTAGTTGGGGTCTTCCTCGATGCGACCGGGCAGCGTTAGGTGCGAGCCGAGCAGGAAGCGAACGTCGAGGGTCTCCTTCACGTAGTTGAGCCCAACACCTATACTAAAAGCACGATCGCGGTCGATGATCTCCTGCGTGACGGGAATGATCTTGCCGTCCGACACGGTGCCGCTCGACACGGCAAAGTTGGTGATGCGTCCCGGCCACATTACGTCCTCGGCCCCTTCGCGGACACGGGTGGCGTCCTCGCGGATGTCGTCGTACGTGTGGAGTGGAACGCGTTCCTGGTAGGCTTCCACGACGTCCGGTGCTGCAGCGATCTCGGCGAAGTCGTAGCGGCGTCCCCACTCGGTATCGGCAGCGCGTTTCAGTAGGGAGCGCAGCACGTGACGCTGCGTGGCAACGGGATGAGGCCGAAAGCGCTGCACGCGACGAAGCGGGGGCAGCCACTGCAACGCCGACCGTACCAGTTCGTCCATCGATGCGAAGGGGCTCGTGGGGGAATACTGCGAGGCGGGAATATTGCGAGGCCGTTTCGGAGAACGCACGTCGAGAAGCCCAAAATTTTACGGCCATTACACCCGATCGGCTCTTCTCTTCTCGCTGTCGTGTGTATTCTCCGTAACGCGAAGAGTTCGCACCCGTAAGATGTCCGCAGGATCCGCTGTCTGGCCGTCTGCTTCTGTCCTTCACACGTCGCGCCCCATGACTCCTTCGCTGCATGGAACGTTCGACCCTGCCTCCTTTCCGGCGGACCGCTTTGTGCTGGACTGCCGCGGGCATACCCTCGATTGCCGGCCTGGAGCGCCGGAGGGCGGAGCCCACCTGATGGGCATTCTGAACGTGACGCCCGACTCGTTCTCCGACGGAGGCCAGTACACCGCGGTCGACGACGCGCTCTCCCGCACCGCCGAGATGCTCCGCGCCGGGGCCTCCATCATCGACATCGGCGGCGAGTCGACACGGCCGGGCGCCGACCCTCTTTCAGCACAGGAGGAGCGCGACCGCGTGCTTCCGGTCGTGACGGCGATCGCCGACCGCCATCCGGAGGCGCTGCTCTCCATCGACACGTACAAGCCCGAGGTGGCCGCGGCGGCGCTGGAGGCGGGCGCCCACATCGTGAACGACGTGACGGGCCTGCGCCATCATCCGGAAACCGCGGCGGTGGCGGCCGACCACGGCGCGCCGATGATCCTCATGCACTCGGTCAACGAGCCCGGCGCGCTCACCGAAGCGCCTTCGTACGACGATGTCCTCGACGCCGTCGTGGCATCCGTTCGTCGCTCCATCGAGATTGCCGAGGAGGCGGGCGTTGCGCATCTCGCCGTCGACCCTGGGTTCGGGTTCGGGAAGACAGTCGCGCAGAACCTGCGCCTCGTCAACCGCGTCGACCGCCTGCTTGCCCTGGACCGCCCCGTTCTCGTCGGGATCTCGCGCAAGAGCACCATCGGTGCAGTCTTGGGCACCGACGACGCCCCGCGGCCCGTAGGCGAGCGCCTGCACGGATCGCTCGGTGCCACGGCAGTGGCGCTGATGCGCGGCGCCACGCTCGTGCGCACCCACGACGTGGCCGCCACCGCCGACATGCTGCGCTTGTGGCACCGCACGGTGCAGGCGTAGGCGTTTCGGGTTGTAGGTTGCAGGTTGTAGGTTGAAGGTTGCGGCTCGCGCTGCGTGCGCAGGGCACAAGCGCATGCCGGCTCCGAACTCTGAACTCGATCCCCGCTGATCGGTCCAAGTTGTCGTATTTTCTTTCGAATCCTTTTCTTCCGCGCCCTTGACGATCTTCGAGATTATCGGGATTGGTCCTGGCGACATCGTCGAGATCGCGCTCGTCGCCTATGTCCTCTACCAGCTCTACCAGCTGATGCGGGGGACGATTGCGGTCCAGATTGCCTTTGGGATCGGGGTGCTCTTTCTCATCCAGATCGTCGTGTGGGCGCTCGACATGACGGTCCTGGTGCGGATCTTCAGCTACTTCAACCAGGTCTTCGTCCTTTCCGTCATCATCATCTTTCAGCCGGAGATTCGGCGACTGCTGCTTACAGTGTCGTCGGTGCTGAGTGAGAACCCGATCATCCGTCGCTTCGTGTCGACGGGCGACCAGAGCGAGATCGTGGACGAGACGGTGTCGGCCGTCGAAGAGATGAGCAGCAACCAGACGGGTGCCCTCATCGCCTTTCAGCGGGCCACCGGCCTGCGTAGCTACGTCGAGACCGGCAAGCCGCTGCGCGCCGACCTCTCGGCTGATTTGCTCATGACGATCTTCTACGGCCAGAACCCCCTGCATGATGGTGCCGTGATCGTCGCCGACCGCTGCATCGAGGCGGCCCGCTGCATCCTTCCGGTGTCGACGAGCATGAAGCTGAGCCCGCAGCTCGGCCTTCGGCATCGCGCGGCCGTGGGCCTTACGGAGCAGACCGACGCGTTCGTCGTCGTGGTGTCGGAGGAAACGGGCAACATCAGCGTCTCGCGCGACGGGGCGCTCATCTCCAACATCACCCCCGAGGAGCTGCGTACGTATCTGACCAACGCACTCTCTTCTCAGCAGCCGACGAGTCAGAGCCTGAGCACGGCCGCCTGAGCCTGTTCTCTCCCACCGACCGTTCCGCCCGTCATGGCCTCTCCGGACGACCGTCCCGATCGCAGATTTCACCGCCGGCGTCAGCGCCTCGTCGACCAGCTTCGGGAGCGGGGCATCGACGACGAGCGCGTGCTGGAGGCGATCGGGTCCGTCCCGCGCCACAAGTTTGTGGCGCCCGCCTTCAAGAGCCGGGCCTATGCCGACGAGGCGCTGCCCATCGGCATGGATCAGACGATCTCCCAGCCCTTTACGGTGGCCTACGAGACATCCCTTCTGGCCGTGGAGCCGAACGACCGCGTGCTGGAGGTGGGCACCGGCAGCGGCTACCAGGCGGCCGTGCTGTGCGAGATGGGGGCCCGCGTCTTCTCCATCGAACGCCACAAACCGCTGCTGGAGCGAAGCGCCAAGCTGCTGGACGACCTCGGCTACCCGGTGCGCACCCGGCACGGCGACGGCACGAAGGGATGGCCCGCGTTTGCCCCGTACGACGGCATCGTCGTGACGGCCGCCGCGCCCGAAGTTCCGGACCCGCTCCTGGAGCAGCTTCGTGAGCCCAACGAGCACCGCGGCGGGCGCCTTGTGATCCCCGTCGGCGGCTCCGGCGGCCAGCGCATGACGCGTATCCATCGCACCGGCCCGGGCGTGCACGACTACGAGCACGAGGAATTCCACTCGTTTCGCTTCGTCCCGCTCGTCAGCGGCGAGCCGGACCCCTGACGCGTTCAGCGCCGGCACGCAACCTGTCCTCACGATACCAGATCTCCGGGCTCTGCGGCGCCCTCGTCATGGCTCGTTCACTCGTCACGTCTCGAAGGGCGCTCCCTCCGTTTCAAACGGCACCGCGAAGAAGTCGGCGACCGTAGCGGCGTGGGCGTCGAACGACGCGCGCAGGCCGAGGTCTTTCCCTCCGCCGGAGGCCGGGATGCTCGACTGATAGGCCAAGAGCGGCACGTACTCGCGAGCGTGATCCGTGCTGCCGGTTGTAGGATCGTTTCCGTGGTCGGCCGTGAGGACGAGGCGGGCCTCCTCGGGCAGCGTCGACAGAATCTCAGGCAGGCGCCGGTCGAACGCTTCGAGCGCGGCGGCGAAGCCGTCCGGGTCGTTGCGATGGCCGTACGCCTGGTCGAAGTCCACGAGGTTCGTCCACACGAACGTGGGCTGCGGAGCGTCGCGGTAGGCGCGGATCGCATCCAGCGTGGCGTCCACACCCTCCTGGTTGCCTTTCGTTTTCGTAATCGTGTCAAACCCGACGTCCGCAAATAGGTCGCCGATCTTGCCGATGGCAATCGTCTGCACGCCGTTCTCCTGGAGGACCTGCTGGAGGGGCGGGTCGTCCGGCGTCCGCGAGTAGTCGCGCCGCTCCTCCGAGATGCGCGTGTAGTCGCCGGGCTCCCCGACGAAGGGGCGGGCGATGACCCGTCCCACGCCGTGCTCGCCGACGCACACCTCGTCACGGGCGATGCGACACAGTTCGTAGAGCCGATCAAGCGGGATGACCTCCTTGTGCGCCGCGATCTGAAAGACGCTGTCCGCCGACGTGTACACGATGGGGTGGCCCGTTTCGGCGTGCTTCTCCCCGAGTTCCTCGATGATGACCGTGCCGGACTCCGGTTTGTTGCCCAGCACACCGCCGCACCCCGTTTTGTCGATAAACGCTTCGATGACCGCGCCCGGGAACCCGTCGGGATACGTGGGGAACGGGCGGTCGAGTTGCAGTCCGGCGAGCTCCCAGTGACCGGTCGTGCTGTCCTTCCCGGCCGAGACCTCCTGCATCCGTCCGTAGTGCGCCGTGGGTGCATCCGGGCACACGATGCCGTCGAGCGGCCGAATACACCCCAGGCCGAGTTCTGCCAGGTGCGGCAGGGTCGGACGGCAGGCTGCGCAGACGTGACCGAGCGTGTCGCTCCCGGCATCGCCGTATTGGTCGGCATCGGGCTGAGCGCCGATGCCCACGCCGTCGAGAATGATGGTGATAAACAGCATGAAACGAGCTCGTCGTGAACCAGAAGCGAGAGTGGATCGATGCAGACGGACTTGATGAGACCGGGGGTTCGGTCGTAGGTTCACTCCCTTCCGGAAATCCCTGCCGCCGAAACGCCGCCGCCTGAAATGTCACCATAACGGAACAGGAACGCAATCGGCCTCTGTGCGCGGGAGCTCCACGCCCTCAGCGCGGTGGGGGCTGCAACAAACCGTTTCGTGTGAAGTACAGATTATCGGCTTTGTCGGAGCGTCGGCGGTTTCCGGAGAGCCCTCACCGGACCGTGCCCTCGACATCCCGAGTCGGCCCGTTTGCTTCCACCCTAACTCGCCACTGCACGGCTTTCTGACGACTTTATGACGCGTTTCAACCGGTATTACATCCTCCCAGCCCTGGCCCTGCTCATGCTCGGGGCTGTGCTCGGCGTTCAACTGGACTCGTACTTCTCGGACGGCGATACCTTCCAGCAGCTCAAGAAACTGGAAAAGGCGTTTGTCATCATCAATCGCCAGTACGTCGATCCCGTCAGTTCCGGCCCCGTCGCTGAGGAAGGCATCAAGGGCATGCTGGAGCACCTCGATCCGCACTCCAGCTACATCCCGGAGGAAGACGTGAAGCAGGTGCGCGACAGCTACGAAGGCTCGTTCGGAGGCATCGGCATCATGTTCGAGATGGTGCGCGATACCGCTCGCGTCATCACCCCGATTGCCGACGGTCCGAGCGACAAGGTCGGCATCATGGCAGGCGACCGGATCGTGGAAATCGAGGATTCGACAGCCGTAGGCCTCAAGTCGCGCGGCATCCAGAAGCGCCTGAAGGGACCGGTCGACACAGAGGTGCGGATGACGGTCTACCGGCCCGGGATGGACCGCACGTACACCTTCTCGGTCACGCGCGACGAGATCCCACTCTACTCCATCAACACGGCGTACATGATGGACGACCAGACCGGGTACATCGAGATCGACCGGTTTTCCATGACGACCCACGACGAGTTCATGGAGAAGATGGAGATGCTCAAGGATCAGGGGATGGAGCGCCTCGTGCTCGACCTGCGTAGCAATCCGGGCGGCGTGATGCGCTCGGCCATCGAGGTTGCCGACGAAATGCTGGGCGCCGGCATGACGGTTTTACAGACGAAAGGCCGCAAGTCGAGCATGAACAACAAGTATCGGGCTACGGGGGGCGGCGCGTTTGAGGACAAGCCTGTCATCGTGCTGGTGAACGGCCAGTCGGCCTCGGCGAGCGAGATCGTGACCGGCGCGCTGCAAGATCACGATCGCGCCTACGTCGTCGGCCAGCGTACCTTCGGCAAGGGCCTCATCCAGAAGCAGTTCGAGCTTCCGGACGGCAGCCTCCTGCAGATGACCGTAGGCCGCTACTACACGCCCGCCGGTCGCCTCGTCCAGACCCCCTACGAGAACGGGTCGAAGAAAGACTACTACGAACAGAAGTTTTCGACCATCGACAACGCGACGTTTAACCTCAGCGCGTACAGGGAAAGCATCCCGGACTCCCTCGCCTACCAGACAGATCACGGTCGCACCGTCTTCGGTGGCGGGGGCATCCTCCCGGATCACGTCGTGCAGCCCGACACGCTTTCCATCCGACGGCACCTCGCCGGAAGCGGGCTCGACATCAACTTCATGACGCGATGGTTCGCCCGGCACGAACAGGAGATTCGCGACCAGTGGAACGAGCGCGAGGAGGCCTTCATGGCGAACTACGAGACGCCCGATGCCGTCGTCGATTCCTTCTGGACGTTCGCCGAGAAGAATTCCCTGGAGCTGACCAACGACCGGTCGGCCACCAA
Source organism: uncultured Rhodothermales bacterium (assembly GCA_964345695.1). Taxonomy (GTDB): domain Bacteria; phylum Bacteroidota; class Rhodothermia; order Rhodothermales; family Salinibacteraceae; genus CAYFSC01. The sequence goes on along the minus strand of CAYFSC010000046.1, from coordinate 9,288 downwards.
TCCGGGCCAGGGCGTCTTCCTTCGCGCCGATGCAAAGAGCGCACATGAGTACGTGTCGACCCGCCTGAAAGCGCTGCTCGCCCGTCAGCTGTACGGAAGCTCCGCCTGGCGTCCCATCCTCAACCAGGTGGACCCGGTCGTGCAGGAGGCTCTCACGCTGTGGTCGCACGCGCAGGAGCTGTCGGCCTACCACGCGTCGTCCGATCCGGCCGTGACCGGCCAGGATCAAGGCGGCGACATGAACTGACCTCCATCCCCACGCGTCACACCCACATTCTGCCCAGATCGAGGAGCCCTCTTCCTCGGTCTGGGCTTTTTGCGGTTCCTCTTCTCGCTTGACTCTCGTTGCTCATGACACGACGCCTTCGCTGGACGGCCATCCTTACCGGCATCGCGCTTCTTGCGGGCTGTGCATCCACATCGCAGTCACCAAGTCCGTCCTCGACCTCATCCGAGCAGGCCCCGCCGGCTTCTGCTCCGCAATCCATCGAGCCGGACCGCCCGCTGCCGCACGCACCGACACCCGAGCAGGGCTTCGAGCCGGCCGTCCAGAACGGAACGCGCACGACAACCGGCCGCCCCGGACCCAGCTACTGGCAGCAGGAAGCCGCGTACGACCTCACGGCGCGCGTCCATCCTGACGAGAAGCGCCTGGAGGGCTCCGGCACCATCACCTACACCAACAACTCGCCCGACGCGCTCGACCGCCTGCACCTGGAGCTGGCTCAAAACGTCCACAAGCCCGGCGTCGTGCGCAACGAAGGACAGGAAATCACGGGCGGCGTGACGCTCGACCGTATCGCCTTGAACGGCGTCGAAGCACGGCGAGGCGCCGCCGATGGCGTAGGGTATGCCGTGCGCAACACGCAGCTCGTTCTCTTCCCGACGAGCCCGATCCCCTCCGGCGCCACGGCGACAATCGAGGTCGACTGGTCATTTACCATTCCCCAGAAGGGCGCAGGCGGGCGCATGGGCTACAGCGGCGACGACCTCTTCTTCCTTGCCTACTGGTATCCCATTGTGTCCGTCTACGACGACGTGACCGGCTGGATGGACGCCCCGTTCCGTGGACGCGCCGAGTTCTACTCCGACTTCGCCTCGTACGACCTCACGATCCACGCCCCCGAGTCATGGGTCGTACAGGCCACCGGCACGCTGCAGAACCCCGGCGACGTGCTCTCGCCCGAAGTGGCACAGCGCCGGGAGCAGGCCATCCGCAGCGACACACCGATGCGCATCCTCACGCCCGACCAGACGGGCACCGCCGACGCCCCGAGCGACACGCTCATGTGGCGCTTCTCGGCCGATCGGGTGCGCGACGCCGCGTTTCACCTGTCGCGCAACAGCTACTGGGAGGCCGCCCGCACCGCTGCCGGCGACCGCAACGGCGACGGCCGGGCCGACTCCACACAGATCCATACGTTCTGGCGCGAATCGGCTCCGAAATGGGCCGAGGTCACGAAGTACCAGCAGCATTCCATCACGCAGCACGCCCGCCATACCGGGGTTCCGTACCCCTGGCCGCACATGACGGCCGTCGAGGGCGGCGGCATCATTGGCGGCGGCATGGAATTCCCGATGATGACGATCATGGGCGACTACAACAACAACTCGGCCCGCATGCTCTACGCCGTGACCGCCCACGAACTCGCCCACATGTGGATGCCGTTCATCGTGAACACCAACGAGCGCCGCTACTCCTGGATGGATGAGGGCACCACCAGCTTCAACGAAAACGTAGCGCGCGGCGACTACTTCGACACGTCGAACGCCATCGCGTCGGATCGCCAAGACTACGTCGAGTTCGCCCGCTCCAGCCGCGAAGGCCCGATGATGCGCTGGTCCGATTTCCACACCTCCGGCGCCGCCTTCGGCGTGGCCTCCTATCGGAAACCGGCCACCGTCTACGTTGCGCTGCGCGGACTGCTCGGCGCGGAAACCTTCAACCGCGCCTATCAGACGTTCATGGACTCCTGGGCGTACAAGCATCCGTATCCGTCCGACTTCTTCAATACCGTCGAGCGCGTGGCCGGTCGCGACCTCGACTGGTTCTGGTACAGCTGGTACTTCACGACGTGGACGCTCGACCAGGCCATCGACGACGTCTCGGTGCAGAGCAACGAGGTTTCGGTGCGCGTGGCGGACGAGGGCCGCGTGCCGATGCCAGTGCGCCTGACCGTCACGCTTGCGAACGGCGAGACCGTGTCCCGCACGATTCCGGTCGACGCCTGGCTGCAAGGACGCACTTCCGTCACGACCTCGGTGGCCGTCCCCGCCGGCAGTACGGTGCGGCGCGTGGAGATCGACGCCGACCACGTCTTCCCCGATGTCGACCGTGCGAACAACGTCTGGACGCGCGACTCGTGATGTGTACTTCGTGAGAAGCGTGAGGCGTGAGGCCTCGCTGTGGGAGAAGTCTCCATCCTCCATTCTGCATCCTCTATCCTCCACGTTCGATCCGCCGCACCGTCTGGTCCAATAGCTCGCGGCTGTGGGACGTGTCGACGGTCGGCTCGAGCTTACCGAGGAGATTGAAGAGACCGACGAGGACCTTGTTGAGAAAGATGAAGTGCGGCGACCCGGGGGTTTCGCGAAACTCCGACGCGGCCCGGAAGCAGGCGTGCAACTCGTCGTGGAACGCGGGGTCGCCAAAGTCGAACGTGTCGTGCCGGTAGGGCTCCACGATCAGCGAGCCGAACCGGTCGAAGAACTGCCGCATGCGATTGCGCGTGTCGGCACCCATGTCCTCACGGAGGATATCGAGGTCGTACAGAAGCGGCACCAACGCCTCCTCGTCCGCCTCGATGCGTGCGCGGTACAGGCGCAGCATGTTGTCGCGGAAGGTCTGCGGGAACGTCTTCACGCATCCGAAGTCGATGACGCCGAGGCGTCCGTCCTCGCGGAAGAGGAAGTTGCCGGGATGCGCATCGGCGTGGAGCGTCCGGTAGTCGCTGGCGATCTGCTCGTGGATGAAATCCCACAGCAGTTGCCCGAAGTGGTTGCGCGTCGCGGCATCGGGATTTCCGTCCAGAAACTCCTCCAGGTGCTCGCCTTCCACGAACGTCATGGTGAGCACGGTCTCCGAGGTGTGTGCCCGGACTGGACGCGGCGTGAGGATGCCCTCCTGCTCGTACTGATCGGCAAAAAAGGCGATGTTCTCCGCCTCGTTCTCGTAGTCGGTCTCCTCCCGCAGCCGGTCGCGCACCTCCGCGAAGTAGTCGTCCAGATTCGGGCTCTTGATGAGCCGCTTGAAGAGGGTGCGCGCCATCGACAGATCCGACTCGATGGTGTCCCGCACGTTCGGGTACTGCACCTTGACGGCCACGTCGCGCCCATCGTCGAGGGTGGCACGGTGCACCTGTCCGAGGGAGGCCGCGGCGATGGCGTCCGGCGTGAAGGACGTAAACGCCTGCTCCGGATACTGCCCGAGCCCATCGCGGACGCGCTTGCGGACGAGCGCCTTGTTCATCGGCGGCACGCGGTACTGCGCGTCCGCCATGACCTCGGCAAACTCGTCAGGCAGCATGCTCGCGTCCATACTCATCGACTGCGCGAGCTTCAGCGCCGTCCCGCGGAGCTTCGTAAACTCCTTGTAGAGGTCCTTCGCGTTCTTCGTGTTCAGGTCGCGCTTCCGATCCTCAGCGCCTTTTTTGCCCTTCGTGACGCGGTCCTTCAGGTACCGGGCGTAGTTGGATCCCACCTTCAGGCCCGTTTTCGCAAAGATCTTTCCCCGCTCCATCTTCGTGGCGGGGAAGGACTCGTTTTGATGTTCAGAATCAGTCATTCAAGTAGGCGCGACGTTGGTCAAACACACAGAAAACCGTTGAACGCGGACCGCTTCCACGTTGAACGAAGAGGTCCGTTGCATCCGCGTCGACCGGGCTACGTCTCGATCTCTCTGCGCTCGATCTCTCTGCGACGGAACAGGCTCCCGACCAGCGGAAGGCGCCCGAGACCGAGAGCATCGCTCTGGTACATGTACCAGGCGAGATCGGCGCCGCGTTGCACGCCGCGAAAGGTAAGCAGTTCAGCGAGAAACGCAACGAGCTTGTCGACGAGCGCCGTGGTGGCGGCCTGCTCCTCGGTGTCGTCGGCGGTCCAGTAGCGAACGACGCCGAACGTAACCTCGGTCATGACCTCGTGCGCCGGCCACCAGCCGGTGACGAGTTGCGTAGTGCCGGGCACGTCGTCGGCCGTGAGGAGGGCGCGCAGCGTCGCTCGCAGGTCGCGGCGCAGGGGGGACTGGTAGCGAATCTGGCTGTCGAACGTGTCTTGCACGAACCTCCGGTGCTCGGCCAACGCGTCGAGCACGATGTAGAAGAAGGACGCCAGCCGCTCTTCGAAGGAGAACGCGTCGTATCCCGTCGTGGCATCACGCATCAGCCGGTACTGCGGGACGACCAAGCTGTAGAACGCCGGGAGCAGGTCCTCCGGCGCATCAAAATGGGCGTGGAACGTGTCTTCATTCACATGGGCCGCCGCACACACGTCGGCCACGGTGAGCCGCTCAGGCTTCTGCTGATGCAACGCAATTGCGGCGTCGACCAGTTGCTTCTGCTCGGCAAACGTCTCAGGGTCCACGTGGTCGGTTCAGGTTGGGCAGGCATCCGGCGGACAGGAACAGTCCTACCGACCGACGCAGGGAAAGGTTTACTCGTCCGGTTTCTGGTTTCTCGTTCCTGGT
>CAYFSC010000046.1:0-4504 GCA_964345695.1 uncultured Rhodothermales bacterium | reverse complement strand
CCGACCGACGCAGGGAAAGGTTTACTCGTCCGGTTTCTGGTTTCTCGTTCCTGGTCTCGGTCCCGGTGCATGGTCGTCCGATCCGATCCCCACGACCATGCGCGACGCGGAAGCAAGATATAGGACTCGCGAATGCGCCATGTCGCTGTGCGATTCTCCCTCTTCCATCCCGCCATCACCCCTGCGGGCGTCGCTCTTCCACGAGTTCCTCCGGCACGTTTTGCAGGAAACGCGATCGCTTTCGGTTCCATCCCTGCTGAGCCTCGTTTGGATAGGTGAGCATAAGATGCTGCTCCGCCCGGGTCATGCCCACGTACAGCAGGCGGCGGCTTTCGCGGCGGTCGTCGGCGGTCTCGGCGTGGAAGGGCGGGAAGGCGTTGTCGTGCACGCCGGTGCAGATGACGCGCTCGAACTCCAGTCCTTTCGCACTGTGGTAGGTGGAGAGGGTGACGACATCGTTGCCCTGCTCCGGATCGTCGGTGCGCCAGAGCGCGAGGTGCCGAAGCGTTTCGGCGAGCCCCTCACGGATCGGTGCATCCCGGTACGGAGCAAAGAGCGCGTCGATGCGCCCTGACAGGCCCGGCCGCGCCCCGTCCTCCAGAAGCTGGGCTTCGTCGATGGCGTCGTAGAGCGCGGGCGTGGTGCGAACCAGTTCCGGCAGAGCGCGCGGCAGCACCCGGCGCAGCACGCCGCGCACCGACGAGGCGTCGCGCAGCGCCCATCGGTAGCCCACGTCGAGCAGGGCCCGGTCGTCGTCCGACAGCGGAACGGGGGCCTCGTCGGGGGTGGCGTAGGCTTCGTCGTACAGACCGGCCACGACGAGCGGAAGCAACGGCTCCAGCGCCCCGGCGCGCCGCCGCACAGCCCGGCGGACCTGCAACGCTTCGAAGAGCCGCACCTGATCGCGACAGTCGGCCAGGGCTCGGTGCGCCGTGTCTTCGTCCTCGCCTAAGAGATGCGTTCGCAGGTGCTCGGCGGTGTGGCGTTTCAGCTCGGGACACAGCTCGATGGCGGTCGGCAGCGTGTCGTAGGTGGTCGTCCACCGCGGCTCCACAGCATCGGCCAATGGGTCGCGGAGACGCTGAAGGATGCGGAAGTCGAACTGGCGGCCGTTGTGCGCCACGAGCGGCCGCGTCCCCGCAAAATCGCAGAACTGCACCCAGGCCTCGCGGAGCGGAACCGCCTCGTCGAAGTCGGTATCAGGGTCGAGGTTGCAAACGTCCCGCAGCGTCCGGATTTCATCGGCGGTGAGATCGTCCGGTAGAGCGACGAGGGTGCTGAACGTATTGATCTCCTCGCCGTTGCGGATATGGACAGCCCCGATTTCGGCCACGCGACAGCGGTCCGGGTCGGCGCTCGTCGTTTCCAGATCGACCATCACGTATTCGTCGAACAGCGGCTCCGGCGTAGCGGGCGCCACCGTGGCCTGCAGAAGCTTGAAGAGTCGAGCCGTGGGTCGCCGAGAGGCCTCGGGCGCGACGGGATGAATGCGATCAGGATCCATCCCCGCGAGTTGAAGGGTTTCCTCCGGGATGGAGTCGGTCCCGAGGTGGAGCACATGCGGCGGCTGCTCGTTGTCCAGCGCACCGTACCGATTTGCCCAGCGCACAAACGCCTCCATGCTGGCGGTGACGACAAGATCGCCTGCCGATAGCGGCTCGGGGTGCTCCTGCTCCGACGCGAGGAAGAGCGCCGGGGCGTCGTAGCTGGACAGGCCCGGGTCGCCGTCCGCCACGTCGAGCCCGCGCAGGAGAAGCTGCCGCCAGATCTGGAGCCGCCGTCCCCGGCGGTCGTGCAACAGAAGCCGGGCGTTGCGGGTGCGGTGCGCGTCCCGCCATCGGCGGAGGCGGGCCGACGCCTCGGCCACACCGTGCCCATCCAGGGGATCCGCGACGTCGGCGTCGTGCAGGAGTTGCGTGGCACCGCCGAGCTGACGCAGGACCTCTTCGGCCACGCTGCCGACCGTCGCATCGCTCGTGCGGGCGTGCTGCAAAACGTTCCCGATGGCGGCGTACAGCCGTCCCAGGTGCTGGCCGTAGGCCTCGAGCCCGGCCCGCCCTGCCGCCGCGCCGTCGCGCGCCAGGCGCTGGAAGGTGCCCCACAGCGACGCCTGCTGGGTTTCGGACTGCTGCTCCCAGAACGCACGGACCTGCGAATAGACATCCTCCGGCAGGACGGTCTGCAGTAGATCGTCGAGCGGGCCGTCGAAGTCCTGCTGCTGAAGAACGCGCCGGACCATGTGCAAGGCGGCAACCAGTCTGCGCACGGCGGGCTCCTGCAGGATGGGGTCGGTGCTGCTCGCTTCACACGCGATGCCGGCCCGCAGAAATCGCTGTTCGAGCGTCTGTACGGTCGCGTTCCACGGGGCGAGCACCCCGATCTCGCGGCGCGGCGTGCCGTTCTCGATCCATCGCTGCACGGTGGCAAACACGTGCGCCATCTCGTCGGCCTCGTCGTCACAGGAGACGATCTCAACCGGATCGCGCGCGGGGTTGACGGTTTCGATCTCTCCCCGTTGCTTCAGCCGCTCGCGCCCCGAGAGCACGGTTTCGGCAACGGTGTAGATCGCCCGGTTCGAGCGGTAGTTTTTCTGCAGAACGTGGAACGTGCCTGCGTCGCGAGCACATCCGTAGCGGTCGATGTACCGCTGCAGGTTCTTCGGCTCGGCGCCGCGGAAGCGATAAATGGACTGATCATCGTCGGCCACGCAGAAGAGGTGTGCCCCGCGTCCGCCGTCCGGACGCCCCTCGTTGCCAATCCGCCACAAGACGCGATACTGCACCGGATCGGTGTCTTGAAACTCGTCGACCAGCACCGCCCGGGTTTCCCGCCGCACCGCGCGGCGCACCGCGGGATGGTGCTCCACCAGGTCGCGCGCCTTCACCAGCAGGTCGTCGAAGTCGAGCGCGCCGCGGGAGCGCAGCATCTTCTCGTAGGCGCGGAGCGGCTCCTGCAGCAGGCCCGGCAGGCTTTCAATCCCCATCTTCGCTCGGCTGACGCGCGTCTTGACCTGCCGGAAGGAGTGGAGGTCCCGCTGCTTGCAGGACCGCTCGTGGTCCTCGAACCACCGCTGCCAGAACGCATCCGTCACCGCGTCGCTGGCGACCACGAAGTCGGGCGGCACGTCGTCGAGCCGCTCGGCGTGGGCATCCAGAATGCGACTGCAGAACCGATGGATGGTGCCGGCCTGCACGTGCTGGGCACGCGGCCCGACGAGCTCGGCGAGCCGTGCCGTCAGTTGGCGCGCGGCCTTTCGCGTGAACGTGATCACGGCCACCTGCGAGGGACGCAGCGTCTCCGCGTATTCGGCGAGCAGATAGGCCGCCCGGCAGACGAGCACGCGCGTCTTGCCCGTCCCCGGCCCCGCCACCACGAGCTGCGGATCGAGCGATGCAGCCACGGCGGCCCGCTGTGCACGGTTGAGCGCCGGCCAGTCCACCGCGTCCGGAAGCTCCGCCTCCGTCGAGGCTGCGGGGGACGACGACCGGTCCGTCTGTGCGTGGGTGGACATGAGACGATGGATTCAGGTGTCGGCGGGGCCGAGCCCTTAACGTAAGCGTCGCGCGCCGGAGAATCGACCGGGTGCGCCCGAGGAATCGCGTGTTCCGGTGCGCACGACGGGGGCTCCGAGATCAATCCACCATTGTGGTTAGCTACTCCGCCGGGGTCATCGTTTCGACGACGGCGCCTCCTCGATCGAGCATTTCCTGATCCCAGGTGACGAGCAGCGCATCGTGGGCTTCTGCCGTCGCGACGTAGACGGCGTCGGCACCGCGCAGACGATGCGAAGCTGCGATGTCAGTCGTCCGGCGTGCCTGCTCTGCTGTGAGGCCGTCGAGGAGAATTTGAGGCAGCAGCCCGATTCTTTCTGCCAGAGACTGCCCCTTCTCAGTGCTCCCCGTCCGGCGGGACAACGCCCCGGCCGCTTCCGGAATCACGAGCGTTGGCGAGCGTTGGACACACAACGTGTTCGGTGAAGAGAGAATCCACAAAGCGTAGACTGCTCTCGTACCCGTCCTCCTCCGGTCGGCTCGCCGCAACGAAAACACTTGCATCAATGCACACCATCGCGTTCGCTCACACCAAAATGTTCAGCGGTCATCGGTCGACGGGCCGAAGAGACGGTCCATCCGGCTTCGGTCCTCGTCAAGCTGCTCAAGAAGTGATTTCTCGCCGTCCCACTCGTCTTGCACGCTCTGAGCAAATTCACGCATCGAGTCCGTCCATTTCTTCAAGGCGCGCTTTCGATCTTTCACCTCCGGGTCGAGCCTGTTTTCCGGAGCGGAGATTTGCGCCACGGGCGTTCCCGCCTCGTCGACGACTGTGATCGATTCATCCTCCGACAGTGCGTTTAGAATCGACCGGAGGTTGCGCTCGGCCTGTTCGACTGTGACCGTGCGCGTGGTAGTTGTGTCCGTCATGGGGACGTTCGCTGTTCTTCCGTGAACCCGACGTGAACGTCACCCCGTGGCGACCCAAACGTTCCGCGTCGTCACGGCTCGCG
>CAYFSC010000045.1:12247-18424 GCA_964345695.1 uncultured Rhodothermales bacterium | reverse complement strand
TCCTCGGCGTCGGCCCGGCAGGGCACCGGCGAGCTTTGCCCCGCCCCAGAACAGACCTGCGAGCACAGGGATGAAGAGGAACACGAGCGCTTCTGCGAGGCGGTCGGCCTGGCGATTGAAGGCCTCGGCATAGTCTCGGTACCGGTCCAGGGCGTCGAGCGCGGGACGGGACGGGTCCTCCGCGTCCGTGCCGCCATTCGACAACGCCTCGCCCGGCGGCGCGCTTCCTGCGAGAGAGTCTTCCTGCGACGCGTCGACTTGCAGCGAATCCTCGAGGTGAAGGGCAGAGTCAAGCGCCCATCCATCGGGGGCGTCGATGCGGTTCCCCACCCATTGTTCGGCAATTGCCTGGTGCGGGTAGCTCCCGGTGACGTGGTAGTACAGCGGATTCTGGAACGCCGCGGGTCCCCCAGACGCACCGACAAACAGGACGAAGGCGACGTTGACGATTGCGAAAAGCTTGAGGGGACCCACGTAGTGGTTCCGATGGCCCTTCAGAAAGCGGTCGGTCAACGCCCCGGGCCGAAACAGGAGAAAGAACAGGCTTCGCAACAGCCGGCTGTCGGCGTCCAGAAGCCGCGTGATTCCGCGTTGTAGAAACGCCCACGTCGTTCGGGGCTGTCTGTGGGGCGCCCGCTCTCCGCACATGCTACAGAACCGACGGCGCACGCCCCGGTGGCAGGCCGGGCAGCGCGTGCCGTCCGGAGTGAGGCCTCCCGGCGTGCCGAGCGCTTCGCGAACGTCCGCGGGAGCATCGGGCCGTTCCTCGACGGACGTGTCAACGATCAGGCGGGAGCGGGAAGGCATAAGAGCGCCGAACGTGCTAAAGGCAAGATAGGCGGTTCAACATACGCACCGTCGCACGAGAAGGGAAAGGACCGCGGAGACTGCGAAGGCATTTTGAAATCACCGATTCTTTGCCGCGTTTGCGTAAAATTCCCGTCCGTACATCGAGCAATTCCCTCCGCCGCACTGTACGTTAACTACCGATTTGCTCGGTCTCCTGCGCCCGCGATGTCGACCCGCGGCGCCATCATCGTATTGATCAACCAACGCTCATCTCATGGAAGTAGGATCCAACGAAGTCAAGGGCACCATTGTCGAGATTGTCGGCCCCGTGGTCGACGCCGAGTTTCCGCCGGATGGCGTTCCCGACATTCTGGACGCCCTGCGCGTCGAGCGCGAGGAGGGGGACAGCCTGATGCTGGAGGTGCAGCAGCACCTCGGCGAGCGGCGCGTCCGTGCCATCGCCATGGACTCGACCGACGGGCTGCAGCGCGGCCAGGCCATCGTCGCAACCGGCCAGCCGATTGCCGTGCCCATCGGTCCTGACATTCGCGGTCGTCTCTTTAACGTCGTGGGCGAGCCCATCGACGGGCTCCCAGAGCCAGATGCCGAGGAGTACCGCCCCATCCACCAGAAGGCCCCCGACTTCGCAAACCTCGCCTCCGAGCGCGAGGTGCTCGAAACCGGCATCAAAGTCATGGACCTCGTTCAGCCTGTGCCCAAAGGGGGCAAGGTGGGCCTGTTCGGCGGCGCCGGGGTGGGCAAGACGGTGCTCATCCAGGAGCTCATCAACAACATCGCCAAGGCACACGAGGGATTGTCCGTCTTTTCCGGGGTCGGCGAGCGCACGCGGGAAGGCAACGACCTCCTCCGTGAGATGATCGAGTCGGGCGTGATGACCTACGGCGAGGCGTTTGACAAGGAGATGGAAGAAGGCGGCTGGGACCTCGACAAGGTCGACATGGAAGCCGTCAAGAGCTCCAACATTTCGCTCGTCTTCGGCCAGATGAACGAGCCGCCCGGAGCGCGTGCCCGTGTCGGCCTCACCGGCCTGACCATCGCGGAGTACTTCCGCGACCTCGGGGGCCGCGACGTGCTCTTCTTCCTGGACAACATTTTCCGGTTCGTACAGGCCGGGTCGGAAATGTCGGCCCTGATGGGCCGGATGCCGAGCGCCGTGGGCTACCAGCCGACGCTCGCCAGCGAGATGGGCGATCTGCAGGAGCGCATTACGTCGACCAAGAAAGGGTCGATCACGTCGTTTCAGGCCGTGTACGTCCCGGCGGATGACCTGACCGACCCCGCGCCAGCCACGACGTTTGCCCACCTTGACGCCACAACGGTGCTGTCCCGTCAGCTGTCCACGCAGGGCATTTACCCGGCCATCGACCCGCTCGACTCCACCAGTCAGATGCTCAACGAGCGGGCCCTCGGCACGGAGCACTACGAGACGGCACAGGAGGTGAAGGAGATCCTCCAGCGCTACAAAGAGCTGCAGGACATCATCGCCATTCTGGGCATGGACGAGCTGAGCGAAGAGGACAAGCGGGCCGTGAACCGCGCGCGCCGTGTCCAGCGCTTCCTCAGCCAGCCGTTCTTTGTCGCCGAGCAGTTCACCGGCATCCCGGGCAAGTTCGTGAGTCTGGAGGAAAACATCCGCGGCTTCCGCATGATTCTCGACGGAGAACTCGACCATCTCCCGGAGCGAGCCTTCCTGCTGAAGGGGACCATCGACGAGGTGATCGAGGATGGCGAGCAGATGCTCGAAGAAGAGTAACCTTGAGGACGAGAGAACAGGGATGCAACACGAGCCTCCTCTCCTCTTCCCTCTTATTCCTTATCGACCATGGACAACTTGACCGTAGACATCGTCACCCCCGACGACCGGGTCTTTCAGGGGCAGGCCAACGGCGTTCGCGCCCCTGGCGTTGAGGGATCGTTCGAGGTGCGCAACAACCACGCACCGCTCATCGCCGCCTTCGGCATTGGGCCGCTCGTCGTAAAGACGGAGGACGCCCACGAGTATGCCGACGTCAACGACAATCGTATTGTGTTCGCCACGAGCGGCGGGTTCTTGGAGATCGTGGACAACAAGGTCACGGTGCTGGCCGAAACCGTGGAGCCGTCTTCCGAGATTGACGTCGAGCGTGCCGAGAATGCCGAGGATCGCGCTCGGCGTCGGCTGGAGGAGGGCCTGCGTGGCGAAGAGCGCGAGGAGGCCGAAGCGGCGCTGGAGCGCGCCCGCAGTCGCACGCGCGTCGCCATGGGGCAGGTGGGTGCAGGCTCGTAGCGCCGCGTGCTTTCCCTCTGCAGGAACAGACCACGCCTGGCAGCCACGGGTTGCCGGGCGTTTTTTGTACGACTCGCGCCGATGCTGCGTGCCTCCTCCCCCCTTCTCGCTCACCCGCCCGCACGATCTCCATGTTGATTGACGAACTCTCGACGCCGTGCCTCCTGGTCGACCAGGAGCGTCTGCAGCGCAACCTGCGCGCGATGCAAACGCTGGCCGACACGAACGATGTGGCGCTCCGTCCGCACGCCAAGACGCACAAGTGCCCGGCGCTGGCCCACCGCCAGATCGAGCAGGGTGCCGTCGGACTCACCGTGGCCACCGTGGCGGAGGCCGAGACGTTCGTCGCCGCCGGCATCGACGACGTGCGCGTGGCCTATCCCGTCGTCGGGCACGGCAAGCACGAACGCCTGGCCGCGCTGATGGAGAACGCCCGCATCTCTTTTACCGTCGATACGGAGGCCAGCGCCGAGCAGGCGGCCGCGTTCTACGCCGACCGCGACCAGACAGCCGAGGTGCTGCTGGAGATCGACGTGGGGCACGGGCGCTGCGGCGTGCCGTGGTCGGGCGACGTGGTTTCGCTGGCGCGGCACGTTGCCGAAGAGGACGGGCTTCGCCTGGCCGGCATCCTGACCCACGCCGGCCAGGCCTATGGCGGCCCCCACGAGGACGAATCTGCCGAGGCCGCACTCTGCCGCGTCAGCCGTCAGGAGCGCGACCGCATGCTCGACGTCGCCGTGCAGCTGGCAGAGGCCGGCGTGCCGGGCGTCGAGCCGGGGTCGTTCGCCATCAGCATCGGCTCGACGCCGACGATGGCCTGTTTCGCAAATGCCGAGCAGGACGAGTTCCGCATCACCGAAATTCGCCCGGGCAACTACGTCTTCAACGACACGATCCAGGTGGACCTCGGGGCGGCCGACCTGGACGACTGCGCGCTGACGGTCTACACCACCGTCGTGAGCAAGCGGCGCGATGCATCCGGCGTTGAGCGTGCCTACGTCGACGCCGGAAAAAAAGTCATGACGACCGACACGGCTCCTGCCTCGCCGGGCTACGGTACCGTCCTGTACAACGCCTCGTTCATGCGCGCCCACCCGCATGCGACCGTCGTGAAGCTGTCGGAGGAGCACGGATGGATGCGCGTACCGGGCGGCGCCACGTTTGGCGTGGGCGACCGCCTGCAGATCGTTCCCAACCATGCCTGCGTGACCACCGCCACCCAGTCGGAGCTGCACGTGGTGGACGGCGAAGAGGTCGTGGACACCTGGGCCGTCGACGCCCGCGGCTGGTAAGTGACGGAGAGCGTCGGTTGTCCCGAAAATTCGAGGTCATCCTGCCCGAGCCCCTGAACGGTGCTCACCGCCCGTCTGTAGGAAGCGTGGAAACGACGCCGACAAATCCTCTTCCCCATGACGCAGGTGCGCTCGTACACCGACATCGACTCCATTGCGGAGGCCCTGGACGCCCGTCCGTACGGTGCCATCCTCCGAGACATCGGTCGCATTGCCGCCCGCGAAGACGTCGAGGCGTATGCCGTCGGCGGCCTCGTCCGCGACGTGCTGCTGGAACGCAAGACGACCGACCTCGACTTCGTGACGGTGGGACCGGGCACCGGCATCGAACTGGCGGAAGCCGTGGCTGAGGCGATGGGCGGCCGGACGGCGCACGTCTATCCCAACTTCGGCACCGCTGCGATCCGCGTTCCCCCGGCGGAGTGGGCGCCCGATCCGGAGGCCGCCGACCCGCTGGTCTTGGAGTTCGTGGCCGCCCGCAAAGAGAGCTATCGGTCCGACTCCCGCAAGCCCATCGTTGAGGACGGCACACTGGAGGACGACCAGCACCGGCGCGACTTTACCATCAACGCGATGGCGGTTCCGCTCGTGCCCGATCGCTTCGGCGATCTGATCGACCCCTTCGACGGCCGCCGCGACCTGGAGCGCCGTACCGTCGACACGCCGCTCGATCCGCACGAGACGTTCGAGGACGACCCACTCCGCATGATTCGGGCCGCGCGCTTTGCCGCACAGCTCGCGTTCCGCGTGTCCGATCGCGTCTTCCATGCCATGCGGGACAAGGCGCACCGCGTCGACATCCTGAGTCAGGAGCGCATCACCGACGAGCTGCAAAAAATCATCGTGACCGACGAGCCGTCGATCGGCTTCAAGATCCTGGAAGCCACCGACGTGCTCGAGCCCATCCTCCCAGAGCTCCAAGCCCTCAAGGGCGTCGACGAGGTGGACGGACGGACGCACAAGGACAACTTTTACCACACGCTGCAGGTGCTCGACAACCTCGCAGAGCGGACGCAGGACCGCGACCCCGAAGCCACCCGCTGGCTCCGGTGGGCCGCGCTCTTCCACGACATCGCCAAGCCGCAGACGAAGCACTTCAGTCCGCAAGACGGCTGGACCTTTCACGGGCACGAAGACAAGGGAGCGCGAATGATCCCGGATCTGTTCCGCGCGCTGCGCCTGCCGACCGACCAGCGACTCGACTACGTGCAGAAGATGATCCGCCTGCACCACCGCCCCATCGCGCTGGTGGACGAGGACGTGACGGACTCCGCCGTCCGCCGCCTCTTGTACGAGGCCGGCGACGACATCGACGACCTCATGACACTCGTGCGCAGCGACGTGACCAGCGGGAATCCGCACCGGCGGCGGCGCTACCTCCGCGCGTTCGACCGCGTGGAGGAAAAGATGCGGGAGGTCGAGGAGAAGGACCGCCTGCGCAACTTCGAGCCCCCGGTCGACGGCTACGAGATCATGGATACACTCGGAATCGACGAGGGCGTGGCCGTCGGCATCGCCAAGACGTGGATTCGGGAAGCCATCCTCGACGGCGAGATCCCGAACGAGCACGATGCGGCGTTCGACTACCTGATGCAGATCAAGGACGAAGCGCTGCGCCGGGGCGAGCTCTTCGAGACCATGCTCCGCCGCATGGAAGGCCCGGAGCGTCGCGCCACGGGCGCCGTCAAGGACGCCGTCTTCAACGACGACCTGCCCGCCGACCGCGACGACGCCCTGCAGCATCTGCACGCGGTGAAGCGTCGCACTCTGGCCGAGGCAAACCCTCCGGATGCAGATGCCGCGGATGCA
>CAYFSC010000045.1:0-12147 GCA_964345695.1 uncultured Rhodothermales bacterium | reverse complement strand
GCGGATGCAGACGCATGACCCGGCTCTACCTCCATCGGGACGCGTCGGGACGATCCGGTAACGTTTTGTAACGGGTGGCTCGTAACGGCTGGCACTTTTTTCCGTTGTCGGAGGCACCCACCGCGGAGGCGGGGGTCGTTGAGGGACTCAGAAGAGTTGGCACGTCTATTGTCCGTTGAGAAAGGTGCGCGCGTATCTGGCATGGAGGCTGCTCCTGCCACGCGCTCTGCCCAATCCCGCTCCTGCCCTCTCTCGACGGACCCTGCTATGATCCTCTCCTCCCCGGCTCGCCTCGGGCGACGCGTCGCGAGCCTGTCTTCTCTTTCTGCCGTTCCGGTCGTCGTCCTTCTCTTCGCCCTGTCGTTCCCCCTGGCGATTGGACTCGCCCTCACGCCGCAGGCTGTGCACGCCCAGAGCGGTGTGGCCCTGTCGGTGCAAGCGTCGTCGCTTGGTCCCAGTGCCGACCTGCACATCAAGGCGAGCGACGCGCTGCGTGTGCGTCTGCGCGGTTCCTATCTGCCGTACACTCACACCGAGGAGTTTGAGGACGACGACGTCACGGCCCAAACCGACGCCGACCTCACGCTCGGCGGTCCCGAAGCGCGTCTGGAATGGCATCCCTTCAAGACGGCCTTCCACCTGTCGGGAGGCGCCCTGCTCAACATCACCGAGGTGGACGCGCGGGTCGTCCCGACTGAGCCCTACGAGTATTCGGACAACAAGACGTTCAGCCCCGAGAAGCTCGGTTCGCTGCGCGCCAAGGCCTCCTATCCATCCGTGGCCCCCTACGCCGGCATCGGGTTCGGCGACGCGGTGAACAGCCGCTGGAGCGTCCTCGTCGAGATCGGCGCCTACTACACCGGCTCGCCGGACATCGAGATGGAGGGCACCGGGCTCATCACCCCCACGGAGCAAAATGCCGCTCTCCTTGAGGACGGGCTCGAAAGCTTCATCGTCTTGCCGCATCTGGCGTTCGGCGTCGCGCTTCAGCTGTAGTCCGTGCGCCTTCGCTCGCCCGCCTCCCGCCCCGATTCACCATCTACATGTTCGTGTCCATGACCCGTTCTGTCCTCGCCTCCCTCCTTGTTGGCACCGTGCTTCTCATCGTGAGTGGGTGCGACTTCAACGCCGCCTCCGACGCCTTTGACGAGTTCGACATCGTCGTGGAGCTGCCCCCGCTCGCCACCGTCGTGAACGTCCAGGCCATCGACGCATCCACCAATGCGCCTGTTTCAGGAGCGGTCCGCGTGGCGTTCGAAGGCGAGGATGCCTCGGAGGTGGTCGACATCTACAGCGATCCGCTGTCTTCGATGCGGTTCGAAGACGGATTCGCCAGCTTCGGCCTGGACTCGACCCGGAGCCCCTCGTCGGACAATCCGGCCCGCCTGCGCCTCCGCGTGCAGGCCGCCGGGTACGTGCCGACCTCGGCCCCGGTTCGGATCACGCGCGAAGGGTCGATCACCCGCACCCTTCGCCTCACCCCAGACGATCCCGAGCGCGCGCCTGCCGGGACGCAGGGACGGCGCCAGCGCACCTCGACCGCTGATGGCGTCACGACTTCCGACGTGGAGCTGCAAACCGATCCTACGTCCGACGACCCGAGCGCCGCACAGGCCTCCGCTAGCATTCCTCAGGGAACGACGCTGAAGACCGCCAACGGGGTCCCGTTGCAGGGACAGGTCACGACCGATCTGTCGGTCTACGACAACTCGGCCGACGCCCAGAATCTGCTTCCGGCTGAGGCCCTGGAGAACGGCGACGGGTCGCGCCGTCTGATTCAGGGCGCCCTCCGCTTCCACGTCACGGACGAAGGCGGACAGCGCGCCGGTCAGTTCGACAATGTGGAAGGGAGCCCCACGTCCGTCACCGCCGACTTGCCGGCCCTCTCCCTCCAGAACGGAACCCCGGTCCTCGTCTTCGTGAATCCGGAAACCGGAGAAACGACGCGTGTGACGCCCGAGGCCTCCAGCGCGGCTCAAACGCCTCCCGCCAAAACCCACGGAGGATGGCACCTCTCCCTCAACGGCGACAGGGTCACGATCACCTCGCCAGGCGGCCTCGCGTTTGGCCCGATCCCGGTCCGTGTACTGAGTGAGACCATCTCGACCTTCGGCGTTGAGCTGCCCAACACGTGCTCGCCCACCGGCGAACTGGTGGTGAACCGGAACGGCCAATCGGGCGCGATCGATATCAGCTTCGCGAGCCAGGGCCTCTCCGTAGAGGCCTCGTTCTCTGACGCCTCCGACGCCGTCGTCATCACGCCCTCGGACCTGTTCGACGGACAGATTCCGGATATCGGCCCCGTCGAGGTCACCGTCACCGCACCGGACGATCAGTCTCAAACAGTCACGGTGAACTGGTGCAGCGGCTCGGCGGAGGCCACCCTTCCGACGCCGGACGTGAACCGCATCGACACCGCGGTGGAGTTGCTCCCGGACTGCCCTGCCGGGCAGAGCATCCCCGTTTCGGGAACCGTGGACGGCTACACCGTGAACTACCGCGCGGCCGGATCGAGCAATCCGTACCGCTCCGTTGCGAAAGACGACGTCGAAATCTTCACCAGCGGCACCCCGACGACCTTTGACCGGGCCCTCGTGAAGCTCTTTAACGTGACCCCGGGGCAGGACTACGAGTTCATCGGCACGCTCGGCTCCGAAGGATCGTCCCGCCAAACCCTAACGATGCCAGCGCAGGATGGCGAGGTGCTCCAGACCACCGACGCCGAGTTGAACGACCTCTGTGAGTAGCCGTGGCAGGCCGGTCTGCGGTTCTCAACGCTCGGGCCAGCCTTTGCGCCGTCGGAGCCCACCCTTACGAGCGCACATCTGCGGAGCGAGATTTGCCGTTCGGCGTTCTGCCTCCGCCCATTCATCCATCGTTGCCAGAAAATTCTCCTTCGTCCGGAGGCACGGGCCGCAGACGCATTGCCATTGGGATGTGCACTTCCCATTTTTGGAAGTTGTATCCCTCAGGCGTTTGCACCATCCCTTCCGGTTATGGCCGACGATCAGTTTCTGCTTGATTTCGAAAAACCGCTGTTCGAGCTGGAGGAAAAGCTCGGGGAAATGCGCTCGCTCAACCGCGAGAGCCCCGAGGACCTCTCGGCCGAGATCAGTGCGCTGGAGGATCGCGTAGAGCGCCTGCGGACCTCAATCTACCGCAACCTGACGCGCTGGCAGCGCGTGCAGATTGCCCGCCACCCGCAGCGGCCCTACACGCTCGACCACATCGAAGCCCTCACCGACGGCTTCGTCGAACTCCATGGCGACCGTGCCTACGGCGACGACACGGCCATTGTCGGCGGTCTCGCCACGTTCAAAGGCAGCCGGTACGGCGGCACCGACCGCACAGTCATGATCATGGGCCACCAGAAAGGCCGCGACACCAAAGAGCGCAAGTACCGGCGCTTCGGCATGCCCAACCCCGAAGGCTACCGAAAGGCCGAGCGCCTGATGAAGATGGCAGCCAAGTTCGAGAAGCCGGTCGTTACCCTGCTCGACACGCCCGGCGCGTACCCCGGCAAGGAGGCCGAGGAGCGCGGGCAGGCCGAGGCCATCGCCCGCAACCTGTTCGAGATGGCACGGCTGCCGGTGCCCATCGTCGTCGTCATCATCGGCGAGGGGGCCTCGGGGGGCGCGCTCGGCATCGGTGTGGGCGACCGCGTACTGATGCTAGAGAACAGCTGGTATTCGGTCATTGCCCCGGAGAGCTGTTCCCAGATTCTGTGGCGCTCGTGGGACTTCAAGGAAGATGCGGCGCGCGCGCTCAAGCTCACTGCCTCCGACCTGTTGGAGCTCAACATCGTTGACGAGATCGTGCCGGAGCCCGTCGGCGGTGCCCACCGCGACCCGGAGGTCACCTTTGCGAATGTCGGTCAGTCGATCGCTTCGGTGCTCGACGACCTCACCGCGCTGGATCCATCCACCCTCCGCGACCAGCGTCTCGCCCGGTTCGACGCCCTCGGCGCCTACGAAGAGAAGGACGTGCCGGCGCAGGTGAAGTAGCGTCCTCGTGCTGCGTCAGCCCGGATTGCTTAGCTGACAGCCGCAATCTCAAGATTCGCTTCGCACCTCGTCATCCCGACCCACGCAGAGACGACGAGCGAAGCGAGGGCCGAAGGTCATGCCCTTGCGGTACCCACGAACACAAGGAAGCATCTCTCTAAAGGCATCTGCTGATTTCGAGGACGGCTTTTTCCCGACAGCGATCGGGACGGAGCGACACGCTTTGGATTTTGAGGTCGCTTCACTACGAAGAATGACGGTGGTCGCAGCACCAAAGGACGAGCAGGGGCCTACCGGTCGGCCCGGAGCGCGACGAGCAGGTGTCCCCCAAGCGTCAGCCGCGCGCCCGGATCGAAGGTGGAAGTGTCGGCGTCGAGCATGCCGCGCAACGGTTCGATCACCGTCCAAGCGTCGCACGAGGCGTCGTCCACGTCGTTGGTCTCCTCTGGAAGGGCAAACGTGACAGGGTCGGCCTCTGGATTCATGAGCACCAGAAACGAGTCGTCCTGCACCCTTTCGCCTTGGGACGTCCTCTTGTCGGGCGTGCCCCGGAGCACAAATCCGAAGGCCCGCAGCTGGTCGTCCTCCCAGTCGTCCTGTTCCATCTCGCGCCCATCGGGGTGCCACCACCGCACATCGCCAGTCCCCGCCTCTGCGTCAGTCGGCGTCAGGAAGTGCCGCCGGCGAAACGTGGGGTGCGCCTTGCGGAACGCCGTCAGGTCCTGCACAAACTCCAGGAAGTCCTGCTCCCGCGCGTCAAGATTCCAGTCGAACCAGGTGACCTCGTTGTCCTGGCAATACGGATTGTTGTTGCCGTAGCGCGTGCGAGACAGCTCGTCGCCTCCCAGAATCATGGGCACACCCTGCGACAGGAGCAGCGTGGCCATCAAGCTCCGCTTGCGGCGATCTCGGCATTCCAGCACCTCCGGATCGGTCGAGGGCCCCTCCTGGCCGCAGTTCGTGGAGTGGTTGTCGTCGTGGCCGTCTTCATTTCCTTCTTTGTTGGCTTCGTTGTGCTTCTGCTCATAGCTGACGAGGTCCTGCAGCGTGAAGCCGTCGTGGGCCGTCAGGAAGTTGATGGACGCAAAGGGGCGCCGCCCGGAATTTTCATAGAGATCGCTGGACCCGGCGATGCGCGTTGCGACCCGCCCGGTCAGTCCGCTGTCGCCGCGCCAGAAGCGACGGAGGGCGTCCCGGTACTTGCCGTTCCATTCCGCCCACTGCCAGGGGAACCCGCCGACCTGGTAGCCGCCCGGCCCCACGTCCCAGGGCTCGGCAATAAGCTTGACCTGGCTCAGCACGGGATCCTGCTGGACGATCTTGAAGAAGGGAGCCAGCATGTCTACGTCGTACAGTTCGCGCGCCAGAGCCGACGCCAGATCGAAGCGGAAGCCATCCACGTGCATCTCGGTCACCCAGTAGCGCAGGCTGTCCATGATCATCTGGAGGACGTACGAGTTGCCGGGATCGAGCGTGTTGCCCGTTCCGGTGTAGTCCATGTAATACCGGTCGTCGTCGGGATTGAGCTTGTAGTAGGTTTTGTTGTCGATGCCCCGCAGGGAAAGCGTGGGGCCCATGTGACTTCCCTCGCAGGTGTGGTTGTACACCACGTCGATGATGACCTCCAGCCCGGCATTGTGCAGGGTGCGCACCATCATTTTGAAGTCGCGCACGGCCGTCAGCGGGCCGTTCGTCGCGTACTCAGGCTCCGGCGCAAAGTACGCGAGGGTGTTGTACCCCCAGTAGTTGCGCAGCCCTTTCTCCAGCAGGAAACGGTCCTGCAT
This sequence comes from uncultured Rhodothermales bacterium, assembly GCA_964345695.1. Lineage (GTDB taxonomy): Bacteria > Bacteroidota > Rhodothermia > Rhodothermales > Salinibacteraceae > CAYFSC01. The sequence goes on along the minus strand of CAYFSC010000045.1, from coordinate 6,359 downwards.
CTTGGCGTGCACCGGCAGCAACTGGACCGTTGTGATTCCCAGGTGCTTGAAGTGGTCGATGAGCGGCTCGGACGCCAGGCCCAGGTACGTTCCCCGCAGCGGCTCCGGCACGTCGGGATGCTTCTTCGTGAGCCCTTTCACGTGGGTCTCGTAAATAATGGTGTCCTCCCATGCGATCTCGGGGGGCTGGTCGTCGCCCCACGCAAACGACTCCTCGACGACGGCCCCGAGCGGGGCATACGGCGCGCTGTCTCGCGTGCTGAACGAAAGGTCGTCGTCTTCGCTGCCGACCTCGTAGCCGAACAAGCTATCGTCCCAGCGGAGCGGTCGGCCGATGGCCTTCGCGTAGGGGTCGAGCAGCACCTTGTTGGGATTAAACCGGTGCCCGTTGGCCGGGTCGTACGGGCCGTAGACACGATAGCCGTAGAGTTGGCCCGGGTGAATGTTTTCTAGGTATCCGTGCCACATCGGCCCTGTCTTCTCCGGCATCTCGAAGGTCACCGCCGGCTCGGTGGCACTGGGCTCGTCGAAGAGCAGGAGCTCGACCTTTTCGGCATGCTCGCTGTGGAGGGAAAAGTTAACCCCCGTTCCGTCCCACGTCGTCCCGCGCGGGTAGGGCTTGCCGGGGCGAATGCGAAGTTCCTCGAGGACGCGGTGTTCGACGGGCGGGTCGGGGTGAGTCTTGGGAGCCATGGGGCAACAGGCCGGGCAAAAACGTGAGCAATGGGTGAGGGCGATCCTCCACGCTACGCTTAAGAGAGCGGATCCTCCCGGGAAACGCAACCGCTTCCAGGCTGGACGGATGCTCCCGTGGCGATCTCATTACATCTGGGCCCCCCGATGCCCCCTCTCGGTCGGTTGTTCATCTTCCCTGCCCCTCGTGCCGGCCCGTACAGGCACCGTGATGGGCATCTGCTCGCAGTCTTCCGGGACGGAGACCGTTCGGCCTGGCTCCGACATCGACTGTCTTGCACGGCAGAGTTATAGACGCTACATTAAAGATTCATCTCTGCCGAAGCGCGTTCGCCGGTTCGGCATCAGCCTCACCCGCCTCTCGGGTCCCATGCTCCGTCTCCTCGGTGTCGTCGTTCTCGTCCTGCTGCTGTCGATTCCAAGCCAGGCCCAGCCTGCCGCTCAGGATCTCGTCATCAACGAAATTCTGTACGCTCCCGATCCCTCGACTAACGAGTTCATCGAGGTGCTTAATCGCAGCGACCAGTCCGTCGATCTTTCGGCGTGCACCTACGCCGACGGCAACCTCGACTTCGACCCCATCGCCGCCACCGAGACCCAACTGGAAGCCGGCCGCTTCGCGGTCCTCGTCCGCGACCCCTCAGCGTTCGAAGCCGTCTTCCCCGAGGTCGACGCGCTGGCACCCCCCGGCTGGGAAGGGCTCAACAACGGCGGCGACCGCGTGGCGATTCGCTGCAACGGCGAAACCATCGATGCGGTCGAGTACGACGCAAGTTGGGGCGGATCCGACGGCGCCTCGCTGGAGCGCATCGATCCGGCAGGGGCCTCCACCGACCCAGCGAACTTCGGCACCTCCGCGGCCGAGGCCGGCGCCACCCCTGGGGCGCGCAACAGCCTCTTCGCGCCCGACACAACCGCCCCGGTCCTGGAGCAGGCCTTCGCGACCCCGGCCGCGGACTCCGTCGTCGCCGTCTTCTCGGAGGTCCTCGCCGCCGGCCTCCCAGCCGACCGGTTTCGCCTCGAGCCGGCGTCGGCCCCCGCCATTCGTAGCGTCGCGCTCGACCCGGTCGATGCATCGCGGGCTCGCATCGCGTTGCAGGCGCCCCTCGCCGCTGGCACCTACACGTTGATTGCTACCGGCATCACGGATCCGAGTGGCAACCGGCGCACCGAAGACCGCGCGTTGTTCTCGGTCGTACGTCCCGCTTCCCCTGCACGTGGCGACGTCGTCATCAACGAGGTACTTTATGCCCCGGACGGCGACGCCAGTGAATTCCTCGAGCTGTTCAACCGTTCGGACAAAACGTTCGCGCTGCGCCAGTTCACCCTATCGGACGCCCGGGATTCTCCAGTGCCGCTCCCCGACGGCGCGTTGCCGTTCGCGCCCGGAACCTTCGCGGTGCTTGTCGCAGACGCCGAGGCGTTTGCGACGCAGTTTCCGGACCGTGCTGCGGAGGCCGCTCCGATCGAGGTGTCGCCGTGGCCCGCTCTCAACAACAGCGGTGATACGCCTGTCCTTCGCGCGGACGATGCCGTCGTGGACGCCGTTCCCTACACCCCTGCCTGGGGCGGAGCCGACGGCCGGTCTCTGGAGCGCATCGATCCCGCCGGGCCCTCGAACTCGGCGACCAACTTCGCCACCTCCTCGGCTGCTGCGGGCGCCACCCCCGGCGCACAGAACAGCCGCTACGCACCTGACACCGCTCCACCGGCTCCTCGATTTGCCCAGCAGATCGGCCCCTCGACCGCGTCGGTCCGTTTTGATGAACCCCTCGCGGCTGCTTCGGTCACCCCGTCGGCCTTTATGCTCGACGGCACTGCCCCGCAGACGGTGAGGCTCACCGATGCGCGCACGGTGCAGCTGGAGGTCGCCGGTTCCCTCATGAGTCGGACTGTAGAGATGCAAGGCCTCTCCGATCTGACCGGCAATGTGCTCGCACTGGCCTCCCTCCCCCTTGCCCTGCAGCCTGCACCTGGGGATGTGGTGGTGAACGAGATTCTGTTCGATCCCCTGGCCGACGCGTTCGATGCACGCCCCGACCAGCCGGAGTACGTCGAGCTGTTCAACCTGTCCGGCCGCCTGCTGACACTCCATCGTGCCTTCCTCACCGACCGCCCCACGGAGCGCGGTACGGCCGACACGACCGTTCTGGCGAAGCGCGTCGCACTGCCTCCGAACGGGTTCGCCGTCGTCTTCGCCGATCGCGAGGCCGGCACCCATCCGGCCGAGACGTCCACGCTCGTCCGCGCCTTCCCCGACATCGACTTCCGGCGCGACGACGTGGCGCTCCTTCCCGTCGATGCCTCCAGTCTGCGCCTGAACAACGACGGGGACGCTGTGCGCGTTCACCGGGCCGACGGGACGATGCTGGACACCGTGCGCTACAGCCCGGACTGGCATGCCGAGGCGCTCCGTGAAACGAAAGGGACCTCATTGGAACGCATTAGTGCAACGGGGGCTGCTCAGGTACCGGACAACTGGACCAGCAGCGCTGCCGAGGCGGGCGGTACACCAGGTCGCGCAAACGCCATCAGCATCCGACCTGCGCCCGACGCGCCCGCGGAGGCGCTCACGATCTCGCCCAGCCCGTTCTCTATCGAGCGGGACGGCGGGGCCCGCATTCGGTTTGCGACCAACGCGGTACCCAGCCTCGTACGATGCCGCATCTTCGACGCCATGGGGCGCCCCGTTCGAACGCTGGACGAAGCGCGGCTGACCGGCCGTACGGGCGAACTCATCTGGAACGGACGCGACGACAACAACCGCCGGCTGCGCATGGGCGTATATATTGTCCTTGTGGAGGCCGTCAGTGCCGAAACCGGAGCCGTGAGCCGGATGAAAGCCCCGGTGGTCCTCGCGCAGCCGATGGAGTGAACGACGCAGGATGAAGACGTACGGCGGAGGAATGAGGAAATCACTTCGCTCGCGGTTTGTCCTGTAGCCGAAGACCGGCCGCGCGCGATGTGTAACCCGCAACACACACCCCGAACGCCATACTCCGGAACAGGATTTTTCGTGCCTCCGTTGCACCCGGTGCACTGATGGTTCACAACCATCACCCGCACGATCTCCTCAACAAGGCCCTCTCGCATTATGGCCGAAGCGACGACTTCCACCCAAACAGAATCCCCCATTCAGTTCAGCCCGAGGGCGGCGAAGGAGATCCGGAAGATCATGCAAACCAAAAAGATTCCGGACGGTTATGGGCTGCGTGTCGGCGTGAAGGGAGGCGGCTGTTCGGGCATGAGTTACATCCTCGGGTTTGACCGCGAACGCGAGCAGGACAAGCAGTTCAAAATTGACGGCATCACCGTGTTTGTGGACAAACGGCACGGCCTGTACCTCATGGGTACGACCGTCGACTATCACGACGGGCTGAACGCACGCGGTTTCACATTCGAGAACCCGAACGCCACCGAGACGTGCGGGTGCGGCGCCAGCTTCGCGGCGTAGCGACTGTTTTCCGCCGCACGCAGCGCCTTCGGTCCAGCGGTCTTGTTCGAGGCCGCCGTCGATTGCGTGCTCGTTGGTCCTTCCTGTCTCCCTCTTGCGGAGGTCAAGGGGCCGTCCGGACCCGCGCTTCAGGCAGGACGGGGCGGCTCGTGGAAAGCCTTATTCCTACGTCTTTACAACCAACCCCGGGGCCAGAACGCAGCCAGAGGAACAGCGAGGCGATCCTCGGGGTACGATATTTGTCGTGTTCTCAGATGTGAGGGTGGGCATCGGGTTCCCTGGAATCGACGTCTCCCCTGCAGAGCGGCCATCTGGAGGGGCCTCTCCTCCCGTTCTCACGCAGAGCGTAGAGGGCTACGCTCTTGATCACGAAGCTCCCTTGATATGGAAGGTAACTTTTCAAACCGTGTCCGCGACGTAATATCGTACAGCCGAGAGGAAGCAATGCGGCTTGGACACGATTACATCGGTACAGAGCATCTGTTGCTTGGCATCATCCGCGAGGGGGAAGGGATCGCCATCAAGATCCTTCGCAACCTCGGGTGTGACCTGCTGGAGTTAAAGGAGTCCGTAGAGGACACCGTGCGGAGCACGGGCAACCCGATGTCGGTGGGCAACATCCCGCTGACGAAGCAGGCCGAGAAGGTACTGAAGATCACGTACCTGGAGGCCAAGCTCTACAAAAGCGATGTGATTGGGACGGAGCATCTTCTGCTGAGCCTGCTGCGCGACAACGAGAACGTCGCGGCGCAGATCCTGCAGCAGGGATTCTCGATCACCTACGACGCCGTTCGTAACGAGTTGGATTCTATCATCAGCGGCAAGACGTCATCATCTTCAGGCGGCAGCGGCGGCTCTGGAAGCCGCCTCTCTTCGGGATACGGAAAAGAAAGCAGTGGTATGTCAGAAAAGAGCAAGACACCCGTTCTTGATAACTTCGGTCGCGACCTCACGGAACTCGCCGAAGAGAACGAACTCGATCCGGTTATCGGACGCGAGGAAGAGATTGAGCGCGTCGCTCAAATCTTGAGCCGGCGCAAGAAGAACAATCCGGTTCTCATTGGTGAACCCGGTGTTGGAAAAACAGCGATCGCTGAAGGGCTCGCGATGCGCATCGTAGAGCGCAAGGTCAGTCGTGTGCTGTACGACAAACGCATCGTGACGCTCGACCTCGCCTCGCTGGTAGCCGGTACGAAGTACCGAGGCCAGTTCGAGGAGCGGATGAAGGCGGTCATGAAGGAGATCGAGAAGAGCCCGGACGTCGTCCTCTTCATCGACGAGATCCACACCATCGTCGGGGCCGGAGGCGCGTCGGGTAGCCTCGACGCTTCCAACATGTTCAAGCCGGCTCTCGCACGCGGCGATCTCCAGTGCATCGGCGCGACGACGCTCGACGAGTACCGGCAGAACATCGAGAACGACGGAGCCCTCGACCGACGTTTCCAGAAGATCATCGTCGACCCTTCGACGCCGGAGGAGACGATGAACATTCTGATGAACATCAAGAGGCACTACGAGGAGCACCACAACGTCCGGTACTCCGAGGAAGCCATGGACCTGGCCGTTCAGCTGAGCGACCGGTACATCACCGACCGCTTCCTGCCAGACAAGGCAATCGACGTGATGGACGAGGCGGGCGCTCGCGTCCACCTCTCCAACATCAAGGTTCCCCCGGAAATTCTCGAGCTCGAAGAGAAGATCGAGGACGTCCGGAAGGAAAAGAACCAGGTCGTCAAGAGCCAGCGGTTCGAAGAGGCGGCACGTCTTCGAGACAAGGAGAAGACCCTCCAGGAGGAACTGGAGCAGGCCAAGAAGAACTGGGAAGAGAAAGCCGAGACGGAGGTTCACGATGTCTCTTCGGAGGACATCGCCCAGGTCGTGGCCATGATGACCGGCATCCCGGTCGACAAGATCAGCGAGCCGGAGCAGAAGAAGCTCCTCAAGATGGAGGAGTCGCTCAAGGAACGCGTTGTCGGTCAGGACGAGGCCATTCAGAAGCTCTCGAAGGCGATTCGCCGCACGCGCGCTGGATTGAAAGATCCTGAGAAGCCGATCGGTTCGTTCATCTTCCTGGGTCCGACGGGCGTCGGCAAGACCGAGCTCGCCAAGGTGCTCACCGAGTACCTGTTTGACTCGCAGGACTCGCTCATCCGGATCGACATGAGCGAGTACATGGAGAAGTTCAGCGTCAGTCGCCTCGTGGGGGCCCCTC
>CAYFSC010000044.1:2968-18749 GCA_964345695.1 uncultured Rhodothermales bacterium | reverse complement strand
GGGCCGGAACCACTCGGCGACGAGGATCCCGCCCGGGGATAGGCACTGCCGGATGAGGGTGTACAACTGAGGCTGCTCGTCGGGGGCGAGGTGGAGGAAGGTGACGACCACCGCGTTCCACGTGCGGTCGGGAGTCCAGTCGCGCACATCGGCCTGGATGGTGGGGATCCCCACGCCGGCCTCCGCCGCCAGGGCCTCCGTCTTACGCAGGCCTTCGGTCGAGTAGTCGACGGCGGTGACCGTGTGCCCGTGCTGGGCGAGATAGACCGCGTTACGACCCTCGCCCACCCCAAGGTCGAGGACGTCTCGGGGATCAGCGAGCCACTCCTCGGCGGCCGCCGCCACAAAGTCGTTCGGCTCTACGCCGTAGATGTACGGATCGGCAGAAAAGCGGTCGTTCCAAAAGTCGGCGGGCTGGGACATCGCGGTTGGGGAGTAGTGGCCAGACAAGAAGAGGAGGAAAAACAGACCCCTACTCTCCGGTCAGGGAGGCGGTCCCCATCCCGAAGTTCGCCCGATCGGCGTCGGTGGCCGTCACGCGGACCTCGGTCGCCCCGCCGTCGGGCACCGTCAGGGGGCCGTCGTACTCGTTGGTTGTGCCCGCAAACGAGAGCGGCGCCTCGGCCACGACCGTGCCGTCCCGAAGCAACTGGGCCTGGATCGTGTAGCGGTTCGAGTTCCACAGGCCGCCGGGCTCCGTGGGGCAGCCGCACATCATGCGAACGCGGGCCCGGACGGTGACCTCTTCTCCAGGGGCCACGTCGGAGGCAGAGGGCTCCATCACCTCCACGATGAAGCCGTGTAGCGTAAGTGTGATTCCGTCGCCCGTCACGTCCTCGCCGGGCATGAGGAGCGTGGTCTTCGTAGCGGTTTGCATCGCGTGCGGGTAGTCGAGCGGCCCCTCGGCCGTGATACGCACGCGAGTCGGCTCGGTCAGTTCGAGGGTGGTTTCGTACTTCGCCGCACCGGGGGCCTCGTAGATCGAGGCGCCGCGCTCGTGCGGCTGCCGCATAATTTTCTCGGTGCTGCCGGAATCGCCGGTCTGTCGGCCCTCGGCCAGCACCGTGCCGGTCTCGGCGTCTTCAATCGTGATGCGGGCGCCGCCGACCGGGTCCTGGATCAGCTTTGCGTCGTTGGAGACGGCCCGCACGGTTACCTGAGTGGGAACGGCCTCCTGGGCGGCAGCCGGCAGGGCCACAGCGGCAGATAGGAAGAGGAACCCCAAAAGCCATAGGTTTGAGTACACCGAACGATGGAAAAGACCCTGAAAAGAGCGTGTCATGGTCAACAAAATGGATTTCGAACCCACGAAACGAATGAGCAGGGGGGCGGGCTGTCGAAGACCGTCCACTGCACCGGAGGAAACTTGACACTTTCCTTTCTGTTTCCTACTTGTAAGGTCAAGTAAATACATAACTCCACGGCGCGCACGCTCCGCGGAATTCTTGCCGACAAAACTCCGAGACGCTTATGGAACGGACTCAGACCAACGGCACTGACGCTCTGGAAAAGCGCTTACAAGATCCTGAAACGCGTCGTGTTTTGGCGCAGCTGCTTGATCGTCTCGACACGATTGAGCAGACCATGGATCTCCTGCAGAAGATGCCCGCCGTGATCCGGACCACGGCGGATGTGGTGGACGACGAACTGACGCGGGCCGCCGACCGGGACGTTGTTCTCGACGAACGAGCCCGTGAGGCGCTCACCCTTGCCGAGAAGCTCACGGAGCCACAGACCGTCAAGGTGCTCTCCACGCTGATCGACCGGCTCGATCAGTTGGAGGAGCTCGCGGAATTGGCCGACCAGCTTCCCGGCATGACCGCCACCGCCGCCGACACCATAGACGATGCCCTGACGCGTGCGGCGGATCGCGGGGTGGTGTTTGACGAGCACGCCCGTGAGGGGTTGATGCTCCTGGAAAAGATGACCGAGCCGAAAACGGCCGCGGCCCTGGGGGCGGTTTTGGACCGGGCCGAGCACCTAGAGCGCCTGTCGGCCCTCGCCGAGCAGGCACCGGACGCCATCGCGACCGTCGTTGACATCCTCGACACCGAGTATGCGAAGGCCGCCCGCAAGGGATACGACCCGGAGCACATCCTCCGGCAGGCCTTCAGTTCGCTGGGTCGCTTTGGCGAACTCTTTCAGTCCGACGAGTTCGAGGCGTTGCTCGACTCCGGCGTGCTGGATCCGGAAGCCCTGCGGGCGGTCGGGAGCCTCGGATCGGCCCTCGTCGAGAGCCAGAAGCAGGCGCGGCGTGACGAGATTCCCCAACGGGGCTTCTTTGGCCTCCTCGGGGCCCTCCGCGATCCCGATGTCCAACGGGCCGTCGGTTTCATCACAACCTTTGCCAAAAAGTTCGGCCAGAACCTACGGGCGGGATGACGTGATTCGTGAGGCATACCCCTCGGAACCCAGAACTCGACACTCGGAACTCAACCTTCAGTCCCATGCAAGACACCCATCAGATCCTCGTCGTCGGTGGCGGCACCGGCGGTCTTACCGTCGCCTCGCAGCTCTTGAATCGCGATGATGCGCCGGACGTCGCGGTCATCGAGCCGTCGGACACGCACTATTACCAGCCCCTTTGGACGCTCATTGGTGCCGGGGTCTTCCCCAAGGAAGAGTCCGAGCGCCCGATGGCGGAGGTGATGCCCAACGGCGCGACCTGGATTCAGGACGCGGCGGCCTCGTTCGATCCCGAGAACAACACAGTGACGACCCAGAACGGCGACACCTACGGCTACGATTACCTCGTGATGGCCGCCGGCATCCAGATCGACTGGGACGGCATCCCCGGCCTGGCCGACGCGGTGGGGCAGCCGGGCACGGGCGTCGTCAGCAACTACGCGTACGACACGTGCGAGACGACGTGGGACGCCATCCAGCACTTCCCCGAAGGCGGAACGGCGCTGTTCACCGAGCCGACCATGGGCGTCAAGTGCGGTGGAGCGCCTCAGAAGATCATGTACCTCGCTGACGACGCTTTCCGCCGCCAGGGCGTGCGCGACGGCAGTCGCATCGCCTTCATGAAGGCCAAGGGCAAGCTCTTCTCCTCTCCGCCCTACGAGGAAACGCTCTACGACGTGATTGAGCGAAAGAATATCGAGCTCAATCTGATGACGGAACTCGTCGAGTTGAAGCCCGACAGCACGCAGGCGGTGTTCCAAGACCTGGAGACCGAGGAAGAGATGACGGTGGATTACGACATGATCCACGTCGTGCCGCCCATGTCTGCCCCCGACTTCATCGCCGACAGCCCGCTGGCCGCCGAGGACGGGTTCGTCGAGGTCGATCCGGGGACGCTGCAGCACACCCGGTTCGACAACGTGTTCGCGCTCGGCGACAACTCGAACCTGCCGACGTCCAAGACGGGCGCGGCCATTCGCAAGCAGGCCCCGGTGCTGGTCGACCATCTGATGGCCTCGCTTCGCAACACGACCCCCATCAACGGCACGTACAGCGGATACACCTCGTGCCCGCTCGTCACCGGATACGGCAAGCTCGTCCTCGCCGAGTTCGACTACGACAAAAATCCGGAGGAGAGCTTCCCGTTCGACCAAACCGAGGAGCGGTACAGCATGTATGCCTTGAAGGCGTACGGACTGCCTCGCATGTACTGGAATGGCATGCTGAAGGGACGCATGTAACTTGCACCTGAGGACAGACAGGGCGGCGACGGTACGCCTGCGTGTTCAGCCGACCACGATATCCTTCACCACAATCAACGCTTTGACCTATGCTCTTCCGACAGATCTTTGACGAGAAGCTCGCGCAGTATGCCTACCTGGTCGGGTGTCCGACCACGGGCGAAGCGCTGCTCATCGACCCCGAGCGCGACATCGACCAGTACGTTGATCTCGCTGAGGAAAACGGCCTGGAAATCGTCGCCGTCACCGAAACCCACATTCATGCCGACTTCCTTTCCGGCGCCCGCGAGTTTGCCGAGCGGTTCAACACCACGCTCTACCTCTCCGACGAGGGCGACGAGGACTGGAAGTACGAGTGGGTCAAGGAGGAGCGTCAGGCCGGTGGCGCGTACGACTACGCGTTTCTCTACGACGGCGACACGTTCCAGGTGGGCAACATCGAGATCGAAGCCGTCCACACGCCGGGCCACACGCCAGAGCACATGTCCTTCCTGATCACCGACAAAGGCGGCGGGGCCGACCAGTCGATGGGTATCGTGACGGGCGACTTCGTGTTCGTCGGCGACCTCGGGCGGCCCGACCTCCTGGAGTCGGCCGCGAAGGTCGAAGGCGCCATGGACCCATCGGCGCGCACGCTCTACAAGTCGGTGCAGCGGTTCATGGATCTACCCGACCACCTGCAAGTGTGGCCCGCCCATGGCGCCGGTTCGGCCTGCGGCAAGGCACTCGGCGACGTGCCGCAGTCGACCATCGGGTACGAGAAGCAGTTCAACCCGATGATCGACGCCGCGCGCGAGGACGAGGACCACTTCGTGGACGCCATCCTCGAAGGCCAGCCGGAGCCGCAGATCTACTTCGCCCGCATGAAGCGCGACAACAAGATGGGACCGCCGGTGCTGGGCCAGCTGCCCGCGCCGCAGGACCTGTCGATGCGCGAGATGGAGCAGAAGGCACAGGACGACGAGACGCTCATCATCGACACGCGGATCGACCGCTCGGCCTTCATGCGCCACCACCTGCCCGGTGCGCTCTACGCCCCCTTCGACCAGCAGTTTAATACGTACGTCGGGTCGCTGGTCGAGGACGAGACGACGCCGATCGTTCTCATCATCGAGGAAGAAGATGTCGAGGAGGCGGTGCGCGATCTCGTTCGCATCGGCTACGACAACGTCGTCGGCTTTGCAGAGATCGAAACCCTGCAGCGCTACTTCGAGCAGGATGGCGCCAGCGCCACGATCGACGAGATCGACTTTGACGCGGTGGACGCCCTTCGTGGCGATGCCCAGAACACCGTCCTGGACGTGCGCTACCGCTCGGAGTTTGACGAAGGCCACGTCGACGGCGCCCTGAATGCCTCCTACACCCGCATGCCGGAGTACGAGGCGGACCTGCCGACCGACCAGACGCTGCTCGTCCACTGCGCGACGGGCCGGCGAGCGGCCGCAGCCGCGTCGTTTCTCGCCCACACGGGCCGCGACGTGAAGTACGTGAACGACGACTTTGAGGATTACGCCGAGCAGCAGGAGAAGAACGCGGTGACGGCGTAGGTCCCCGTCTCGCTCGACCCGTGCATGTGCAGCCCGGAGTGCCGTCGTTTCGGTCTCCGGGCTGCCGTTTGTTCGGCGCGTTCTCTCCACGCTGCGAACTCCGAACCCGGAACCCCGAACCCGAATGTACGCAGCCTGGCTTGGTGCCCTTCTCGTCGGCCTCGTCCTCGGCCTCCTCGGCTCTGGCGGGTCCATTCTAACCGTGCCCGTGCTCGTCTATCTCGTCGGCGAGCCCAATAAGCTGGCCATTGCCGAGTCGCTCGGAATCGTCACACTCATCAGTCTCGTCGGGGCCATCCCCTTCGCGTATCGGAAGAAGGTGGACTGGCGGAGCGTGCTGCTGTTCGGCGCACCGGGGATGGCCGGAACGTATCTGGGGGCGTACCTCTCGCGGTTCATGCCGGGCGCGCTGCAGCTCGCGATCTTCGCCGGCGTCATGCTGCTGGCCGCCTACATGATGATGCGCCGCCCCGCCCCCTCTGGCGAGAGCAGCCCCTCCGCACGCACCTACTGGAAGGTGATGCTCGACGGGCTCTTCGTAGGCATCCTCACGGGGATCGTCGGGGTCGGAGGCGGCTTCCTCATCGTTCCAGCCCTCGTCCTGCTCGGCGGACTGCCCATGCACCTGGCCATCGGGACGAGCCTCTGCATCATCGCGCTGAAAAGCATCAGCGGCTTCATCAAATACATCGATGTCATGAACGAAGCCGGCCTCTCCATCCACTGGGATCTCGTGCTCATCTTCGGCGCCATCGGCATTGTCGGCAGCTTCATTGGCGGAAAGGTCGGGGCCTACGTGCCGCAGGAGCGCCTCAAGAAAGGCTTCGCGGCGTTCCTCGTGTTGATGGGGATCGTCATTCTTTACCAGAACACGGCCCAGCTCCTCGGGTCGTAGCCCACCGGTCTGCTCAACGGCGCATCGGCTCCTCGTGGGGCCTTCCGCTGTGAGCCCGAGCGCACCGCCCCCGTTCCGCCCCCGAATCGAGAATCCACGAGCCGATCCTCCGATGTCCTTCCTGCAGCGCGTTCTTCCTCTGGCCCGGCAACTGGACGGATACAGCCAGAACCAGCTGAACGGCGATCTGTCTGCCGGGCTTACGGTCGGCGTCATGCTCATTCCACAGGGCATGGCCTACGCGCTCATCGCCGGGCTGCCGCCGATCTACGGGCTGTACGCCTCGCTCGTCCCGCTCGTGGTCTACGCGCTCTTCGGCACCTCGCGACAGCTGGCCGTGGGACCGGTGGCGATGGTGTCGCTGCTGGTGGCCGCGGCGGTGGGTCCGCTGGCAGGTGGTGACACGCAGGCCTACATCGGCCTGGCCCTGCTGCTCTCGCTGATGGTGGGCGCACTGCAGTTTGTCTTGGGCGCCGCGCGCTTCGGTTTTCTGGTCAACTTCCTGTCGCGCCCGGTGCTGGCCGGCTTCACGTCGGCCGCCGCGTTTATCATCGGACTCAGCCAACTCAAGCATCTGCTGGGCATCTCGATCGAGCGCTCCCCCTACGTCCATGAGATCCTGTGGGCGGCCGTCCAGAAGGCGGGCGACGTGCATGGCCTAACGCTTGCGCTCGGCCTCGGGAGCATTCTTCTTCTCGTAGGCCTCCGCGCCTGGAAGCGGTCGTTTCCGGGGGCCTTGGTGGTAGTCGCAGCGACCACCGTCGCCGTGTGGGTCTTTGGCCTCGCTCAGGCGGGCGTCGCCATCGTAGGCCCGGTGCCGAGCGGCCTTCCGGACCCAACGATGCCGCCCCTCGACATGGGTACGGTGACGTCTCTGGTGCCGAGCGCGCTGGCCATCGGGCTCGTGGGCTTTATGGAGTCGATCGCCATAGCCAAGGTGTACGCGGGCCGCCATCGCTACGAGGTGGACGCCAACCAGGAGCTCATCGGCCTCGGCCTGGCGAACGTGGCCGGAGCCTTCTTCAGCGCGTACCCCACGACGGGCGGGCTCTCGCGAACCGCCGTCAACAACCAGGCGGGCGCTCGCACGAACCTGGCGTCTATCTTCAGCGCCGGGATCATCGCCCTGACGCTGCTGCTCCTCACGCCGCTGTTCTACTACCTGCCCAAAGCCGTCCTTGCCGCCATCGTGATGGTGGCCGTCTTCGGGCTCATCGAGTGGGAGGAAGCCGTTCACCTGTGGCGCGTGGACCGGACGGACCTTGCGCTCATGGCCCTCACGTTCGTGGCCACGCTCGGCCTGGGTATCGAGCAGGGCATCCTGACCGGCGTCATCGTGTCGCTCGGCGCCGTGGTTTACCAGACCTCGAAGCCGCACACGGCCATCATGGGGCGCCTGCCGGACACCTCCACCTACCGCAACCTGCGCCGGAATCCGGAGGCGCTCACCCAGAGCCACGTTGTCGTCGCGCGTATGGACGCCGACCTGTACTTTGCCAACGCTTCGGCGTTCAAGGATCTCATCCTGGAGCTTGAGCTGAACGACCCAGTCCTCCAGACGATCGTCGTCGACATGTATCCGGTCAACCAGATCGACTCGACAGGCGCCGATGCGCTGCGCGAGGTCATCGAGTCGTGCCGCCGAAGCGGCATCACCCTGCTGCTGGCCGGCGTCAAAGGGCCGGTGCGCGATGTGCTCGACGACGCAGGCATCACGGAGAGGCTCGGGGCGGACCACTTTTTCCTGGAGGTGCACGGGGCGGTCCAGCACGCCGAGAATCTCGCAGACGACAACGAGGCCTCTGAGATGGCCTCCGAGCGCCACGCCCCAACGCCATAAGTGCGGATCCGAAGATGGCTTTCAGGATGGACGGAAAATGCCGTCCCATGCCCCCTCCACCCGTGGAGCCTGCAGAGAGGGCATCGCCCGTCGTTTTTCACAACAACACGCTGCCATGCTCCCCTTCGATTGTATCGTCTTCCCGACCGACTTCTCTGAGACGGCGCGGGCGGCCCTGCCCTATGCGTCGTTTCTGGCCGCCCGGCACGGCGCCACGCTGCATCTGCTTCACGTCGAGCCGGTGCCCACGGCGCCGTCCATCAAAGAATCGCTGCCTCGCACCGATGAGGAGCTCGACGAGTGCGCCCGACAGGCCTCGCAGCAGTTCGGCGTCGGGGCGTCGGAGCTGGACGAGTCGCAGCTCGTGCGGGCCACGCGGTCGGGCCCCTCGGTGCGTGATGTGGTGGTCGACTACGCCGAAGAGGTGGAGGCCGGTCTCATCGTGATGGGCACGGCCCGCCGCCGCGGGCTTTCCAGTCTGTTCCCGCAGAGCACAGCGGCCGACGTCATCCGGTACGCGTCGTGCCCAGTGCTTACCGTGCTCGACGACGCCGACGTGCCGCTTGCCCCGATTCGCACGATCCTGGTGCCGCACGACTTCTCGGCACCTGCCGACCGCGCCCTCCGCTACGCGCAAGAGCTGGCACAGCTCTACGACGCCGACATTCTCCCGGTGCACGTCATCGAGGAACTGACCGTGCCGGTCGTCTACGAGGTCGAGCCGACCGAGGTGGACACCGAACGGGTGCGCGAGCGGACCACCTCGGCCCTGAGGGATGCGACCAACGTCCGCGATGTGCGCGTGGTGAGCGGGCACGCCGGACGGCGACTCGTCGAGGTGGCCGACGAAGAGGAGGTGGATCTGGTCGTCATCGCTACACACGGACGGACCGGCCTGTCCCGCATGCTGCTCGGCTCCGTCGCCGAAACCGTAATCCGCCGTGCCCCGTGCCCGGTCTTCACGGTGAAGGCGACCCCGACCTCCGATGAAGCCACGCCCGAGGGCAACGACGCAGACCTTTGACTGGCACCCGTGGCGGGACCGTGCTGCGGGAGACGTGCGCCGTCTCAGGACTCTGCCGGCGCGTCCTCCGGACGCGTGTCGAATACCGGCTCGAAGTCGCGCAACGGCATGCCTTCTTCGGGCGGCTGGGCCGCCGTGTCACGGGCCAGTTCCAGTTCGTAGGTTACACGGTCGTGGCGGTAATAGCGCCGCTGAAAGTACACCGGCTTGTCGGCCTGGGTAAACGAGAGGCGCTCGATGAGCAGCAGCGCGTGGCCCTCCGCCACGTCGAGCGCCTCGGCCAGCGCGGCGTCGGCCGAAGCGGCCGTGATGCGGTACCGTCCCCGCAGGATGGGGATGTCGTATTCCGACTCCAAAATGCTGTAGATCGTCTGCTGCTCCAGATCGTGGCCCTCCAGCAGATGGGCGTAGAACACGGGCAACCAGGTACGGTCGAACGCCACCGGGACTTCGTCTGCAAGGCGCAGGCGGTCGAGGCGCAGCGTGGTGGTGCCCTCCTCCACGTCGAGGTGCACGGCCACGTCGGCCGGGAGCGACTCCGGCTCGTAGTGCGTCACGACCGACGAGGCATCCAGCCCCGCGCGGGCCATGTCCTGGGCAAAGTCGGTGAGGCGCACCAATCCCTGCGCCGTGCGCGGCTCCTGCACGAACGAGCCCAGCCCCTGCCGCCGGTAGATGTAGCCCTCATGCTCCAGTGTCTGGAGGGCCCGCCGAACAGTCACCCGGCTGACGTCGAACACGTCGCCGAGTTCGTTCTCGGACGGCAGTTTTTCGTCGACCGTGTACTCTCCGCTCTCGATCTGCTCGCGCAGATAATCGCTGATTTGCTCATGACGGGGGCGACCAGACTCAAGATCCATTGGGCCAAATATCCTATCGAAAGGCACTGCGACGTTGTGTTTACCTGTAAACCAAGCTGACAGCCCGTATGGTTCCTCGGTATCGAGCGCCGGAGGGGCGATCGTTTTCGCACGGCCTCCCTGACGAGGTTGCACGAGCAGGTTACAGCGTTTCCGGGTCGACCTCGACCACCTGCCCGTTCATGAGCGCGAGCGTGCGCTCGGGATACTCGCGAACGAGCCGGTAATCGTGCGTGGCCATCAGCAGCGTCATGCCTTTCCGATGGAGATCGAGCAGCAGCTCCTGGATGTCGGCCGAGACACTGGGGTCGAGGTTCCCGGTGGGCTCATCGGCCAGGAGCACCCAGGGATCGTTGGCAATGGCGCGAGCGATGACGACGCGCTGCTGCTCTCCCCCCGAGAGTTCGTGCGGAAACTGATTGCGCTTGTGACTGAGCCCGACGCGCGTGAGCGCCTCCAGCGTGCGGCTCTTCACCTCAGACCGCTGCTTGCCCGTGGTGTGGAGCGCAAAGGCCACGTTTTCGTAGGCACTGCGGTCGGGCAGGAGCTGGAAGTCCTGGAAGATCACGCCGATGGAGCGCCGGAGATACGGAATGTCGTCGTCACTAATCTGGTCGGACCGGTACGTGCCAATCCGCGCCACGCCCGAGTCGGGGAAGGCGTCCATGTATAGAAGGCGCAGGATGGAGCTCTTCCCGCTGCCCGTCGGCCCGATCAGGTAGGCCGCTTCCGAGCGGTCCAGATGGAGCGACACGTCGTTCAGCACGGTCCGGCGCGACCCGTCGGGCATCGTGTAGGAGAGCGTGACGTTGTCGAGGTCGATCACGGAGCGCGAGGACTGCGGAGGAGAGGGCCGGTTGGGCGAGGTCTGCAATGTCGACGCTGGCCGATGC
Organism: uncultured Rhodothermales bacterium; assembly: GCA_964345695.1. GTDB lineage: Bacteria > Bacteroidota > Rhodothermia > Rhodothermales > Salinibacteraceae > CAYFSC01. The sequence goes on along the minus strand of CAYFSC010000044.1, from coordinate 8,043 downwards.
ACGTGCAAACAGCCGCGGAACCCGTCGCTAGGGTTCCGGTCCGGCGGGCCGCCGCGCCACCCAGTGGACGCGGTGGCTCTGCGCGCGGGCCGCGTCCAGCGTTCGCCCGTCGTAGGCAGCCACCGTGCGGAGGGGAGAGGCGCCCAGCAGGTCACGGATTTCACCGGGCGTGTAGGCGTGCTGGACGTGCGTCTCGCGCGCCGTGCCGTCGTCGGTGGTAATCTCGAACGTCGTCACCTGCCGCCGCGTCTCCGGGTCGTAGTGGCTCTCGCGGACGTACGCAAAGTCGTCGGTGGTTCCTTCGTCGACAAACTCGTCCGCATTGTCCTCGGAGTTCGCGGGCGTGCTCTGATCGACGACGAATACGCCGCCGGGCCGCAGTGCGTCGTGCACGCAGCGAAACAGGGACGCCACCGCGCCTTCCTCCGTAAGGTAGTTCAGCCCGTCGTACACGAGCACGACGGCGCCGACCGGTGCGTCGCGGCCCAGGTCTGCCAACGTGAAATCGCGGAAGTCCACCTGCACGCCGTGCACCGGGCGGTCGGCCTCCGCCATTTTCAGCCGGGCCTGCCGGAGCATGGCCGCGGAGCCATCCGTGAGCAGATAGTCGTAGCTCCCGAGCGGCTGCAGATGGAGCGCCAGCGATCCCGTCCCGCCACCGAGTTCCAGCACCGTCTCAACGTCCGACCCATGGCGCTGCAAGAGGACGTGGACGTACAGCGCCCAGTGCTCGTAGTCGACGTGCGCCATCACGGCGTCGTAGCCGGCAGCGAGTGCGTCGTAGGGGGCGGACATTCGCAACGTGTAGGCGTTCGGCGTGTGGACAGGCCTCATCGAACGCATGCACGGGAAGGGGCAGTTCCGCAGGAACGCTCTGGAGGCTGCGAACGCTGTAGATGAATGGAGGAGCGGAAGAGAAAACGGAGAATGTCGCCTTCCGTCTCCGACAACGTTCCAGCTCCTGAAGCTCGGTGCCTCGCGGGCGTCCAGGCCTCCGAGTCTCCTGCGCTTCCTATGCTGCGTGCGCTTCTGCGCGGGAGGCGCGATGGCGGGCCACCGCAGCAGCCACCTCGATGGCGCTGCGCATGCTGCCGGGCAGCGCCATGCCCTTGCCTGCGATGCCGTAGGCCGTGCCGTGATCCGGCGACGTGCGCACGATAGGCAGTCCGGCAGTGAAGTTGACGCCGTGATCGAAGGCCAGTGCCTTGAACGGCACGAGGCCCTGGTCGTGGTACATGGCGAGCACCGCATCATAGCCAGCGTCGAGCTGCGTGGCGAAGAAGCCGTCGGCGGGCAACGGGCCGTCCACGTTGAACCCCTCGGTGCGCGCCGCCTCGATGGCCGGCTCGATCACCGCGTCCTCCTCCGATCCCAGCACGCCGCCATCGCCCGCGTGCGGATTCAAGCCGAGCACGGCGATGCGCGGATCTGGAATGGCGAAGTCGTCGGTGAGCGACGCATCGACGACGCGGATCTTCTCCAGGATGGCCTCCTGCGTGATGGCCTCAGCGACCTGCGAAACGGGGATGTGCGCCGTGACGAGCCCGACGCGCAGCCCGCCGGCCACCATCATCATCGTGGTCTTCGGGTGGCCGGTCCGCTCCATGATGAACTCGGTGTGGCCCGGCACGTCGTAGCCCGCCTGGCGAATGGCGTCTTTCGAGATGGGTGCCGTCGCCATGGCATCGACGGTTCCGTCCTTGCAGAGGGCCACGGCTCGCTCCACGGCCCGCATCGCGAGGGCACCGCCGCCCGGCGTGACGGCGCCGAACGACACCGGCGGGTCGCCGCCCTCGCCCACGTCTAGCACAATGCACTGCTCCTTCGGGATCTCGTCCGGCACCGTGTCGACGGCGCGGATGTTGAGATCGGAGTAGCCCAGCACGTCGGCGTGGACGCGGAGCACGTGCGCCGAGCCGATGACGACCGGCCTCATCGCCGGAATCAGGTCCGGATCGTCCAGGCTCTTCAGGACGACCTCGGGCCCGATGCCGTTCGGATCGCCGAGGGTGACGGCGATGCGAACGCGGGCCGCGTCGGGCGTGGGCGGCTCGGGACGTTGAAAGGTAGGGCGCTGAATGGGCATGTTCGCGTTCCGGGTTTCGAGTTCTGAGTTCAGCGTTCCGGGTCTCCATTGCTCGCGTCCGTGCCCCCTCCGTCACGCTTTCTGCGAGGTCGCCACGTAGTCGCGGAGGTAGGTGGCGAGCAGTCGGACGCCGAAGCCGGTGCCGCCCTTAGGGCGATACGGCTTTTCGTTCTGCAAGAACGCCGGCCCGGCGATGTCCAGATGCATCCACGGGGAGTCGGTGAAGTGCTCCAAGAACTTGCCAGCGGTGATCGCTCCGGCTTCCTTCCCCCCTACATTTTTGATATCGGCCACGTCGCTTTCAAGTTGCTCCTTGTACACGTCGTACATAGGGAGCGGATGGACCCGCTCGCCCGACCGTTCGCCGGCGCGCTGGATGGCGTAGAGACGCTCCGCCGCGTCCTCGGTCTCGCTGGTCATGACCGCAGCGGCGTCGGAGCCGAGCGCGACGATGGCCGACCCTGTGAGCGTGGCGCAGTCGATGACGAGTTGGGGCTGGAGCGACCGGGCGTACGAAAGCGCGTCGGCCAGGAGCAGGCGTCCTTCGGCGTCGGTGTTGAGTACCTCGACCGTCGCCCCCGAGTGCATGCGGATGACGTCGCCCGGCACGTAGGCGTTCTGCCCCGGGCGGTTGTCGGTGGCGGGCACGAGCCCGACGACGTGGAGGGGCACGTCCAGATCGGCCAGCGCCTCGAACGTGCCGATCACGGCGGCCGCACCGGCCATGTCCGACTTCATCAGGTCCATGGAGCCTTTCGTGTCCTTCAGCGACAGGCCGCCGGTGTCGAACACGACGCCCTTTCCGGCCAGCACCACCGGCGCGTCGTTCACGGCGTCGTCGGGCGCCCACGTGAGCACCGAGAAGGTGGGCGGTTCGACGCTGCCCTGGTTGACGGCCAGGAGGCCGCCCATGCCCGCGTTGCGGATGCGCGCCTCGTCCCACACGTCCACGTCGTAGCCGTGCGCGTCGCCCGACTCCTGAATGGCCTCGGCGAGGTCGCGGGCGGTCTTTTCGTTCGGCGATCGGTTGACGAGGTCGCGCGCGGTGCACGCGGCGGTCGCCAGGATCTGGCCACGGTCGGCGCCGCTCTGGACGGCGTCGGCATCGCGGCCGGCGCCGGCGTGCAGCATGAGCGTTTGCGGGCCGGCCGGGGCCGTGTCGGTTTTGTAGCGCCGATAGCGGTAGCCGCCCAACACCAGCCCTTCGACGAGCGATTGTGCCAGGGTGGCCTCGTCCCGATCGGCATCGGGCAGCAGGCAGGCCACGGTCTCCGCCTCCAGGTCATGCGCGACGGAGGCCCCGCCGGCGCCCCCGCGCCGCAGCGCTTCGTCGTCCAGGGCGTCCGCCGCTCCGATCCCGACGAGCGCCACGCGGCGGATGGACGTGTCCTCGGCTTCTGGGTAGACGACGAGCGTATCGCCCGCCTCTCCCGAGAAGTCGTCCACAGCACGCACGAGGGGACCGTGAAGCGTGCTGGCGAGGGTCTCCAGCAGCGGGCGGCCCGGGTCCGTAGTGAGGGGAACCAGAAGGAGGTCGGCGGAGAGATCGACCGGCGCCTCCGTCGAAACGGTGACGGTCATGAGGGCAGCAGGCATTGAATCTGAAAGCGGACAGAGTTACGGTTGACTTCGCGCTCCCCTTCCGGAAACGCAAGTCCATTGCACAGAGATCACGTTGCCTTCACGGCGGGAGACAGAAGGCCCCTGGCGGCGGTCTGCAGAGAACCCGTAGGGTCCCTGCGTCGTCAGCAGACGGCAAACGCGCCGCAGCTCTCCTATTCCGACTTCGTTTCCATCAGCTGATCGAGGTACGACTGATCCTCGGGCGACAAGCCGTCGCCGGTCGTGCCGTGGGCGTCTTCGAACTCGATGTGGCGCGGCGCTGCCTCGACGACGTCCTCGATGGCCTCTTCGAACGTCGGGCGCTTCACGTACGCGCCGGACGCGTTGCGATGCCCGCCGCCGCCGAAGCTGCGCGCCCACTCGTCGACGCGCACATCGGCCTCCGAGCGAAAGCTAATCTTGGCGCCGTCGTTGGCCTCCGAAAAGAGAAGCGCGGCCTTCACGCCTTCGATGGAGAGCACGTAGTTGACGAACCCGTCCTTGTCTTCCCAGCTTGCGCCGGTGTCTTCCACCATTCGTTGCGTGACGACCGAATAGCCGAGCTGGCCGTTGTAGCGGAGCCGGATGCGGTTGAGCATGCGCCCCAGGAGACGCAGGCCCGGCATGGACCGGCGGTCGTAGATCTGCTCGTGGATGGGGGCCGGTTCGATGCCGCCGCGCTCCAGGATGTCGGCCACGCTGCGATGAAGGCCGGGCGAGACGTTGCTGTAGCGGAACGAGCCGGTGTCCGTCACAATCGCCGTGTAGAGCCCCGTGGCAATCTCAGCGTCGATGAGGGACGGGTCGATGCCGGCGATGATGTTGTACACGAGCTCGCCCGCTGCGGCGGCCGTGTTCTCGACGTACTTCAGATCAAACCACGGCTCCGGATCCATGTGGTGATCCACGAGCACCGTTGCCCCGGCACACTGACGCACCATCGACCCGATCCGGCCCAGGCGCTCCTCGTCGTTCGTGTCGAGGATGAACACGACATCGGCCTTCGCGACGAGTTCGTGCTGGTTGAGGGAACCGTCGAAAATTTCGATGTCGTCGATGCCCGGCAGCCAGTCCAGCGTGTATGGCGAGTCGTCGCTGTTCAAGATGGTGGCGTGCTTGCCCCGCTTCTGGAGAAAGCGCGCCAGAGCCAGCTCCGACCCCAGCCCGTCGCCGTCAGGACTGATGTGGGTGGTAATCAGGAACCGCTCGTTCTCCTCCACCAACGTAAGAACATCATCGAGCATGCGTGGCCTCCGACAGCATTGCGTACCTAGCGAAAATAGCTTGTCCTTTACGCAGGCCTGCGGAAAGGGTTCGTGAGGATCTTTCGGGTCGGGAGGCATGGGCGCTCGGGACGTATGAACGCTCGGGACGCATCGGAGGAACG